>DBXQ01000083.1:487-24662 GCA_002309955.1 Bacteroidales bacterium UBA1208
TACAAGAAGTTGTTGTAAGGGTATCTCACCGCGTGGATTTTCTTCACCTCCTCGTACATAACATTCCGCAGCTCGTCGATATTCTCGCGGTTGGCGGCACTGATGAAGATAGTGTGCAGGGTGTCGTTTTTTTCCGACTGCCGAGCCATCCAGCTGTCCTTCAACATCTCCAGTGTCCAGTTGGCCTTGGTCATGGGTGTCAAGTCGTCCTCTTCTTTCTCAATAAAGGTATAGGCGTCAATCTTGTTGAACACAAGGATAGTAGGCTTGTTGTTAGCGCCGATTTCCTCTAATGTTCGGTTCACGGCGTTGATCTGCTCCTCGTAGTCAGGGTGGGAAATATCGACAATGTGCATCAGCAGGTCCGCCTCGCATACCTCGTCTAACGTCGACTTAAACGACTCCACTAGTCCGTGGGGCAGCTTGCGGATAAAACCCACCGTGTCGGTGAGCAGGAAGGGCAGATTGCCCAGCACCACCTTGCGCACCGTGGTGTCCAGCGTGGCAAAGAGCTTGTTCTCGGCAAACACCTCGCTCTTGCTCAGCAGGTTCATCAGCGTCGACTTGCCCACATTGGTGTATCCCACCAATGCCACACGCACCAGTGCCTCGCGGTTCTTCCTCTGCTGCACCTTCTGCTTGTCAATATCCTTCAGCTTCTCTTTCAGCAGGGCAATCTTCTCGGTAATCAGTCGGCGGTCGGTCTCAATCTGTGTCTCGCCCGGCCCGCGCATACCGATACCACCGCGCTGCCGCTCAAGGTGTGTCCACATGCGGGTCAAACGAGGCAGCATATACTGCAACTGTGCCAGTTCCACCTGTGTCTTGGCGATACTGGTACGGGCGCGCTTGGCGAATATATCCAAAATCAACGTGGTGCGGTCCAAAATCCGGCACTCAAACTCGCGTTCCAGATTGCGCAGCTGTGCAGGCGACAGTTCATCGTCGAACACCAGAAAGTCGGCATCTAATGCATTCTTGTACTCCTTAATCTCCTCTAATTTGCCGCTGCCCACATATGTACGTGTATCTGGACGTTCCAATTTCTGAATCACCTGTTTTACCGGTATGCCGCCAGCGGTGTCAAGCAGAAAAGCCAATTCATTCAGGCACTCTTGTGTACGTTCCATCGTCGTGCCGCCACTGCACACGCTCACCAGTATAGCTTTTTCCGGCACCTCCTCTGTGCTGAAGGTGTTCCGTTCCTGTGGCGTTGGGCGTTTCTTGGGCAACCCCTCGGCTTCCCAAGCTCCCGTGGGGCTCTTCCATTTACCGTGGTTATTCGGTTTCCAACTCATGCTCTCGATTCCTGCAATGTCCTAATACACAAACCATCTATTTGCGGTTATGTCGCTCGTATGCCACCTTGCTCAATCCTGCATTAACAACATTCTGCAGCACCCCTTCCAATTTCTCCCCTGCAGCATCCCAACTATAATTGTCGCAAACAAAAGCGTAGCCGTTCTCAGCCAACTGGTCGCGCAACTGTTGGTCACGCAGCAATGCTATCAAATGTTCTGCAAACTCATACGGGGTATTTCCAATAAGCACATCTTTGCCCTCTTGAGCACGAAGCGAGTCATTTGCTATAGATGTGGTGACACAAGGCAGCTTCATGGCCATCGCTTCCAGCAACTTGTTCTGCAACCCTGAACCCGTCTGCATGGGAGCGGCAAAGATGCGTGCCGAAGCATAGCTTTCGCGTATGTCGTCCACATAACCCGAAACCGTGACAAGCTTGCTGGCCAGATGGCTCACCTTGTTCTTGGGGTAAGCGCCGGCCAGCAGCAATTTCGCCTGCGGGAACTCCTGCCACACTATAGGCATCACCTCTTTAACCAAGTACTGCGATGCATAAACATTCGGTTCATAGCGCATATTGCCACAGAAAACTATGTCATATTCTTTTTCTCGCTCAAGGGGCTTAAAGTATTCGAAATCCACCCCATTTGGAACAACAATAATATCACCGTTCTTACGATGCGGTATCGCCTCACTGTCAGTCTCGGAAATAATCGTCAGCGCATCAAAAATCCTAAACGAATTATACTCCGTCGATCTCAGCATCTTAAACTCAAAATGCAGAATATAGTGCCACAATCCCCGTGATTTTTCCATACGCCGTTCTGTATTCATCGAGAGGGCATCCTGAAAATCCATCACCTTAGGGATAGGCGAACGGCTCACCAACGTCATGGTACGCACCATTTGGCTGTAGATAACATCCGGCACTACCTGCTTTTCGAATTTCTTATAACTGCGACGGGCCTTCAGCGAGTCCCAGTATCCTATCTGCAACGATTTTGTATACAAATAGTTCCTCAGAACATTCTTATAATTAACCAAACGGGGAGAATGCACCACCTTGATGTCGCGACAATAAGGTGTCAACTTCTCTATACTCTCTGGGGGAACTTTCGTGTGCGACACACAAAAAAGATACACTTCATTATGTTTGGACAATTCCCTAATCTGATAAAAGGCTCTCAATTTGTCGCCTTTCTCAAGCGGATAAGGGAATCGGGGCAATACAACCAATATCTTCATGATAATAATTGAAAATTAGAAACCAATTTGCTAACAGGTCATTATTCTTAACTTCTTAAATCATTGCATTAAAACAGCGACGTCTGTGTTCCTTCGGCAAACCCTTCACGTCCTTCATCGACATCGTTCAAACCATCCTCTTCAGTCTCATCATCAGGATTAGGCTCCGGCTCTGCTCCGGGTTCCAACCAGGTAAACGCCTTCACTTTGCTGGTTGTCACACGTTTGCCCTTAGCCTTGTATCCCTTCACAGCGATAAACTCATCCACATTAATGTCCTCCTCCAATATCTTCTTGCCCGATGCCTCGTCGTAGCTGACATGCAGATTGGGGTATGTGTCGAGACTGTAGGACACCAGCCTGTCGCCCTCATCGATGAAAGGCAACTTCTTGTCGCTGTCCTCGGGCTGGAAACGCTTCAAATAGTAACTGCCCGTCTCCCCTTCCTGATACAGTATTGTAACAATAGTGCGGGCGTTATACTTGCGTATCTCTATCATATCATCGTCGAAGTGAGTACTCAAATCCTGACCCGAAAGGCGCACATAGCCCGACTGGGTGAGGGTGAACACACGGTCTCTGCCCGAGAAACGACCTAACGAGTCGCCTGCTCCGTTCACATTCAGTCTTCTTACCGTTGGGTCAAACCAAATCTCACGGGCTTCGAGAGTCGAAACTCCCTCCCCTTTCTTGGTGATGTTGCGCACAGCATTGCGCGTCAATATATTGCCCATGGCCTTGCGTCCCTTGATAGCCAGTTTGGCAAAGTCGAAATCAAAGCTCACCTTTTTCAACTTGGCCTTAGTAGCATGGTGAACGGTGATGACCTCCGCCTCGCCATTGGGATTGGCTGTGAAATAGAGTATCTTGGTGCCTTTGGTTCCTTGTGTAAGGTTGTACTCCGTGTCGCGCGTTACACCCACTACGGAAAAACGTTTTACAAAGGCAAAGCCCATTGCCCCGTCACGATACACCATATTGTATACCGTGCGGTCGTCCTTCTTTCGGAAAAGACCTATATGCAACAACTCCTTGCATGCCGATGAACCCACAAAAGCTTTCTCCTGCACTTTGGTGACCACCATTGTGCCATCGGTGCGGAACACTATGATATCGTCCATCATTGAGCAATCAAAAGCATACTCGGCACCCTCGTCTTTCTTCAATCCCGTTCCGGCAAAACCTGTAGCCATGTTGACATAGAGTTTTTCGTTTGCCATAGCCACGTTGGCAGCCTGAATGTCCTCGAAATTACGTATCTCGGTCTTCCTTTCACGCCCCTTGCCGTAAGTCTCAAGGATATGCTGGAAATAATGAATGGCGTACTCGGTTAGATGAGCCAAGTGGTTCTTGGTCTCCTCTATATCCATTTCGATGTTGGCAATCTCCTGCTCGGCTTTCTTGATGTCGAATTTGGAGATTTTGCGGACTGGTTTCTCGCACAATTTCAACACATGGTCACGGGTTATCTCCTTGCGGAAAAGGTTTCGGTAAGGATCAAAACCATGCTCTATTCCTGTCACTTGGTCTTCCCAAGTCTTATAATCTTGGCGTTCCAGGATTTTATATATACCCTTCTCGAAGAATATCTTCTCTAACGAGACCCAATGCCAGCGGTCCTCCAACTCTGCAAGCAGAATCTCCAACTCTTGTCTCAACAAATCCTTTGTGCGCAGAGTTGAATGGCGCAATATATCGCTTGCCGTCATGAAAACGGGCTTGTTGTCCACAATCACGCAGGTCTGCGGCGAGAAATTTATTTGGCAGTTGGTAAAAGCATAGAGCGCGTCAATCATCTGGTCCGGCGATACACCCGAAGGCAAATAACACACTATCTCCACTTCGGCAGCAGTGTTGTCATCAACCTTCTTTATCTTGATTTCCTCCTTCTCGTTGGCTTTCAAAATACTGTCTATCAACACATCGGTAGTCACCGTATACGGTATTTCGGTGATGACAATGGCTTTGCGCTTGTCGTCATAGTGCATCCTGGCACGTATACGCAACCTTCCTCCCAAGGCACCATCATTATACTTCGACACATCAATAAGTCCGCCCGTGGGGAAGTCGGGATAAATCTCAAACGGCTCATCCTTTAGTACATTGATAGACGCTTCTATCAACTCGCAAAAATTGTACGGCAATATGTTCGATGTCAGTGTCACCGCAATGCCTTTCGTACCCTGGGACAACAATAGCGGGAATTTAATAGGCAGCGTCACCGGTTCCTGTTTGCGGCCGTCGTAACTTGGTTTCCATTGCGTGGTCTTGGGATTAAACACCACCTCCTTGGCAAATTTCGAGAGACGAGCCTCAATGTAACGGCCGGCAGCGGCACCATCACCTGTCAATATATTACCCCAGTTACCCTGACAATCAACCAACAGGTTCTTCTGCCCCATTTTCACCAACGCATCGTTAATGGAGCCATCGCCGTGGGGATGATACAACATCGTCGTACCCACAATGTTCGCTACCTTTGTAAAACGTCCGTCGTCAGTCTCTTTCATGGCATGGAGAATACGACGCTGGACAGGCTTCAATCCATCGTCGATATCAGGCACCGAACGGTCAAGGATAACATCGGATGCATAGTCAATCCAATAGTCGCGGAACATGCCGTTTAGCGACAATGTCGAGCCTTCGCCCGTCGGCTCTTCAGCCAAAGATGCAGGGTTCTGTGTCGCAGAGTCTGAGCCAGTGTTCTGTGGCTCACCCTCTTCTGCACTCCAGGTCTGTTCTTCAGGAATATGATGCTCTTCGTCCATATTGCAATTTTAAATTGCAAAGATACATATTATTTCTGATACTACTGATTTCTATTGCGACAAATTATGAACATTTTTTCTCACAGCCATCTAACAACACCCTGTTCGTCTGTACTCCATTCCCTCATCCCGTCCATAAGAATACCACTATATCAACTTGTATACACCGAATTGGCTTACAAATACTATTTTTTGTGCAAGTCCCTTTCGCACTGCCCTTGGTTCGCTCTTTCGTCCACCCTTCGACCTCAGTTCTCCCTCAGTTATCCTTTTGAAATGGGAGAACGATGGGAGAACGATGGGAGAANNGAGAACTGAGGAATAAGGAGCGAAGGGAGAGCTGCCAGACCCATATCGGTCATTGCGACGGGAAACAGAATAAAACGGTCATTACCAGCCTTTCCATTTCTCATGTCACCGCTTTGTTTCTGAACAGCCTCTATCGGAAGCCTACTTAGCCTAATATCTGATTATAGTTAAAGTAACACTATAAACACATATTCGTAAACAAAATAAAATGAATAACATGCATACTGACATATTTACAAAACGTCAGTGCTTGGAGGAATACTTTGCTGCAGGCTTGGCAAAACCTAAAAGTTTCGGAATGTAAGCGTCAAGATGATGATTATGCAGAACCTGACGAATGGCCGGCTGACATTCTTTCTTATAGTAAAAGAACATTAGATTTTGAGCTTTTTTTTCGTCAGGAGCGGTGGCCACGTAGATTGGCTCCATATTTTCGGGATTAATGCCTGTATAGTACATCTCCGTACTAAGGGTCATGGGCGTAGGGGTAAAATCCTGAATCTGTTCTAATCGATAGCCCAAGCGCTTCATTTCCACGGCGAGGTCGGCCATGTCCTTAAGCTGGCACCCTGGATGAGAACTGATAAAGTACGGAATCAATTGGTAACGCAGTCCTGCCTGCTTACAGATTTCATCAAAGCGATGCTTGGTTTCAAGAAAGAGTTCGAACGACGGCTTTCGCATCATTGACAACACTTTATGACTTGTATGTTCAGGTGCCACTTTAAGTCGTCCGCTGACGTGGTGCAGCACCACATGCTTGAAGTAATCCCAGCCGCCGTTTTGCTCGGTGAAAAGGTCGCAACGAATGCCACTCCCTATGTACACATGTTTTATGCCGGGAATGGCCGATACCTTTTTGTATAAATCAAGGAGCGGCCGATGGTCTGACTGCAGATTGCGGCACATGGTGGGTTGGATGCAACTGTATCGTGGGCAGCGACGGCAAAGTTCGGCATTACGTCCCGCCATACGATACATATTGGCCGACGGACCGCCAAGGTCGGTGATGACACCGTTGAAATCCTCTCTCTCGACAAGTGCCTTTACTTCTTTCAGAATCGAAGCCTCCGAACGACTGGCAATCTGCTTGCCCTGATGAGCCGAAATGGTACAAAACGAGCATCCCCCAAAGCAGCCACGATGAATATTGACCGAATTCTTGATCATCTCGTAAGCTGGTATGGTGCCACGTTTTTTGTATTTGGGATGCGGCATGCGCATATAGGGCAAATCGAAACTGGCGTCAATTTCCTCCGTTGTCATGGGGGGCTCGGGTGGATTGACGACAATAAAACTGTTGCCGTGCCGCTGCACGAGGGTGGCGCATTCTATCTTGTTGCTCTCTAACTCGATGATGCGGTAGTTGTCCGCCTCGGCGCGCTTGCTGCGCTGGCATTCCTCAAAGGAGTGTAGTTCAATAGTCTGATTGTTCTGAGTAATCTGAATATTCTGATTGACTCTGTAGGCCACCTGGGGAAGTTGGTAGAGAACTTCTATAGGTTGCCCTTCGTCCAGCAGGCGGGCGATCTTGAGAGTGGTACGTTCGCCCATGCCGTAGTTGAGCAGGTCGGCAGGGGTGTCTATTAGTATGCTTGGGAATAGCTTATCGTCCCAGTAGTCGTAATGAGCTAAGCGGCGCATCGAAGCTTCAATACCGGCAATAATTACCGGCACATCGGGATATAGCTGCTTGAGGATGCGGCTGTAGACATAGGTGGCGCGGTCGGGCCGGAAACCCGCCTGGCCACCGGGAGTGTAGGCATCGTCGTGGCGCAGACGGCGGGCAGCGGTGTAGTGGTTCACCATGCTGTCCATGGCTCCGCTGGTAACGCCGAAGAAAAGACGCGGTCTGCCGAACTTGCGGAAGTCGCGCAGGTCGTCGCGCCAATTAGGCTGCGGGATAACTGCCACACGGTAGCCCGCAGCCTCCAAGGTCCTGCCTATAACGGCGGTGCCAAAAGCCGGGTGGTCGATATAGGCGTCGCCTGTGACAAGCACCACGTCCACCGTCTCCCACCCCAGACGCTTTACCTCATCCAACGTTATAGGCAAGAAATGACTCATCCAGTACTTCAACTAAAAGTCGAAATGAACACCTAATCCGACACTTATTTTCTCGTAGTTGAAATAGTTGAAGCTATCCGGCCAGTCAGTAAGATAGGCATACCCCATATTGAACGAGATTTTTACCGATTGCCAACCGATACGAGCCACGAATTGGGGCTGGAGCAGCACATGCGAGTTGTTAAAACTCTCTTCAAATTTCTTCGTACCGTCAGCCTGCACTAAGTTCTTCTCAAAATTGGGATACAACATGCCGCCTTTAAAGCCGAAGCCGAAATCGAACACGCCGCCGAGCAGGTTCACCCAACCTAAGTTTACTTGACCGAAATAGAGATTGTAGTGGCCGTCCACCCTGTGGAATGTGTTGTCGGAATTGATATCTGTGTTATGGACCGAGCTGCCATAGCCATAGCCCACATAGCCTTCAAGCACGGCATTGCTGCCCATCGGAAGGAAACTGCCTGCCGCACCCTGAAGGTGGTAAGCATTGGTATTGGAGAGATTGGCTGCGACCTGCACCCCGACATGGTTGAACGGAGCATAGGAGAATGTGCCATTGAGCGCCGGAGCGCCCATCAACGGTGCTGTCATGGAGAACGTTGCATCAACTTCCATCTCGCCCTTCTCGTGCAGCAGCGGAATGTCGACATTATGGGGGTGGTAAATAACACATGAGCCGAACATTGTGGTGAGCAACAATGGCAAAGCCACTCGAATAATACTTGTCTTCTTCATAATAGTGTAGTTTCTTAGATTAGTTTGCAAATTTACATAATTTTTCAGACATATACACAAACAAATGATAAAAAAGAATATACAGAACAAATAATCATGGTTTTACCTTTCAACCATCCAAAGCTAAAAGAGACCATTTCGCATGACGATATGGAGGAACGATAGGGAAAAATCCATTTCTCCCCAATTGGTCGTAATGTCACCGGCATTTCGGGCAGAGATAATCTATCGACGGGATTGGGGTCATTGGAATGTCACCTTAGGAAGTGATTTCACAATGTCAAGGGTTTTGAGGCTAAGGGTAATAATGCTTTGAAGCAATTCCAATGGGTACTTTGGATTGCCGTGTTCAATGCCCCATTGGTTGGCATCGTTGAGAATGCCGCTTTTCTTGTCCACTTTGATGCAATAGCGTTCCATTACCCACTCTATGGCACTCTTGCCGTTGACCACGTAGTCATATGCCCGCAAGGGGATGTTGCGTAGGGTGATGAATTGGTTGTATTCGATGGTGCTCTTGTCTTTGTCCTTGCCTTTTTTGGCAAAGCGCATTTGCTCAACATGGTAGAGTTTTTCTGGTGTGTCATTGTCGGCTAAGCCTGGCAGCATATTGTGCCAATCCACAATAACATCCTTAGTGGCGGGGATTTGCTCATAGTTGAGATGGAGGTCGGCAAGTTCACGCCCCGCACGGCTGAAAGCCCAAAAGTCCTCAGCATTCTCCACCAAAGGCAGACGTGGCAGCATCTTCTTTAGGTCATTGGCAAAAGTCTCGCGATAAGCGGGGCAATGCAGAAATCCATAGACATAGTAGAAAATGTCCTCTTTCTGTACCTTTGTGCCATACTGCTCCCGTGCCCTTTTGAGGATAAAGTCAGTAATGGCATCATGACGGATATACTTCTCCTGCCCGTCATCAAACAGAGAACCCTGCATTCCCTTCCGCTCCTCATACCAATAGAGAGGAAAACATTGACTTTTGCCTATTATCTCTAAATCAGGAATAGTATTAGTAATAATACACGTGAAGTCTTTTGTCACACCTACACCTGGTACACAAATAAGTATGTTATCACTATATTGGGTTGGGAAGAATTCATCCATTTGCCCTCGTCTATTTATAAATGACTTCCCATTATAGGCATATACTTTACAGAATGGTCGATAGGTGGCTTGGGACACAATGTATGCAATATCAATGATCTCACCTCGTAAAACCTTAGTAATAAGATTACTTGTCCAACTTATTTTAGTTGCATCCATGCATAACTCTTTTTCTGATTTGCAGCCAAGATTTCTGTTGTATTCTTCTTGCATTTTTTTAATGCTTTTATGTATAGTATGCGAAGAGTAGTTATATATCCAACTATCTCTTCCAGATTCATACCCTCTACTATTGATGTTGAAAAATGACACGGCTGAACTATCAAATTTTTTCTTCGTATCAATTGGAATATATGCCGAGAAATGCTCATTACGAGGATTTATCCAATCACCATGAGCATTGGGATGAATCTCATTGAACTTATAACCAACAAGTGCTTTTTGCTTTTTCAGGGAATTGAGTTTATCTGGAGCAGAAAGATAATCGTCCATTGAATAATAGCGTATTTTTGCTTTTCTATCATCAGTTTTTCCTTTTTTCACTAACAACGTGATTGCAACACCTGTAAGGATACCAAAAATATTACCACCTTCCCTCTTTGCCGCCTCTTTATTGCCCATGTTTGAACGAATGGCACCTCTTAGATTAAGGACATAAATATCAGAGAATTCATTTTGCAAAGAGCCTCTGAATATTGAACCCGCATTGCTCTCTATCCATCCTGCATTGGTAATAAAGGCTATTACCCCATTATCATCTGTCAATCTGTCTGTTGCCCAACGGAATGCTTTAATATATGAATCGTACATGGAGTTATTGTTTGTTGCTGTACTTCCTTCGACATACATCTTTTGCAGTCTTTCTTCCAATAGAGGGTAGTGTTGATTTTGGGCGTTGTCGTTGGCACTCTTTTGACCTGCGGAATACGGTGGATTGCCAATGATGACGGTGATAGGGCTATTGAGTTGGCGTTGGACACGTTTGCTGTTTTCTTGGAATGGGGTTTCGAGACCTTCTATTTCTTTTTGGCGGGTGCGTCCGCTTTGTTTGGCGTACATCTGTTCGCCCAGTTCAAAGGTGTCGGTGAGGCAGATGCCGGGGAATGGGGTGTAGTCCTTGGAGCACAGGCTTCCAGCCTGTTTGGGGTACAGGCTCCCAGCCTGTACTATGGATGAGACACCCATACTCTCAACGGGCAAGGTGCCCGTACTCCCTTTGGGCGAGTCACCCATACTCTCAACGGGCAAGGTGCCCGTACTCCCAACGGGCAAGGTGCTCGTACTCCTAACGGGCAGGGTGCCCGTATCCCGAGTGCCCGTATCCCGAGTGCCCGTATCCCCGATAAGGTCGTGATAGACATTCTCGATGTTGACACTGGCGATGTAGTAGGCCAACAGGACTATCTCGTTGGCGAATATCTCATGTTTGTATTTGTATTCGAGATCCTTGATGATGCCGCTTTGCAACAGGCGAGTGATGAATGTGCCCGTGCCAGTGAATGGGTCGATAATTTTCACATCAGGGTCGTTCAGTGAACGTCCAAAGTGTTCATTCAGCACATACTCCACGCTGTGAATGATGAAGTCCACTACCTCGACGGGTGTGTAGACAATGCCCAATTGTTCTTTGACCTTCGGGAAAGCAGTGGTGAAGAACTTGTCGTACAGCTCCACTATAATCTTTTGTTTGGATTCGGCATTGTCGATGCCTTCGGCACGGCGGCGCACACTGTCGTAGAAAGTCTCAAGGCTCTTGTGGTCGGCAGGGTCAATCTTCTCGTTGAGCAGTGAAACAATCTTGTTCATGGCTTTGCTCACAGGATTGCCAGCTGTGAACTCGTTATTGTCGAAGAGCGCTTCGAAGACTGGCTGGGTGATAATATGCTGAGCCAACATTTCAACAGCTTGTGTCTCGGAGACAGAGGGGTTGATGTCTTTGTGAAGACCGCGGAGGAAACTGTCAAAAGCCTTTCGTGCTTTGGGCTCTTCTGTTATTAGATGGTTGATTTGTGCGATGTGTTTTTCAGCAATCTTTGCCACATCGCTTGCCCATTGTTCCCAATAGCGTTTGCTGCCCACCTTGCGTACCATACGGGCAAAAAGGACATTTTGCAGTTGTTCGAAACGGAGTTCCAGCTGAGTTTGGTAAGAGAGAGATGGTTCTGAGGCATTGGAATCTTCGGTATGCTCTGAATTGTCGGACTCTCCTTGGCCAATTATATGGCTTCCCGGACGAATAAGCTGTACGGTATCTGGTTTCTTCTTGTTCAGGTCAATCTTGTTGACCATGGCGTTGAAACGGTCGTCGTGGGCACGGAGGGCGTTGAGGATTTCCCACACCACGGCATAGCGTTTGTTGTCGTCCAAAGCCTTTTCGGGATCTACATCGCTGGGTACTACGATGGGGATGATGATATAGCCGTATTTCTTGCCATCGGCACGGCGCATAACACGTCCCACGCTCTGAACCACATCAACTTGTGAGTTGCGGGCAGCAAGGAAAATGACAGCATCGAGTGACGGAACATCTACACCCTCGCTAAGGCAGCGCACATTGGAAAGCAGGTGGCAGTCGAGGCCATCGGTGCGGGTGCGTTTGAGCCAAGATAGTTTTGCTTCACGTCTGGCTGCACCCATACTACCATCTACATGGTCGGCCTCGACATGCACAAGCCCATTGCGCTCCTCGCTGCTGAGACTGGCCAAATAGGCATCGCGACAAACATTGAAGGCGGCGGTGATAGCTTTGGATGCTTTGATGTTTTGGCAGAAGGCCACAGCACGGTGCATGGGTTGCGGGTCAATCTCGCGGAGTAATTTGTTGTCGTAGCGGCTGCGCTTACTAAGGGCATTGATGCAGCCGATGAGTTTGGCCATGTCGTCAGCGTCCACTTCTTTCTGTGTGTCGGCATCGAGACCGGAGAGGGCTATCTGCACCTCGGTGCTGACATCGCCCGGCTCAACGTTGAGGATAAGCACTTTGTAGTCGCTGAGGAGGTTTTTGTCCACAGCCTCACCAAAACCTAAGCGGTAGAACTCATTGCCGTAGATTTCAGCATCGTCCATGCTGCACAAGTAGGCTTCGTTTTCGCGAGCACGTTTTTGGTCAGCCTCTTTGTACAAGCGTGGGGTTGCGGTCATATAGATACGCTTGTGGGCACGGATAAAGTTGTTGTCGTGTACCCGTACAAAAGCACTCTCATCCTCGTTTTTGAGGGTGACACCCGTGGTACGATGGGCTTCGTCGCAGATGATGAGGTCGAAAGTCAATTCGTCGCCAATGGCACTTTGTGCGGCTGCAATACGTTCAATGCTCTGATAGGTGGAAAAGACTACCAACATGCCTTCGCGATTGTCGTGCTGGAGGGCAAAGAAATTATGCTTGATTTGTTCCACACTGGTAGAGGCTGGCCAAGCCAATTCCTCTATCATGGTTTGGTTGGTGTCGTCGTCCTTGGTATGGGTGTAGGACACATCTTTATCAGAACAAATGCAGAGGGGACGGATAGGTTTCTGTGCATCGAAACTCCATTCACGGAGAGTCTGACCCAGCAAGGCAATGCTGGGAACAAGGAAAAGGATTTGAGGTTGTTTGTTTACGGACGAGGACGTCCGTACTCCCAAAGCTTCCGCTATGCGCAGGGCGGTGAAGGTCTTGCCTGTGCCACAAGCCATGATAAGTTTGCCACGGTCGCGGTCTTCAAAGTATTTCAGAGCGGCATCGATGGCATCTTGTTGGTGGGGACGCACTTTTTTGTGTTCAGTGATGGCTTGAGAGCCACTAATACCTTTGTCTAACTCTTCCCAGTTGACAGGCATCTCTGCAAGTTCGGTCAGATGCAGAACCTTGGCTTCAATGGCTTGGTTGGAAAAGCTTTCTGAGGCATGGGAAGTGAACCCGCCTTCGGTAGTATCAATCCAAAGGCGGAAAGTGAAGAAATGCTGATTGCCCTGCTCGTCCCTGAACGAGCGGGAAGAGGTAGCGAGAAAAGTATTGACCGCATCTTTGTCAATCTTGGCATTGGAACGATAGCACTTACATTGGATAGCCCAAAAATCCCCATGGATGGTTTGAGCCACAATGTCTATGCCAGTGTCGTGCAGGGAGATGCTTTGACGGTAAGGGAATTCGTTCCAGAGCCAAACCTGTTGCAGTTCATCGCAATAGGGCGGAATGGTATTAAGCATGGCTTGTATCAAGCGTTCGAAACGGTTGCCTTTGTCGGCTTCGGAGTGGGATTGATTACGGTAGCGGTTGATTACTTTCTCGAAATTGCTCATGATGCTTGGTGTTTGTCGGGCGGTTTGCCTTTCCAAGCATCACAAAAAGAAATCCGTGAAGTCTTTTGATGTCTACAACTGAGGTTCGCCAAAACCCTTACTACAAACAAGAAAAGTTCACGGATACCGTGAACGTTTTCCTTCTCTTGTGTAGTAAGATTTGAAATTGGCGATTTCAGTTGTACAAAGAAAAGCAAAAACGCTTAGTGTTATATGTCTTTAGTTCTTAGCCTATTTTTTTGTTATGATGATTCCTTTCTGTTTATTTTCGAGTGCAAAGATACGATTTTTTTTCCAATCGGTGAGATTTGTTGCTATAATATCGAGGTTAAGATTGTGCGACAGGTATCATACGGATGATTTGCGCAAGAATCAGAAGTGAGTGGAAAGAGAGTGTCTGGATGAAAAATGTTGTGTGTAATTTTGCAGCCAGAGAGGAACAGGCGGATGGTCGGTGAAGAGGTCTTTGACATACTGTGTTATGGTGATAAAGCAAAGCGTAGATGCCTTTGGGTCGGCATCCACGCTTTGCAAAGGATGGATGGGGTTGGTGTGTGAACGTCTCCCGGTGAATCAGAATTTGGAGATGTAGTTGAGTGCAGCGTCGAGCTGGGGTCGGAAGCTGCCGTTGTGGTCTTTGCGGAGGACTTGTTGGTCGGGGATATGGCCAATGCCTTCGGTGATTTGTCCATTGATACGGGCTTCGAAAGTGGAGGTGTAGATGTAATGTCCCCGGTAGGAATTGCCATCGCCGAAGGGACCACCGTAGTTGAGATTGATGTCGGTGTAGGGCTGCAGGGGGCTGTTGGCACCGTAGGTGCGTTCGCCAATAGTGTAAACCGTTGGGAGGGCGGCTTTGGCACAGAAAGGTTCAATCTCACCCATGCTGATGGAGTTGATGTCGCAAAGGATGACGTAAGGGATGCGCTCGGCGGTAATGTCGCGATAGTATTTCTTGTTGGGATTGATGTAGTAGGGAGCCCACTGGGAGTATTCGAGACGTCCGGGACCTTCTTTGTAGCGGGTCTGCATGACCTCGACAGGCTGGTTGACGAAAGAGCCGATGAGGTAGTCGAGGTCGTCCTGAAAACCACCAGTGTTGCAACGGTTGTCGAGGATGATACCTGCCAGTTGGTCGCGGGGGGTGTCGGTAATAGCGTGAAGCCAGTGGTCAAGGAGCTGTGCACCGTCACTGGACGAAGAGCCGTCGCCAAGGCTGCGGATGATTGGGGTGAAAGCGGCCATGGACTGCCACAGATAGGGTACACGACGGCCATCGGGCAACTGGAAGAGGATGTAGTGGTAAGTGACATTGGAGGAGATGGCCTCCTCGCTGAAGGAGAAGGTGCCGGACTCGTGGGCGAGGACGGTATAGCCTTCGGACTCGATACCGTTGAGGAATGCAAGGATGGCGGGGCGCTCGATAGAGTGGAACTCAATGAAATAGTCGCGCTGGCCGACCTCTACCCTACCCGGATAGATAACTACTAATTTGCCGGAGTCGGCAGGATGGGGATGGATGTTCTGAATGACGACGGACATGTGGTGGTCTTTCATGTTGCCGAAGATGCCGTAGTAAAGGTTGTAGAGGTCGTCGAAACGGACACTGTCGCCTTTGGCATAACGCTGGTCGAGTGCTCGAAAACGAGGAAGAAAGCGGTTGTAGACAGCATCCCAGTCGGTGGTATCGACATCCCAGAAGGCATAGCCTGTGCTGATGCTCTTCCAGATGAAGGTGAACTGATCTTCATAGGTGCTGTATGCCAGTTTATGGCTCTCGCCGATGTAGGGGACATAGTCCGACTCCTTGCGACAGGAACTGAAAACCAAGAGGACGGCGGCTGATAATAGGAGTATCTTTTTCATTGCTGGGCGTTTTTGGTGAGTTGATATGATATGCCGAGTGTGACAGAGTAAGTGCTGAGATAGCGGTAATCCTGGAGATTGGGATAACCTTTGTGGTGGCTGATGAGGTCGTAGTAGAGCAGTGCGTCGAGATTGAGGTTGAGGCACTGGGTGAGGCGATAGTTGAGACCTATGCCTCCGAGTATACCGGCATCGAAGCGACGGTTCTCGCGGGTGAAGGGACGCTGTTCGTCAAAATCAATAAAGTAGACATCGTAGTCGGTCATGCCGTATGTGGTGCCGTTGACATGTTGTCCCAACCAGTAGCCACAGAAGGCACCCAACATGAGGTGCCCCCGGAGGGTCGTGCCCCCAAAGGAAAAGTCGGCCATGAGGGGCAGAGTCAGATAAGTGTTGAGATGATTGGTGTAGACAGGTGAGAGGTAATTGAGATGGCGTTGCAGACGATGGTTGCGCTGCATAAGGCCGAGGTCGGCACGAATGGAGAGCCACGGGTTGACATCATAACGGCTATTTATGCCGAAGTCATAGCCGCAGAGGTTGTGGTAGGTCTCGTCGACACGGTCGGCATGGGAGCGGGAAATGATTGTGTTGGCTACTCCTCCACGGACACCCACGAACCATTGGGCTACAGCCGTTTGCTGCAGAAAACAAAGGAGAAGAAGGAATAAAATACGTTTCATGGGGAATAGGTGATAATAATTGAAAGCGTTGATTTTAGCGATGTTAATATAGAAAGTTGTAGATTGATGAGAAAAAAAAAGTGCAGCTGAATGATATCAGCTGCACTTATCGAAAAAGTCGGTTAGTCTTGGATAGCTTTGATACCCGGAAGGACTTTGCCTTCAAGGTACTCAAGCATGGCACCACCACCAGTGGAGACATAGCTCATCTGGTCGGCGAGACCCATCTGTTTGACGGCGGCAACGCTGTCGCCACCACCTACGGCTGCGAAGCAACCGTGCTTGCAGGCTTCGGCCACGCTTTGGGCAATGTTTTTGGTACCTTTGGCGAACGTGCTGAGTTCGAACACACCGGCAGGGCCGTTCCAAAGGATGGTCTTACTATTCATGATGATGTCATGGATAGCTTTGCAGCTTTCGGGACCGCAGTCCATACTTTCCCAACCGTCGGGAACTTCGCCAGAACGAACAATGCGGGTATTGGCATCGTTACCGAACTTGTCACCAATTACACTGTCGATAGGCAGCGTGTATTTCACGCCCTTGGCATCCATGCGGCACATCAACTCGCGAGCCAGATCAAGTTTGTCGTCCTCGCAGATGGAATTACCAATCTTACCACCGAGAGCCTTGGTGAAAGTGTAACGCATGCCACCAATGATAATCATGTTATCTACTTTGTCAAGCAGATTCTCAAGAATGCCGATTTTGCTGCTGACCTTGCTACCACCGATGATGGCGGTGAAAGGACGCGGAGGATTATGCATCAGTTTCTCAAGGTTGCGCACTTCATTCTCCATCAAGAAGCCGAAGTATTTGTCGTTGGGGAAAAACTTGGCGATAACTGCTGTGGAACTGTGCTCGCGATGGGCAGCACCAAAAGCATCATTGATATAGCAGTCGCCTAATGCAGCCAACTGACGAGCGAGCTCTTCGCCACCCTTTGTTTCTTCAGGATAGAAACGGATGTTCTCAAGAAGCATTACCTCTCCACCTTTCAACGCTTTGGCCATGGCTTCAGGTTTGCCGCTGCCAAGAAGTTCCTGAGTGAAATGGACAGGACGGTTGATGAGGGTCTCAAGATACTTGGCCACAGGTTCGAGAGTTAACTCGGGTTCGAAACCGCCTTTCTTGGGACGACCAAAGTGAGCCATGATGATGATTGCGGCACCATCTTCAAGGAGCTTGTTGATGGTGGGTAACGATTCGCGCATGCGGGTGTCGTCAGTGATATTCTTGTTGTCGTCCATGGGGACATTAAAATCCACACGGAGCAGGACTTTACGTCCTTTGAAATTGACTTCTTTTATTGATTTCATAAGCAATGTATTTTAGGTTAATAATTTACAGGGATTAGGCTTCGGCATGATGAGGCTCGTGGACAGCCATGCCAATATAAAGGGCAGAGAGCATAGTGAAGACGAAAGCCTGGATGTAGGCAACAAGACATTCAAGGACACTGATGAAGACACTGAACACCACAGAGATGACAGAGACACCTGCACCGACACCCATGGAAAGCGTGTTGCTGATGATAAAGATGATAACCACAAAACCAAGAATGACAATATGTCCTGCTGTCATGTTGGCAAATAGACGAATCATCAGAACGATGGGTTTTGTGAAGACCCCTACTAATTCGACGACCGGCATGAGCGGAAATATTTTAAGCCAAGCGGGTACACCAGGAGTATTAAAAATGTCAATCCAGTAATGCTTATTGCCACTGAGGTTAGTGATGAGGAATGTGATGATAGCAAGGGTGGCTGTGACAGCTAAATTGCCTGTGACATTGGCACCTGCCGGGAAGAAAGGGATGAGACCCATGCAGTTGGTGAAAAAGATAAAGAAGAAGAGGGTAAGCATGTACGGCAGGTATTTTTGGTAGTGTGCTTCGCCAATCATGGGACGCACAATGCTGTCACGAACGAAGACAACAAGCATCTCCACCAAAGACTGAAGTCCTTTTGGAGCTTGGTTATCACGCTTTTTATAGCCATTCTTGGCAATCATGACAATCACAATAAGCAGAATGACAATTATCATGATGGCAGCAGAAACTTTTGTAATAGAGAGGTCGAGAGGTTTGACTATCTTGCCTTCAGCATCCAAACGGGGCTGGCCCGATTCGTCAACACAGATGATTTCCTCTTTTTCAATTCCTCCACCAACAAGACGGTAACCTTTATAGTCGGCATGACCATGATGGAATTTGGACGACATGAAGACATCCAGATGACCATCGTTGATAAGGATTATGGGCAAGGGTATAGCAACGGCATGCTCATTCCCGGACTTGTCGAAATAATCGAACATATGCCAAGAGTGGGCATCAGTCACGTGACCTATGATGGTGGAACCGGGATTGAATGCGGTTTCACTCTCCCCTGCTTGATGGCTTTCGGCATCTTGGGCAGACACATGCATTCCAAAAAGCAGAGTCAAGGAGAACAGAAATGTAAATAACTTCTTCATAGTAGCAATATTTGATTGTGATTAATCACTTGTTTTCGAAGTGTTGTTGAAAATATCCACCTGCAGAGAATCAAAAAGACCTAACTGGTTTTTAGGTTCAGCTTTGGCGACAGCTGTTTTATATTGTTTTAAGGTTTCTCGTACAATACGCTTGACTGCCGCTGGACGAGTGATCCCCAACTCTTTGGCATAAACTTTCAGCACTTCACCCTCCCTCTCGGGGAGGGTGATGCTGATTTTCTTAGTTTTTTTTGCCTTGGCCTTTTTGACCTGTGAGGTTGTTTTCATATACAGGATTAAATGTTATACCCTTGTTGGGCAAGCGCAGTCTTCACTTGTTCAGAACGGTTGCTGTCTTTGAGTACTTCAAGGGCAACATGATTAAGGGTATAAAGTATCTGACAAGATTCCTCAATGGCGTGTTTGACACCGGAAGCTTTGGATGTGCCATTATACTGGGAATAATAACCTAAGTTCTGAATATAGTACTTATAGATACTGTCCCAGATGGCATTGGCCCGCTCCACACCATACACATCATAATAGAGGTCGATGAGGATGACGCTATATTTGTCGTAGGGGAAATTGGACTCAGGGAAGTTGGCATCACTAATATCAAGTAGTTTGCGAGCACGTACAGTATCGCCTTTCTCTATCAACTCGCGAGCTGCGATGCAGAAAGTTTGACGCTGGACTGTGCCCATGTTGATGCTAACAGGATCAACGTAAATGTCAGCGTTGAGATTACCCCACTCCAAGGGATGGATTTGACCTTCGTCATCCTTATAGCCATTGATAAAATAGTCGTAGGTCTCTTCGGTAAAAGTCTGCAAAGCATAGCGGTTGTCGCGCTTATCGAAAAGAACAGGCTGAACGACTTTGGCTTCGTAAGGAACTATCTTATAATTCATACCATCTTGCACAACATAACTACGGATAGGTACGAAAACATCTTGAATATAACTGGGGTTCATGATGTTGATGTCGCGCATGAACTTATTGGTACCGATGATGTCGAGTATCATGAGTTCATGACGGAAAAGGCTACCCTTCTTAATCTGCCATTTAATAACAGGATTCACTTGATCGGCAAAGACTGCTGGGATAACACCAGCCTTGACCAAGGCAGGAATGTCGAGGGTAATCTTGAAACGCGTTGTAGGAAGTACAACGACTTCTTCACCACGAGCATCACGTGTGATGAATTTCTCGGGATGGTCGCGCAACAATGCCAAAACATCGGTAACCTCGAAATAGTCGTTAGCCTTGTCTTGGAGATAAACCACATCCTTGCCAAGACCATAAAAGTCTTTTGTCAGCGTGAACGGCATGGGGTCTGACTCATACAATTTATTAAAGAGTTGCTCGACATACCAATGCATACCTGAAAGAGTATAATTAAGGATACGCACATCGGTGCGGAAACCTTCTACCTCCTGGGCATACCAAAGCGGGAAGGTGTCGTTGTCACCAAAGGTTATCAACACTCCATTCTTATCGACAGATGCAAGATAGTTCTTGGCAAAGTCGCGTGCAGCATATTTCTGCGAACGGTCGTGATCATCCCAATTCTCAGAAGCCATAAGTATGGGAGCGGCAAACAGACACAACAAGAACACCACCGGCATGACATATTTATAGACATGCTCTTTCTTAAGCAAGCGTGTAATCCAGTCGGACAGAGCCATCACTGCCAATCCAATCCAGATGGCAAAGAAACTGAACGAACCGACAAAAGCATAGTCACGCTCACGAGGCTGACGTGGAGGCATGTTAAGATAGATACCGATAGCAATACCCGTCATGAAGAACATAATGAATACGATTAGAGCATCTTTCTTGTTGCGTTTGATGTGATAAACAAGACCGCAAATACCCAACAAGAGGGGCAACAGATAGTATACATTGCGGGCTTTGTTGTTCTTCATGTGGTCAGGCATATTGTCCTGAGGACCGAGTCGGGCTTCGTCAATAGCCTTAATGCCACAAATCCAGTTGCCGTTCATATAATCACGTGTGCCATCATCATTGAAATAATGACCTTGGATATCGTTCTGACGACCCGCAAAATTCCACATGAAATAACGCCAATACATGAATCCCATCTGATAGCCATGGAAATATTTGAGGTTCTGTGCAGCAGTAGGCTTATGGTCTCCACGGCATTTGCCAGCCCAATACTCGTAGAACTGAGGGTGACGGCGTGAATTGTCATCGCTATACATACGGGGAAATACTCCTGTATGGTTCTGACGATATATAAACTTCTGCTGATACGAGGCCGGGATATAGCGGTCACGACCTTGTTCATCTGTTCCACGCACATATTTGGTGTAACCACGATCGGCATCAATGGGTTTGCCAGCTGTGTAGTACTGTCCAGTGAAAAGCGGTGTGTCGCCATATTGCTCACGACCCAGATAAGCACGCATGGCAACGGCGTCTTTAGGGGCGTTTTCGTTGAGCGGGGTATTAGTGTTTGCACGGATAACCAAAAGGAAGAATGTCGAATAGCCAATTACCAGCATCAGGAATCCCAAAATGGCAGAATTGATGACAGGTTTATTCTTTTTCTTTCCCGAGGTATACCAAAGTCCCCATACCACCAATGCGGTAAGCAGAAGGAAGAACACTATTGTGCCGGTATTGAAAGGAAGATGCAATGTATTGACAAAGAAGACATCAAAGGCGGAATCGACATTCACGATACCCGGGATAATGCCCCACAAAATCAAAGCAAGTAAAATCACAGAGATGACACCGCTCCAGATGAAACCTTTGACAGTCGTTTTAGGCCATTTGCGGAAATAGACCACATACACAATGGCCGGGACCGTCAGCAGGTTCAACAGGTGGACACCAATGGCAATACCAACAAGCAAACACACCAGAACCAGCCATCGCAACGAACGCGGGTCGTCGGCCTGTTCTTCCCATTTCAGAATGGCCCAAAACACCACTGAAGTAAAGAAAGACGACATTGCATAGACCTCGCCTTCTACAGCCGAGAACCAGAATGTATCACTAAAGGTATAAGCCAAAGCTCCGACAATACCTGCTGCATAAACCGCCCATGTGCGGAAATCTTTTATGTCAGGATTCTTCGGGTCGGGAAGCAGATGTTTGGCCAGCAGGGTAATGCTCCAGAAAAGGAAAAGAATGGTGAATCCACTGCATACAGCTGACATTACATTGACAGCATGGGCAACATTCTCGGGTGTAGAGAACATTGAGAACAGGCGGCCAATCAACTGGAATGACGGTGCTCCCGGAGGGTGTCCCACTTGAAGTTTGTTTGCCGTGGCGATATACTCACCACAGTCCCACCATGAGGCAGTGGCCTCGGCAGTGAGAATGTAAACAACACAGGCCACGATACATACCACCCAGCCTATGATGTTGTTCATCAGATGATATTTTTTCAAAGTATTCATAGTAATGATGTAGAATGATTTTATAAATACTGTATTTTCGATTATTTCAGTCCCTGTTGATCGGCATTGTCATGCAACGGGCGCCACCACCGGCACGGGGCAACTCACTGGCTTTAAACGTAACTACGAATTTCTCATAATTATGCATATCGGTTTTACCGCTGCACACATCGTCGGCATCAAGGACACTGAAACCCGCCTTGTTCAGACTCTCAATAGTATTCACGTTACGCTCATAGCCTATCACCTTACCATCACCAAGAGCAAAGAAATTGGCACCGCTATGCCATTGTTCACGATCCTGATACCATGTGTCGGGACCTCCACAAAACACCGGTTCCATATCCATGCCACAGCGTTTCAAACCTTCGAGCATGTTGTTCAGCTCTGTTACTTTCATCTTGCCATTATCCAACTCGATAAGTGTGGTGGACTTGCCTGAGAAAAGCCCAGTTTTCTCCAGCATAGGCTGATAAACCATACATTGATGACTTCCCAAGAAAGTATAGACCATATCAAGGTGAATAAACGAGTCGGGCTTATGCGGCAATTCCTGAACCAAAATACGAAATTGTTTCCGTTCTGCTGCAAACTTGTCTGCCAAGTACTTTATCCCTTTATAGTTCGTCCTTATTCCCATACCAATACACAGCAAATCGGGTGAAGCAATCTGAACATCACCGCCTTCAGTGCGCGCACTATGATTGTGATCCATGGCACAGAATGTCTTTGTGCGAAAATAATCCTCAAAAATAGACTTATAGATAAGGGTTTCGCGCTGACGTACCCTGAACGACATCGAATTAATCAACACTTCATTATACATTGACGACGAAGCATCGCGGGTAAAGAAGAGATTATAGAGGGGTTTCAGTGTAAAACGCTCTTCTTTAAATGACTGGGGGTCGGTGTCATCATGAAAAGGAACACCTTCTATTAATTCCTTAGCCAACTGATCGCTTGGATGACGCATCAACTCATCTATGATATGCTCACAGCCGTCAATCTTACAACTTTGAGACACTATCAGTTGACGCACATCGTCATTCTCCATCAAATCAGCCAATATGTCTTCAACATAATACACTTTAGTCCATTTCTCAAACACACCGCAAAATGAAGCGTATTCTTTATCCACAATATGTTTACTGAGAATATCGCTATATAAAGCCTCGTTAGCGTTTTCTGGGGTCATTCTCTCAATCTCTATACCCGGCCGATGCAGCAGCACAGCATTGAGTCGTCCGTACTCACTCGAAACGTTTACCACCGTTTTATTATTATCCGTTTTTTCTGTCATACATCTTAATTAGTTGTTATACGTTGTATTGCAGCACATTCTTCATGCAATACCATACTTCGCAGATTCTGCAAATATACAATTTTTTTTCGACAAAACATCAAAACGGTCATCTTTTTTTATTTTCTTCACAACTTCAAAGCCAAATACAAGAATTCCGACCCCTCAAACGCACCCGATACACCGCCTTATACACAAACAATTCCTGCCACACCAGCAGGGATTATTATCATGGCTTGCGTAAGTCCAGGATAAGAAAGCAGTATAGAGAGACTACAATAAGAATTAATGGTGTCCAATAAAAGTTGCTAAAAGAGTAACCCTCAGAATCAACATGCTGATATAGAATTCGGGGACATCTGATTATTGGTTTAACCCAAATCGGTCGTTAGAAAACAAATAGTGATTAGAATGACGATTCTAACATCCCGTAAGCGGTAGCTAAACAATATATTCCAATACAAACTTTATCCAAAACCCATTATGTCAAACAATTCTTTGAAACAGACCTCCCTAACGCACTTCTCTTTACCATTATTCCGTTTGCAAAGATAAACAATGTTGTTTCTAATAAAACATCTGGTTCATCCGCTAAATGGATAGGTG
>DBXQ01000084.1:0-4372 GCA_002309955.1 Bacteroidales bacterium UBA1208
TTTTTTGTATTTTTGCACTTTGATTTTTATTGAAAAAGTACTTTGACAAATATTAACGGCAACCGACTCTATCGCCGGCATATTTCCTGATTGTTTCTTATCCTGCAAATGGCAACAGAAGTATTGAGGAAATATGCGGGAGGAAAGTCCGGGCAACTCGAGCCACCATACTTCCTAACGGGAAGGCAGCGGGGAGGCAAGGCTCCGTTGACAGCGAGTGCCACAGAGAGATAAACCGCCCACCATCCTGCGAAGGTCGTGGGTAAGGGTGCAAGCGCGAGGTAAGAGCTCACGACGGGAGACAGTGATGTCTCCCGATGGTAAACCTTATGGGTTGAAAGACCAAATATACCGACAGTACAGGGCTGGCTCGCCTTTTGTCGGGGGGTAGGTTGATGGAGGCCGATGGTGACATCGGCAGTAGATTGATGATAGAGACCGTCCACACAGGACGGGTACAGAACCCGGCTTATGACGTTGCCGTTAATTATTTTTTGTCAACAATATGAAAGAACGATGAAACGCTTAAAACCATATTACGTAGCACTTCTGATTGCGGGCGGTATCGTGGCTGGTTGCGCCCACCAAAGTACACTCGTTGAGGTACCTGCCACACTGATGCACTACCAACACAAACCCACTGAGGCCAAACTGCTAACCCTGGCCAAATCCTATGCCGAAGCGATAAACCACAATTTAGAGCAGCAGAACCCATGTCCCGGCCAATATGCCGACTATGGAGTGGCCTTGGCACGTCTGGGATGCGCCGAACAGGCCAATGTGATGTTCAACAATGAGAAGTTCCTTTTCCCAAACAGTTCTCTATATATAGACAAACTAAAGCAGTCGTTAGTCCCCGCCTATTGTACCGACAACCACACCGACACTTCACGCATCAACATTAAAACGCTGGACACGATAAAGATAACCTACACTCCTGAGGAAGAGGCCATTCTTCGCCAGCAAGCCGACGACCCGGCCTTCAAACAGATGCTGAAAGAGCAAGCCAAAATCGAACGCGAACAACAAGCCGAAATGAATCGCAAGGCGAAAGCCGAACGCGAAAAAGCTCGCAAAGCGGAACAACGAGCCCAAGCCAAAGAGCGTGAAGCCGCAAAACGAGCCAAGGCCGAACAACAAAAAGCCGAACGCGAAGCCATACAAAAAGAACGTGAGGCTGCCCAAAAAGCAAAGGCCGAACAGAAAAAAGCCGAACAGAAAGCTATGAAAGAGGCTCAAAAAGCCAAAGAAAAGGCCGAAAAAGAAGCTCGAAAAGCCCAACAAAAAGCCGAGCGCGAAGCCCAGAAAGCCGAGAAAGCCCGTCAGGACAGCATTGCCCGGGCGGAAAAAGAACTTAACCGATAATAGAAAAAACTGCATCATGTTAAGAATAAAACACATAGCACCCCTATTCGCCCTACTGCTTGTCCTATCGTGCAACAGTGAAAAAAAGTTGACAACCTATAGCGGGCTTTACGAAGAAAAGCCAGTGAACATACTTATTGGTCCTGTTCAAGACAATGCAAAACGAATTAACGCCAAGACCTCTCAAGATGAAGTCATGAACGAAGAACTCACAGCGGTGGCTCACTATATGCGTCAAACCCTTTCCGCCCCGCTGACAAGTCAAGGCTACTACACCACGACACCACTTGCCTCCGACGAAATTTTAAAACAGACAGGACTAAGCTATAAACAGCTGATGAACGACAACATCGGCATACTCAACAGCCAATACGGCATCGATGCTGTTTTGCTGGTGGCCATACACAAATGGCAACAACCCGAAATAAACGAAATTGTGGTTTTCGCAGAATATACCCTGCGTTCCACCAAGAGCGGACTGGAACTGATGCACACATGGGTCAGAGGCAGCAAAATGCAACCTGTAGACGCGAAAGGTGATCCCGTGGAACTAAGTACCGACAACCAATTCATGCAGCAAAATGAAATGGACAGCAGGCTGGCACACAAATGCATATTATTGCAACAGATGAGTGACTTTGTCCTCCGCAATATCCCCACCAGCGCAAGCCGTTGGCACTTCCAACACGACAGATACATCCCCTCCAATCCCGTATTCTACAGTTTTGTCATCAATCCCGACGGCAGCCTGGAACGCTCCAACTATTCAGAAGACGCTTTTGGAAATGAATGCTTCACGGATTGAACTATCGCTGAGTCCTGTTCTTTACGAATGGCGGACAATAAAACAGAACCACACCACTGTGGCTGTTGACGTGCTACGGGCAACAACAGCCATCTGTGCCGCCTTCAACGCAGGTGTCGAAGAAATCGTCCCTCTCGATAGCTTAGAGCCTTTACAGACCTATGCAGCGAAAGGCTATCTCCGGGCTGCCGAACGTGGAGGAAAGAAGATAGACAATGCCGAATACGGCAATTCGCCTACGGAATACATGGCAACAGACCTCCACGGCAAGCGGCTGGCCTACAGCACCACCAACGGGACAGTGTCCATACTGCGCGGCGCCGATGCCGACCGCACACTGGTGGGCTGTTTTGCCAACATTGACGCTTTGACCCATACCCTATTGAGTGAACGCCAAGACTTGGTGATTCTTTGTAGCGGATGGAAGAACGACTTCTCGGTCGAAGACACACTCTTTGCCGGTGCTCTTTGCCGCAAACTGCTTGCCAGCGGACTATATACCAGCCAGAACGACGCTGTGATGATGTCCATGGCTCTGTGGGACAGCTGCCAGAGCGACCCTTACTCATTCAGTCTGCGTTGCGCCAGCCATGTCCATAGGCTAATCGGATTTGGTGCAGAAGCCGACATCGCCTTTGCCTTCAAACAAAACACATGTCCCATAGTCCCACAACTAACTGAAGGGGTACTGACTTGCCTTTGATACATCAACAATAAACAACGACAAACAATAATGACACGCCGCATCTCAATCCTGCTCTGCATACTATGTGTGTGGACAAGCAACATACGGGGGCAGAGAACCGATAGCCTCACCTGCGGATTCGACCATTCGATTAAATGGTCACAACTTGCTGCACCCTCGTTGCTCATGACAGGAGGCACCCTCGTTTCGTTCGTCCCCTCTTTCCACAACAAAATCGACATGGGATTCCGCGACTGCCTTCAAAGCGACGGACACCAGCGGTACGAAATAGAGAACGTGCTGCAATATGCCCCCATCTCATCTGTTGTGATATTGAAAGCCTGCGGGCTGGAAACCCGTCACAACTGGCGCGACATCATGTGCCTTGGCTCAGGAGCCGCACTAATCAGTGTATTGCTGTGCCAGAGCATGAAACTAACCTATGCCGAAGAAAGACCCTACGGAGGCGTTTTTAACAGTTTCCCTTCCGGCCACACAACCACAGCTTTTTTCGGGGCTGAAATGTTGCGCAGAGAACTGGGGGAAGAATATCCCGGCATTGCCATTGCAGGCTATGCGGTTGCCGCCGGCGTGGGATTCATGCGGATGTACAACAACCGGCACTGGGTCGGCGATGTGCTGGCGGGAGCGGGAGTCGGAATCCTCAGCACCTCGTTGATGTATTGGTTGGCACCCTATCTCCGTTTTTAGCCCCATGCAACCCATAGCACACATCCACAGCTGTTTCGACACTAAATTCGGTATCCCCCGGCAGGCAGGCATTGTCGACACCCCCGCAACAATTGTCTTCGAACCCGAATACCGCATAGCAGAAGCTGTTCGAGGGCTTGAACAATTCGAATACATCTGGCTCATCTGGCAGTTCAGCCAGTCGGTGAGGGATGGCTGGTCACCCACTGTGCGCCCGCCCAGACTGGGAGGCAACAAACGCATGGGCGTGTTTGCCACCCGCAGTCCGTTCCGTCCCAACGCCATCGGACTCTCATCTGTGCGACTGCTACGCATCAACACAGACTGTGACGAAAGCCCTGTTCTCGAGGTATCGGGAGCCGACCTGATGGATGGAACCCCTATTTACGACATCAAGCCATACCTTCCTTATACCGACAGCCACCCCGATGCCCGCAGTGGTTTTGCGCCCCAGGCAGCCGAAAGCCTGCTCCAAGTGGAGTGCAATCCCCTGTTGCTGTCGCTCCTGCCTGCACACTTGCAGCAGGGTTTGCTGGAAGTGCTGGCCCACGACCCCAGACCTCGCTATCAAGATGATGCCGAGCGGATTTACGGCATGCTGTATGCCGGATTTGACATCAAATTCAGAGTGTCCAAGGGTAAAGCCATCGTCACAGCCATTCTCCACCCCGAAGACAACCACGGGCAATCCTAAACGGCCATTAGCCCCTATTGGATAAAACCAAATCGGTCATTAGATCGACTTTTATATCCTTTTTCGCATTTTAAGGTCTGTTTATGGCATATCAGCATTTCTTTCGGCATCT
>DBXQ01000084.1:4392-28995 GCA_002309955.1 Bacteroidales bacterium UBA1208
CTGCTCGAAACAAATACTAATCTGACATAAACCCTAATGACCGATTTGGGATAAATGGCACTACCAAAATCCAAACATAGTTTTTCGTTCGCTCCGTCCACCTCACTTCTCCATTCCATATACCTTCATTTATCCTTTGCAAATAGGAGAACGATGGGAGAACGATGGGAGAACAAGCGAAGGTAGGACTATGCACAAACCGTCCAAAATCCCTTTCATCACAGCTTGACCTGCACATAATGACTCGGAGGGAAGGGAGTATGCACGGCCTCGACAACAACGACTCTATCCTCTATACATTACCTGAATCAAAGACAGCTACAGAATAGCTCCCTATTGCTGCGGCATGTCGGTCTGCGATTAATAGCTTACCTCATATCGGCCGCCGTCGGCTGCAATGAGGGCGTTGGGGAATATTGCCTGAGCCTCGGCAAGCAACAATTCGGGGTCTTTGAAACGGGCACTGATGTGGGTGAGCAGCAGTTGCCCCACATGGGCTTTCTGCGCCATGGTGGCAGCCATGGCAGTGGTGCAATGGAGTTTCTCGGTGGCCACTGCTGTGAAGGCCTGGTTGAATGTGCTCTCCATGCACAAGAGGTTCACGCCCTCGATAAAAGGCAGGATTGACTCGATGTAGGTGGTGTCGCTGCAGTAGGCATAACGGCGCGGGGGATTGTTGCCTCTGGGCTTTTCTTCAACCAAAAAGCCATAGGTAGGCACAGAATGAAGCAGCGGAAAGGCGTACACCCTGCATAATGGGGTTTCGAACAGCAGCTGCATCCCTTCGGTGAAAGAGAGTTCATGATAGTTCAGTTCGAACTCGATATGGCTTCCCGACACCTGCATCAACAGGTTCATGGCATCGCGTATGCCGGCAGGGGCATAGATATCGACGGGCTGAGTACGCCCACAGAGGTGCATGCTGCTGACAAGCCCCGGCAGACCAAAGAAATGGTCGCCGTGGAGATGGGTTATACAAATATGGGATATGCCTTGCATCTTTTGATGGTAGATGCGCAGTTGGGTCTGTGTGTTCTCGCCACAATCCATCAATATCCGGAGCCCATTCACATTCACCACCTGTCCGCTGCAATGGCGGGCGACAGTGGGGAGGGCGGCTCCCGAACCCAATATGGTAGTATAGAAATTCAATGTGTTTTTAATTGGCGTAATAGACAATGGCTCCCGTTGTGGGGTCGAAGAGGGCTTTGAACTGCTTATGCGGCAAATCGATTACCGGACCGAACTGGGCCACGGGCAGTGTTACTTGATAGTCGAATAGTTCGCACGAGAGAGTGAGTTGTGCCAGCGAAGGCAGTCTGTATTTGAAATTCCCTTTCAACAGGAAGGCGAGTTTCTTCTGGCTGCGGCTGAATGTGCGGACATTCTGCATTGACCTGTCCGGCCGCAAGGTGCAGACAACGGGAAGGGCATCGTAGTCGTCGCTTTCGCATATGCCCTCACTGCGGGAGAAATAGAAAAGGATGGATTTTTGAATCGTGTCGTTGGCACCGGTGGTGGGCTTGGGGTCGATGAAGAAGTGGACTGTCTCCACCACGGGCTTGCCGATAAACTGGGTCATCAGCACGGCCTCTTTTTCCTCCAGCTGTTTAAGCAGTTCGCGTTTGCCTTCGGGGGTATAGCGATCGGAGAGCGAAATGTCGGCACGGGTATCTTCAAGTTCGGCAATTTCTTCGGCGGCGGCCTGGGCACGTTGGCGCAACGAACGGGGAGCTTTCTTGGTAGAGAGACCCGAGGGTTGTCCCGGGCGGTCGCCCCGCACGTAGAAAGTGTCGGTGCGGTCATAGAGATTATAGGTGGGGAGCATTTTGTCGGCCGTGGCATTGTGCAACACAAGTTTGGCGTCCTCCTGCGTTGCTTGGTTCATCTGTATGGCGGGACCTGACTGTTCAGCCACCTCTTTGGGGGTCATGCCCACGGCACGGAGCAGATGGCGGTTGTCCACCTGCACAGCAATACCGCTCGGGGTGACGAGGAAATAATTGTCGGGGTCGGCGGCAACAGTATAGGAGGTCTGCACATTCTGGATGCGATAAGGTTTCTCCACGTCGAAATTGTCGAGTGCAAGCATTTCCGAGGCATACTCGCTATAAACCGCTTCGGAGAGGTCGTAATAAAGATAAGTCACGTCGACACAAATCTGCGTGCGGGGCAAGGCATAGAAAAGACCTTCGCCCATGGTGTTGCCATTTCGCACAGGGGTGACTGAATAGCATCCCGCAAAAAATGCGGCACAAGCTATGATTAAAGGTAATTTGCGAAGCATAAATCTGTTTTGTTATTTCTTATTGATTGTTTTTCTTTTCACGTATGGCCATCAGACCGAGGAATGTGAGCAGACCGTTGACCAGAAGGATTTCGAAACCGAAATGATAGCCAGTCCAGAGAGGCATATACCTCTTCAATTCGAACGACAATACGGGTGCCAACACCGCCACCACGGGAACCCAGCGGTCTTTTACCTTCTGCTTGGTGAACAGGCCGAAAGTATACAAGCCAAGCAACGGGCCGTAGGTGAAGCCGGCGATGTCGAACAGTGTGTCGATAAGCGACTGGGTGTGGAACGGTCGGAAGGCCACTATCACCAACAGGTACAACAGAGCAAAGCCTACGTGTACCCAACGGCGCAACCGCACTGAAGCTTTGGTATCCTCACGGCGGTCAAAGCCAAGGAAGTCGTAGCAAAAGGTGGTGGTCAAGGCTGTGAGGGTGCCGTCTGCACTTGAGTAGCCTGCGGCAACCATGCCAATGATAAACACCACGGCAGTAAAAGGACTCAAATGGAATGCTATCGACGGGAAAATTTTGTCGCCCATTACCATTCCCTTCGCGTCGACAGCCAATTCGAAGCCTGTGCTCTGGGCATAGGCTATCAAGGCGGCTCCCAGGCAGAGGAATATCAGATTGACGATGATAAAGAGGCCGCTGCTTGTCATGACGTTCTTTTGGGCATCGCGGAGCGTCTTGCAAGTCAAGTTTTTTTGCATCATGTCTTGATCCAGACCCGTCATGGTGATGGTGATGAACATGCCGCTGAGGATTTGTTTCCAGTAATACTTGCCCGCCGAGGGGTCGGTTTCGAAGACACGGGTATAGCCTGCTTCGGCCGAGCGGCGCAGCAACTGGGGCAGCGATACATCGAGCTCGTTGAGAATGGCCACGACGGTGGCGATGGCCGCCAAGAGCAGAAAGGTGGTCTGCAACATGTCGGTCCAAACCACTGTCTTTACCCCTCCGCGGAAGGTATAAAGCAATATGATGAAAATAAACACTACGGCAATGGCCCAAAAGGGGAAGCCCCAGCCCCGGAAAACAAACTCATACAACACAAACACTACTAAATACATGCGCAATGCCGAGCCCATCAATCTCGAAATGATGAAGAACAAAGCACCTGTCCGCTCTGAGGTCACACCGAAACGCTGCTCCAAATAGCTATATATAGAGGTGAGATTCAGTTTATAATACAGCGGTAAAAGCACGAGGGCTATCACGGCATAGCCCAGCACATAGCCGAAAACCAATGGCATATAGGTGAACTGGCCGTAATACACTCCGCCCGGGACGGAGAGAAATGTCACCCCTGAGAGTGAGGCTCCAATCATGCCATACGCCACCACCGGCCAGGGCGATTTGCGTTGTCCGCGGAAAAAGGCATCGTTGCCCGACGTCTTGCGCGACGACAACCACATCACAGCGAAAAGCAGCACAGTGTAGGCCACAAAACAGATTAGGACAATAGTTTCCACTATTTCTTTAATTTTTTTTGCTGTGCAAAGATACTAAATTTTTTCCATTTCCGTTTTTTTTTGTACCTTTGAACTCGAAAAATAGAGTAAAAATACATTAAAAAGCAAGTACAACACATTAGTATAAAGCATATTATGAAAAATAAGCAAGTTCTGACGATAGCTCTATTCTTGGGATTTGCAGGTTGTTTGGCGGCACAAAACAACGACAATCTGCGTGGTCGTATCAATGACCGACCCACCCAAGCGGTTCAGCGTCGCCCTAACGCTCCCCAGAAAAACGATCAACGGATGCCCGAACAGTTGTCCGACTGCCAACGCGACGGTTTGCACGGTGAAGTCAAAAATGTCCTCTCTGTCATGTACGAGGCCGACAGCCGTGCCAACAATGCCGGCCGCGGCAGTATACTTGAGCGCCTCAAAACCGTCTACAACCAAAAAGGACAACGGCGTAGCCAGTCGTACCTCTCAAACGAGGAGGACATGATTTTCAAAACCAAATACAAACATGACGACTTCGGCCTTGTCACCCTCGAACATATCCTCGACCCTGACGAGAATGTTATCGGCCGTACCTACTATTTATACGATCCTGACCTTATCCTTACAGAAGTATACATCGAAGATGAGGAACGTCAGATAGAGAGCCGTGTGCTCTATAAATACGATGCTCAGGGTCGTCTCAGCCAACTTAGCTACAACGACCATGAGAACAACGTCTTCCGTCGCGAAATATATATCTATGGCGAGAACGACAACATTTACAAGACGGTAGTCTTCAACGCCAAAGGCCAGAAGGTGCAAGAGATTCGCTATGAGTATGACGAACACAACGAGCCCATCAGCTCTACCCTTTTCGACTACTACGAAGATCCTAACGAACCGGAACTCACTATCACTCTTTACGAATACCGCTACGATGAAGAGGGCAACTGGGTAACCCGTTACGAGTATCAGCTTGAAAACAACAAGAAGATTCCCGTTTATATTGTTGAGCGCGACATAAAATATTACTAATAAATAGATATACACAGCCCTACCATAAAGAACGAGGGTGTCCCATAAGTTTTGGGACACCCTCGTTGTTTTTTGGAGTGGAGGGAAAAGGAAGTGGCCTGAGTGGAGACTTTCCGCTCAGGCCACAATCTTGGCGATAATGAAACGCTACTGAACCTTGGTCATCACGATGTCGCGCAAGGAGAAGTTCAACGACAAGGTGTTGCCGTTGACTTTGAAAGTCAAGCGATACTCGGTAGTGTCGCCTTCATTGCACAGCAGTCCCACTCCTTCGCCGTCTTTGTAGGTGTAGGTGCCTTTCATCACGAAATCTGTACCGTCCACATTTCTTGTAAAGGTCATTTCATTGTTTTGTCCGAAGGTGACAGTGTAGATTACTTTGACCCCATAATAGGTTGCGTCTTGCTCGTTGACGAGCTGCCATTTAGTGCCTGCAAGGGAATTGTCCTCCTTGTCCTTACTGCATGAGGACATGGTCATCATTGTGGCAGTTGCCACAAAAAACAAGAGTAATTTAATTGCTTTCATTGTTGTGTGTTTTTAAATAGATAATTATTGTTAACATTTCTATATTTTCATTAACGCAGAACTGCATATTTTATTGTGTCACTATTCCTCATAATACAATTGACGACAGCAGGGCAACGTCCAAACAGCAAACCGAAGGCAATTCGGGAAAGGGTTTTAGGTCAATAAAAGGCCTACTTCCTATGAGGGTGGGTATGGAAGGAAATAAAGAAGACAGCCAGCCAATGAGCCGGACTGTCTTCTTTCCATACTTCTGACTAATCTATTATTTCACAACAAAACGTGTTGTAGAGGTGCCACGCTGCGAAGTGTATTGCAACATGTATACCCCCTGTGGCAAGGTACTCACATCAATTGTGACTTCGGACGAAGTGGTTTGGCACTGCATTTGTCGACGACCGGTAACGTCAAAAAGTGTAAGCGTGCCGTGGGCGTCGGGAAGGTTTACCGATACAATATGGCGGGTAGGATTAGGATAGACCGTCAAAGTGGCATCCTCCACATCATCAATGCCTACGTATTGCCATATACGCAAACCTGGTATTCCAATTGTTGGGTTATCGGAACCGGCTTCTTTACGAAGACGAATAGCTATACGCACAGGGTTGCCTTGATTATATTGAGAAAGGTTGACGGGCTGAGTGGTAGCGGCAATTGTATCGGTAATAGGAAGGAGGTAGATGGTGGTGAAGTCGCTGCTGTCAATACCTCCTCCTTGCGATATTTCCACAGTGACAATGCTGCCCCTGGGTGTTACGTGTTTGACTTCAAGCATTATAGTCCCGTCGCCACTTAAGTCGAAAAGAGGCGAAATGTAGCGGTCGTCTGTTCCGTCAAAAATCAATGCGGCAAAATAATCAGGCTGGAGGTGATAATAGCCCTCGCTCTCACCGTAGGAGACAGTTTGCCAACAGACTCTTAGAGGCTCATCAGTTTCATCGTAGTTGATGACGTAGGGGTAAGTGCTGACGGGAGTGACACAGTCAGCTGCAAGTATTGTATCACCTACCACAGTACTGCCAACAGGGCTTTCGATACGTGCTTCGACGACATGTCGCCCCCACATTGTTCCAGACAAGAAAGGCTGAGTCAGAAACGGTAGAATAGTAATCGGCGTCATGGAAATCCCATTCCACTGTGCTTACCGTGCTATGCAGAAGTTCCAACTCGACCGTATCACCGACATTGCACGTTTCGGGAAGGACAAAAAAAGCCGAGGGGGTGAGCTGTGTGTCTACAATCGAGTCGGTAGTTGTGACACACCTAATGAACCAACAGATTGAGGTATCGTTCCACCGTGAAGCATCCTGAATCTGATTCAAATGTATCCAAGAGTTTCCATTGTCGGTTGAAATCCAATTACCTTCAGGAATATTAAGATCCGGGGCACCCATGTATGAAGTCATTTCATCCCTCAAAAAACGTACCGTAATCCACAGATTATTGTTGGTATCTATAGGAACAGGTGTTTCGAAGTGCAAACGATTCCAGCTCAAACGATCGGACTGAATCGTACCGGGTTGAGTATACACAACAGGGCCAGGGGCATCATCGCCACCACTATGGACGTATATGACATAGTCACCAAAGTAATGAAATAAATCGACTGCAGTGAGATATTTGTGTCCAGCCAAATAATATGCAGGCAGTTTAATGCCTATCCGAGTTGATTTGTTTATATTGAACACGCCTTGTTGTCTGGTATTGACACCTGTATAGGACAACACGTCACCGTCTTCGGCAAGGTTTTTATTGAAGATGGCAGTAAGGCTGACATCATGGGCGAGAATAGGATAAGGATTGATGTTGACCCCATTGCTCCAACGTAGGAAACGATAGTCATTGGCAGGCGTGGCATTAAGCAAGACAGTGTCGCGATAGTTGTATGTTCCTCCACCAGACACACTACCTTTGGAAGGGTCGGCACTTGCAGCAGAAACTGTGCAGGTGGAGCTGCTGCCGTAAAGGGTGTCGGGAACGATGCCAATGACAGCTTGCTGACCGTAGTTGAAATCGTACTCTAAGGGATTCAGCATTGAGAGGGTGAAATAGCCATCACCAGAACCACCATATCCCCAATTGAAATGGAAAAAGCCATTGGTATCGTAGCCATCACAAACAAATTCGTGCCCGCCAACAGGATCATATCCAGAATAGAGAATAGGGCGGCGATGGTCAATCTCATTTTTTATCATGGCCTCCCACTCTTCGCCAGTGAAAAAAAACGCTTCACACCTACCATGTCAGGGCTATACTTGAAATAGGTGCGCAGGGCATTTTCGGCACATGGGTAATTAAGACCGTAGCTGTACATGATACTGTAGGCGCCACTGCCGCCTTGTGCCAAGGTACCGTAATCCATATTGACCGAGATGCCGCAATGATACATCAATGTCGCCACAGCGGCGACTTGGGCTGAGCTACTGGAAGAGGTTAGGATAGTGGGCATATTTGCCCAGTCGTATGCGGTTTCAAAACTGGCACTCAGCTCGCCATATTGGTCGGTTAAAATAACTATGCTGACCGACTCCTGTGTCAGGCCAATTCCAATAGTTCATGACTTGTGCCATGGCAGTGGCGACACAGCCCGTCAACGTTCTTTCTCCATAGAACGTAGGACACATGTCGTTGTAGAATGGTGATTGGTCCCATGTTGTGGTCAGCAACGGCCCTATAATAGAATCATATCCGTCAACACCAGACTTGGCCATGCCCTGCTCCTGCCATCCGGAATGAACGGGCAAAGAGGCCTCCTCCATAGCCGCACGTATCTGTTTGTCATAACCGTCGAGCCATGCCGCACAATTCGACGGAAGTTTGTCCACATCAATACTTGAACTCAGTGAATAGCCCAATATGGGTTGCACCCGGTAGTCGGCACTCACAATGACAAAACCTCCACCCTTAATATCAAACAAGTAGAAGGTCTCGTAGGGTGATTTCATCAATTTAAGCTGCGAATCGCTTTTCAATTGCAAAAAAGCAGCAGCCTTTCTCGCTGCAACGGTTGCCGGAACTGATTCAGCATTGGCCACAAAACATGACACCGATACAAGTAATGTAATAATTAATAGACTTTTACGCATAACATTATATATTAGTTTGAAAATATAAATATAATAATAAAAAATAATTGAGGCAAAAAAAAACGACAAAGCCACTTGACTTTGTCGTTTCTGTACCCCGGGGGGGACTTGAACCCCCACGCCATTGCTGACAGCAGATTTTGAGTCTACCGCGTCTACCATTCCGCCACCAGGGCATTTTGTGGTCGATTATAGAGAAACTAAAAGGCATATTTTTCAGCGTTTTTTAGTCCTCATTTCTCTCTCGAAATCGGGTGCAAAATTACACACTTTTTTTGACATGACAAATTTTTTTTTCAAAATAGTGAATATTCAAGAAAAATGTTGTATCTTTGCAGTCTCTAAATCAACACAAAATGGGCGAAAAAAAATCTGATAAAGTATTCATTTTTGCGGGTCGTGCAACCGCAAACTTGGCACATCGTGTAGCCGATATTTATGGAATCCCCCTTGGCAATTCCACCGTTTTTCAATATGCCGACGGAGAATTTCAACCTTCCTACGAGGAAACCATCCGTGGTGGTATCGTCTTCATTATCCAGTCAACCCTGCCCCCCACCGACAACCTGTTTGAACTGCTGATGATGATTGATGCCGCCAAGCGTGCTTCTGCCGAGAAAATTGTAGCCGTCATCCCCTACTATGGCTTTGCCCGCCAGGACAGAAAAGACAAACCCCATGTACCTATCGCATCGAAACTGATTGCCGACATGATTCAGGCCGCAGGCGTCGACCGCGTCATCTGCATGGATCTTCACGCCGACCAAATTCAAGGCTTCTTCAACATCCCCGTCGACCACCTGTATGGCTCCTCACTGTTCATGCCTTACATCCGTGAGAAATTCGACATTGAAGATGTAATGTTTGCCAGCCCTGACATGGGCGGTAGCAAACGCGCCGGCATGTATGCCAAAACACTGAACAACAGCTTTGTGATTTGCTACAAACACCGCAACAAACCCAACGAAATTGGTGAGATGCGTCTCATCGGCGACGTGACTGACCGTCATGTTATTCTGCTGGACGACATTATCGATACAGGTTCCACCATCTGCAAAGCCGCAGGCATCATTATGGAGAGCGGTGCAAAGAGCGTCCGTGCCATGATTACCCACCCTGTACTTAGCGGCAACGCTATTGAGAAGGTCGAAAATTCCGCTCTCGAAGAACTTGTCACCACCGACACCATTCCTCTGAAACGCGAGAGCGACAAAATCCGTGTGCTCAGTTGCGACTGGCTGCTTGCCGAAGCAATCCGCCGTGTTGTCTGCTACGAGTCTCTCGACAATCTGTACGAGACCACCATCCATCACAAGGGTATCATCCACCGCTTGTAACATTTAAGCAATTGTTTTTTATTAAATCATATTCATTAACCGGCCTTTTGGCCACAAACAAACACAAAACACATGAGAATAGTATCATTGAGCGGTTCTCTTCGCGAGAACGTAGGGAAAAAAGATGCTAAGGCTCTGCGTCGCGAAGACAAGGTTCCTTGCGTCATGTATGGTAAAGGCGAGCAATATCTTTTTGCTGTCCCCCAAAACCAGTTCCAACGCATCCTGTTCAACCCCGAACCCTGCTTCGTCGAAATCGACCTCAACGGCACCAAACACCGCGCCATGCTGAAGGACATCGATTTCCACCCCGTGACCGAAATCGTTTACCACTGCGATTTCTATGAGTTGACCGACGACAAGCCCATCGTCATGTCCATCCCTGTCCACACCACCGGTACTTCCGTGGGTGTCATGAAGGGCGGCAAACTGGCTTACAAACAGAAGAGACTCAACGTCAAGGCTCTTCCTGCCAACATGCCCAGCGAAATTCTTATCGACATCACCAATCTCGATGTCGCCCAGCGCTGCAAAGTGCAGGACATCGCCACCGAAAACTACGAAATCCTCAACCCCAAGAGCAGCGAAGTCGTTGTCATCAACAGCACCCGCGCAGCTGCCACTGGAGCCAACGAGGTTGTCGAAGCCGAATAATATTTAGTATAAACTGAAAGGCAAAAACTAAAAACTAAAAAGCTGGATTCAGCATTTGCCGACCCAGATTTTTAGTTTTTAGTTTTTACTTTTTACTTTCCATTTTCCTTTATGCACAAAGCAGGTTTTGTAAACATCATTGGCAACCCAAACGTAGGCAAATCAACATTGATGAATGCCTTGGTTGGCGAACGCCTCAGTATCATCACCAGCAAAGCCCAGACCACACGTCACCGCATCATGGGCATTGTCAATGGCGACGATTTCCAGATTGTATACACCGACACCCCCGGCATTGTGAACCCCCACTACAAACTCCACGAACAAATGATGGGGTTTGTCCACAATGCCCTCGAAGATGCCGACCTCTTTCTACTCGTCACCGAAATAGGCGAAAGCTTCAAGAATCAAGACCTGCTTGCCAAAATCATCCATTCTTCCACACCCATCATCCTTGTCATCAACAAGATTGACCTTTCCAACCAACAACAGGTCAACGACAAGATTGCATACTGGCACAACCAGATACCCCGTGCCATCATCATTCCCGCCTCAGCCACCGAGCGTTTCAACATCGATTCCATTTTCGACCACATCCTCCAACTCCTCCCCGAAAACCCGCCCTATTTCCCAAAAGACGAACTCACCGACCGCTCCATGCGCTTCTTCGTCAGCGAAATCATCCGCGAAAAACTACTCCTATACTACCAAAAAGAAATCCCTTACAGCTGTGAAGTGGTAGTCGACAGCTACGAAGAAAAAGACGGGGTAGACAGCATCCGTGCCATCATCTATGTGGAACGTGAATCTCAAAGAGCCATCCTCATCGGGCATAAAGGCCTATCCATCAAAAAAGTAGGCATTGAATCACGCAAGGACATAGAAGAGTTTACAGGTAAAAAGTGCTTCCTCAACCTCTATGTCAAAGTGATGAAAGACTGGCGCAACAACGACCGTGCCCTGAAACAATTCGGCTACGAAACCGATTGAGCCATGCCACCCTATCGCCACCTGCCACATCTTTTGCACCTTCTACTCCCAATCATCCTGTTTTCAAGTTGTGGGCAAAAGGGAGTCCCCACTCCTTGCGACTCCGTCATCGTCCCATCCGACACCGTTACGACCGTCCTCCACCTCCCCGACACTCCCACCGAAACGAAACTCCGCGCCATGGGACTTGTCGACATTCAAGATATCGATTCCTCCATCCAAGTACAACTGGTCTATGCCACACCTCACAATTTTATGGGGCGTGTACTATATAAAGACATGAACAAAGCCTTCATGCTGCCCCAACTTGCAGCCAAACTATCCGCGGCCCAAAAACAACTGCACAGTTCCCATCCACACCTAAATCTGATCGTGCTTGATGCTGCGCGCCCCCTTTCCATCCAGCGGCAAATGTTCCACCAAGTACAAGGCACACCGAACAACATCTACGTCTCAAATCCTCTCAACGGACCGGGACTTCACAACTACGGTGCCGCCATCGACATCTCCCTTATCGACACCGCTGGGAACCTACTGCCCATGGGGTCGGACTTCGACCATTTCTGCCCCGAATCACATATCAACAACGAACAAGCATTGCTCTCCTCAGGTCGTATCAGCCAACAGGAATACGACAACCGCTGCCTTCTCCGATCCCTGATGAGGCAACAAGGCCTACAACCACTCCACAACGAATGGTGGCACTTCAACCTCATGTCACGTGCCAAAGCCCGGCAGACCTTAACACCAATTGATTTCTAAACAAATTTGCCGAATTAAAGTTCCGCAGCCAAATGTCTTGCCACTCGCAGCTGCAAATAGCTATACCTTCCTTCAAAATGTTCATAGACCTCCTTCAGATGAGTCATATCACGGTTGTCAAGGAGGAATGCGATTATCTCGTCCTGCGCCTCTTGTGAAACGACCAAGTCTGGGTCAAGCGCTCCGTTCTCCACTGCCAAAAAAACATATCCCTCAATCGTGCTGACAGCCCTGTGCAACTCCTCGGCAATACTGGCCACACTCATGCCCTCCGCCAGCAATTCCGCAGTTCTCCGCCACATTGCCGTCTTTTCAGGCTTGGACGCAGACGAAGACTTCTCCGCTGTAGACAACGGCTCATCCAATGTAGGAGCCACCTCTATGCCATTATCCGTACAATAGTCACGCACCATCTGCACTATCTCGTCGCCAAATTTGTCCACCTTGCCCTTCCCGATTCCCGGAACCTTCAGCAACTCGGCTTTCGTGGTCGGCAAAGCATTCACAATTGCAAACAATGTCTTTTGATGCATAATGGCAAAGGCCGGCACATTCATCTCATCAGCCTTCCCCTTGCGCCAAGCCGACAACATTGCAGCCAACTTCGGATTCTGCACACTCTCTGACACCACCTGCTCCTTTCGCCGCCGCTCCTTTTCCGGTTTCTGCAAAGTAAAATCGACCTTTGCTTTTTGATACTTCTCTATCGAAAAACCATCATGCTCCACATGGCTCAGAAGTGCCATCTTCAACCCTACAACATTCCGGTATCCATCGGCAATATCTTTCAAATGCTTTACCGTCTCCTTGTTGTCAATCTCAACCGTCAGCAAAGGGCTCACTTTTTCATCCATCGATTTCAGCGTCTTCCCGAAATAGACCACCGCTTTGCCAATCCGCTCCTCCAGCAGCGACCTCGAATCGGGATTCATACCAATCCCCGCCAACTGTCTGCGGAACCTCTCGGCCACCGTCATCAACCCGTTCACCTCATTGCCGCACAACTGGGCAAGCTCTGCTGTCTGGTCCGGATAAATACGATAGAGGGAATCCTGGTAAAGGCGGTACACTCGCTCCACCGCATGTTGAAACCCCGAAAAATCAAAAAGCTCAAAAAGAACATCGAAATAATACTGCGTCCGGAACCCTTCAAGCATCTGTTCGACCTGCACCGACGGAGTCATCGTGCTGTTGAACTGCTCAATATCCTTGTTCTCGAAAGCGTTTTGCGGCGTAATAGGCGACAACAATGTCAACCCCTCCAGACTACGGCAACGGCTCAAAGCCACATACACCTGCCCATACGTGAACGCTGCAGCGGCATCCACTTGCAAACGGTCGAACGTTAGTCCCTGGGCTTTGTGGATGGTGACAGCCCAAGCGGTTTTGAGAGGATACTGCACAAAGACACCATCTAAGATCGGCTTTATCTGATTGTCGGTGCTGTCAATCTCATATTTCCATGTATCCCATCTCTCCTGTCCTACATCGATACGTTCTCCCTCACTGTTCACCACTACGATATGCTTCTGCCCATCGGACGTGTCGTCGGTCTCCACACTGTCCACCACACCTATCATGCCGTTATAATAGCGGTGTCCTGAGCTGTCGTTTTTTACAAACATCACCTGAGCACCCACTTTCAGTTCCAAATGCCGCTCGGTAGGGGCAGCACTGTCGGGGAAATTGCCCTCCACGACGGCATCGAAAATGTGAACAGGAGTATCCAAGGCTTCCAAATTGCGACGGTTGACTTCGTCGGCCTGCCAGTTGTGGGTAGTGAGCAGGATAGGCTCCTGTCCATCGGCGAAAACTGCGGGAGAACCCGGTTTCCTCACACGGGAGTTGAGGGCTGCCAGCGTAGCTTCGTCGAATTTGCTGTCGCGGATATTGTTGAGCAGACGCAGAAAGAGAGGATCCTGCTGACGGTATACTGTCGTCAATTGAATGGTTATATACTGCAACCGCTGCAAGGCTTTGCTGTGGAAGAAGAAAGGCGAAGGGTATACCCTGTCCATATAGGGCCGTTCCTCGTCGGTGACCACGGGAGCAAGTTGTTGCACATCGCCAATCATCAACAACTGCACCCCTCCGAATGGACGGCTGCTGCGCCGATATCGCCGCATGACAGCATCCACCGCATCAAGCAAATCGGCTCGCACCATGCTTATCTCATCAATAATCAGCAAATCAAGCGTGCGGATTACGTCCACTTTCGACTTCCTCAACTGTTTCTGGCTTTCGGGGAGCTGGTATTCGGTCACCAATTCCTTCACATCGGGCAGATAGGGGCAGAATGGCAACTGGAAGAAACTGTGTATCGTCACCCCTCCTGCGTTCACTGCAGCCACACCTGTGGGTGCAAGCACGATGTTGCGTTTTGGACAATTTGCAACAATATGGTGAAGAAACGTGGTTTTCCCCGTCCCTGCCTTTCCTGTCAGGAACAACGAAACACCCGTCTCGTTCACATACTTTTCAGCCAGTTCTATCTCCGGGTTTCTCTGCTCCATAGCTCACGCCCTGATTGGGGCGGTACCCAGATTTTAACTAATAGGGACACGGCGGTCTATTCCGAAACTCATGGGTGATACCTTCAGCACCGGTGCAAACTGCAACCGCTTCCACTCGTTGATACGCACCTTGCGCAACACCTCAGCCACCAACTTCTCGTCATATCCCTCAGCCACAATCTCCTCCTGGCACATCTGCTCCTCAATATGCAGATTCAAGATACCATCCAGCACACTGTAATCAGGCAGCGAGTCACTGTCTTTCTGCCCAGGGCGCAACTCGGCCGACGGAGCCTTCTGCATCGTGTTGACGGGGATACGGACCCCATCGCGGTTCACATATTCACCCAGTTCATACACCTCGGTCTTATACAAATCGCCAATCACACTCAATCCGCCGCAACTGTCGCCATAAAGGGTACCATAACCCATGGCCGCTTCCGACTTATTGGTTGTGTTCAGCGCCATAGCCCCGAACTTGTTGGCATAACTCATCACAATTGTTCCGCGTATACGGGCTTGCATATTCTCCTCAGTCACATCCTCAGGTCTGTCGCCAAACACCGGCTTCATCGTCTCGCGCAGCAAGTCAAACATCGGCTTGATAGGCACAATGTCATAACTCACTCCCAAATTCTCGGCCAAATCCACGGCATCTTTCACCGAATGGTCTGTCGAATACTGCGAAGGCATTAAAATCCCATGCACGTTCTCGGGACCCAAAGCATCAGCGGCCAACAGGCAAACCATGGCCGAATCCATGCCGCCCGAAAGTCCCAACACAGCCCGCTGTATACGATTCTTCCTGAAATAATCGCGCAAGCCAGTAATCAAAGCCTTGTACACCAGCGCCACCACTTCAGGCTTCTCATCCTCACACTCCTCCATCAACTGCAAATCAACACTCTGGGCATAGTCTTCAAAATAGGGAAATTGACAAAGCACCATCCCTGCTGCATTCAAAGCCATCGAGCCACCGGCAAACAGCAGGTTCCCCTCTCCGCCCGTGCGGTTGGAGAAAACCAACGAAGCATTGAGATTCTCCACAATCTTGTGCATTCTGTAACGGATACGGTAGGGCTTGTTATAGTCAAACACATTGCAGCCGCAACAAATCACCACATCGGGCTGCCCTGCATGCGACTTGGAAAGTTCCTTCAAATCCTCGTAGAAGCCGATAGCCAGCAACTGGTCTTGATACTGAATCATCTGCACACCCTCACCGCGCACAAAATAGCGTTGCTCGTCGGGAGCAAGATACTTCTTGGTAACAATGCCACGGATAGCACAATTCTGCACAAAAACAATGGCATTGCACAGACCGCGATCCTGAATCTGTAACGGCATACCGACAAGAAAAGCCCTGTGCTCAGACTTCTGCACCAGCTCCTGCAACGCTGCCTGGGCACGTTTCTGCAGGTCGGTATAAGCTACCGAGCCGTACAGCGGTGCCCCGCACAATGTGCAGGCGGGAAACACCGTCAACAAAGCCTCCTTGCTCTCGGGACGCTCAAGTTCTTCAACGATCCATTTCAAATTCTCTTCAGGATTACCCGACACAATGTCGTGCTGAACAATATGTATATTCATATTCTATAATTTATTACAAGCTGTTGCCAGCCACATTGCACATTTATATTAAATGCAAAATTACAAAAAAAAATCCACAATCATTGAATTTTTTTGTATCTTTGCAAGTTGTACGACAAACGAAAAAGAACAAGTAATATTAATAACAAACTAAAAACAACAACATTATGAAGAAATTTTTTATCGTATTGATTGCTGTTGTAGCCTTTGGTTTCACCAGCAATGCACAGAATGCTATCGGTGTCCGTGGTGTCTTCGGCAACGGTTCGGGTGCTGAGGTTTCCTATCAGACCGCCATGGGCTCTGCCAACCGTCTTGAACTCGACCTCGGATGGCACAACTTCGAAAAGTGGGGTTCCTACATCAACCTCACCGGCATCTATCAGTGGAATTTCAACATCACCGGCGGTCTCGGCTGGTATGCCGGTATCGGTGCCAATGTCGGCATGTTCACCGGCAACAAAGTTGAAAACGGCAACATTGGCCTTGGCTTCGATGCTCAGATTGGCATTGAGTACAACTTCGACTTCCCGCTGCAAATCTCTCTTGACTTCCGTCCCCAATGGGATGTCTTGGGGGCTGCCAGCGGCTTTGGCTATGGCTTGGCTTTAGGCCTCCGCTACCGTTTCTAAAAGAAAACCCTTATCATAAGAGAGAAAGCCTTCGCCACATGCGGAGGCTTTCTCTTTTTGCACCTGTCTCCCCGACAAGCCCCCTGCACAAATTCCTGCTGCCCAAGCCGGGCTGTATCGTCATGTGGTTGTTCCACGTCTGTTGAACAACCACAAATCTCTCGTTATGGAGAGACGGGATAGTGACTTATGTATCAAAGGCACATCATTTTAACAACACCTCACTAAGCTACCACCATGGGTATCCGTTATAAACTCGATTAATCGTATAACATACGTCCTAAAAGGAATGCCCCGCACAAGTCAGGATGACTCTGCATTATCCATTGTCATCACCTCTGTCAAGCGATTTCAGGAAAACACACCGCCCTACTCTCCCCGCTCTTCCTTCGTTCTTCCTTCGCTCGTTCTCCCATCGTTCTCCCATCGTTCTCCCATTTTCAAAGGAGAACTGATGGTATAATGAACGGCGATATGACGAAAAAGGAGTGGAGGGAGTGCCTCAAAAGAATAGAACAACCCACAATTAAATGTCAGGAAATCATAAAAGAAGTATTTTCCAAATTCCTATTGGGAATTGATTAAGCCTGCTGTTAGAAGGATTCCCATTGAGAGGAAGACCGCAGATTGTGGTTTTACAAGCAGACGTTTTATGATTTCAACTTCTGCCAAATACGGGTTTCAAGCCCGTTGGGGAGAAGTTTCAGGAGGATGGGGGCCAAATAGTTCATCGCACCGGGTTTGACATAATGGCGTTTGCGGAACATGCCGCGCAGGGCGCGACGCACCATCCACTGCGGGGTGCGGACAACCCCGATACGGGTGAGGCGCGCGAGGGTGGCGGGATTGATATTATATAAAGGTGTAGCTATGGCTCCCGGCAGTACGGTGGTGACCCCCACACCATAGGGGCGCATTTCGAAGTAGAGCGATTTGGAATAGCTTTTGAGATAGGCCTTGGTGGCGGCGTAGATGGTAATGCCCGGTGTCGGCATCTGTGCCACCATGCTGGAAACATTGATGATGAAGCCTTGGCGACAGTGTTTCATGTCCTCGCCAAATAGGGAGCATAGGCGTGTGGGTGTGTACATATGGAGGTCCATCATGGTCTCGGTGCAACTGGCATAGTCGGGGGTGAGTTCGTGAAAGAAGAACATGCCTGCGTTGTTGACGAGGATGTCTATCTGCAGTCCCTCGTTGCGGCACCAGTCGTAGAGACGTTGGGCGGCGTCGGGGGCGGCAAGATCCTGGAAACGGCCTATGGCACGTATGCCGTATTGCTGCGAAAGCTGCTGCGGAAGGATGTCGAGTTCCTTCTGCTGGTTGGAGACCATGACGAGGTGGTGCCCGCGTTGAGCCAACTGGCGGCAGTATTCCAACCCCATGCCCGATGTGGCTCCGGTTACAAGTGCTTGCATGACTGCGGTGGTATTTATGGGTTTGGTCAGACGAGGTCAAGAGCACGACCGATGAAACGGTTCAGCGGCTGGGCGGCCTTCCAGATGTCAACCACTTGGTTGAAGAAGGTGTCGGACAGCACAGAAGTCCGTGACTCCTCGTGCATACAGCAGTAGTCGCGGTATTTGAGCAGGTCGATGTCGGGCCAGTCGGCGGGATAGCCCTTGGGAGGACGGGAGAGTTTTTTGGTGGTGAAGAACCTGTTGCCATAGTAACGGACATATTCGGGCGACTGGAGAATGGTTTTGAATTCGTCGGTGCAATAGAATATCTCCTGCCTGATGGCCGCCAACTGCTTGCTGTCGGGCATGTAAACGCCGCCGCCCATGGAGCAGTTGCCTTGCAAGCCATAGTCTTCCTGCCCTATCTGCAGGTAATAGCCGGGGACGCACTTGGTGCGGTCGCCGCCGAAGGGGAGGAAACAGGCAATATGGGTTTTGTAGGGGCGTTTATCGGGGGAGAAACGCAAATCGCGGTGGATTCGATAGACACATTGCTTGGCAGAAAGACCTTCAACAGCAGGGTCGAACGGAGCCATGGCCTCAATGAGAGCCTGGGTGAACTCCATGAAGCAATCCCGGATGGTTGTCCAACGCAACTTATTGTCGTTAAACCAATCGCGGTTGTTGTTTGCCACCAGTTCATCGAAAAACTGGAATGTGTCAGGGTGTACTTTAGGTGTCATTTTGAAAATATTTCTTATTTGATTATGCAAAGTTACGAATATTTTTCGTAATTTTGCAGTCTGAATTGAAAAAAAACAACAAATAAAAACAATATTACTATGACAGAAACCGTTAAAACTTTAAGAGACAATGCAGCGATGCGATGGATAGCCCTGTTGCTATTGGCGTTGGCTATGTTCTGCAGTTACGTATTTATGGACATTCTGTCCCCCATCAAGGACCTGATGCAGGAAACCCGCGGTTGGGACAGTGCGTCGTTTGGCCGCATGCAAGGCGCGGAGGTGTTCCTCAACGTTTATGTATTCTTCCTCATCTTTGCAGGTATCATCCTCGACAAGATGGGCGTGCGTTTCACGGCAGTGCTTTCGGGTGCTGTGATGCTGATAGGCGGACTTATAAAGTTCTACGCCTGCAGCGAGGCTTTTATCGGAACCAGCATTGAGCAGTGGTTTACCAATAACCTGAATTGGAACGGCGAATTGCCTGTAATCGGTGCTATACTGCCGTTCTGCGCCGGTATGCCTGCTTCAGCCAAACTGGCCGCCTGTGGTTTCATGCTGTTCGGATGCGGCTGCGAAATGGCCGGTATCACGGTAAGCCGCGGTATCGTCAAATGGTTTAAGGGACGTGAGACCGCCTTGGCTATGGGCAGTGAGATGGCTCTTGCCCGCTTGGGTGTGGCCACTTGCATGATTTTCTCGCCCTACTTCGCCAAACTGGGTGGCGAGGTGCATGTCGACAATGCTGTCAAATTCGGTGTTGTGCTGCTCTGCATCGCCCTCATCATGTTCATCACTTATTTCTTCATGGATAAGAAACTTGACAGCCAGACCGGCGAGGCCGAGGAGAAAGACGATCCTTTCAAAATCAGCGACCTTGGCAAGATTTTCACCAGTCTTGGATTCTGGCTTGTGGCTCTGCTCTGCGTGCTGTACTACAGCGCCATTTTCCCTTTCCAGAAGTATGCCGTCAACATGCTGCAGTGCAATCTTGATTTGACTCCCGCCGACCCCAATACGTACTGGGGCGGAAGTTCAGTTACTTGGGTACAATATATTCTGATGCTTGTTGTGGCAGCCGGTTCTTTCTCCAGCAACTTTATGAAAAACAACAAGGGAATGAAGTATCTGTTGATGGGTATTGCTGTGGTGGCACTGATTGTGTACTGCTATATGGGATATATGCGCGGCACCGCCGAAACCATCTTTGCAGTGTTCCCCTTGCTGGCTGTGGCTATCACTCCTATTCTGGGTAACTATGTCGACCATAAGGGTAAAGCAGCATCCATGCTGATGCTTGGTTCTATCCTGCTGGTCATCTGCCACCTCACTTTTGCATTCATCCTGCCCGGCGTTTCGGCCAAATCTGCTGCTGGCGGTGTGGTTGTGGCTTATGTGACCATTCTCGTCCTCGGCGCATCGTTCTCGCTGGTGCCTGCCGCTTTATGGCCTTCCGTTCCCAAACTGGTTGACGAAAAGATTATCGGTTCGGCCTATGCAGCCATTTTCTGGATTCAGAATATCGGTCTTGGTCTGTTCCCCGCCCTCATTGGCATTGTCCTCAACAATACCAACCCCGAAGGTGCCGCAGCCCACGAGCTCAACTACACTTGGGCACTGGTCATGCTTGCCGCTCTCGGCATCGCAGCCCTGCTTATCTCGATTTACCTCAAGGCCGTCGACAAGAAGAAAGGATATGGTCTTGAAGAACCCAACATCAAGGATTGACCATAGAATCCTTAATAATAGCAGAGCCGTCCTTGAGGACGGCTCTGTGTTTTTTATGGCAAGTATTGAACCTGCCGGATTCATTCTTTATTCCTTTTTAAGGGGGCTATGGTCAGCCATTGATGGGCTGCACCATCTTGCGGAGGAGCTCTATGTCGAGCTGCTGATAGGTGCGGTTGGAGGGGTCGGAGAAGTATTTGCGATTGTTTTTGTAGTTATCCAGGTCGTAGTCGGTAGCTTTGAGGAACAGACCGTGAGCCACGGCACGTTTGAAATCCTCAAACGAGAGAGTGCCGTTTTCCCACTGTTTCTTCTGGCCATCGGTAAGGTATTTGGTGTATTTGGCGTTCATAGCCGATGATATGCGTTCACTGCCCTTGGCATCGGGATTGCGCTGGATGGTTTCGTTGTAGTTTTTTGTGAGAGCCGGGAAATCGGCCCAGCTGGTGATGGTGGTTTCAAGCAGTTTGAGCGTGCGACGCTTATTGTCGGTATAGTAACCGAGGTAAGCATGGCAAGGCTCAACAAAAATGACGGGTTTGAGTCCTATTTTACGCATGATGGAGGCAAGGAACACACATGCGTCAACACAGTTGGCTTGCCGGGTTTGGTACACTTGGTCGAAAAAACGGATGTGCTGCACATTGGAGTTCTTGGTGGGTGATGCCGTGCAAGAGATGGAAGAATAGGCAATGCCCCGTTCGAGGGTGTAGTACCAGATGGCTTCAACTTGATTTATCACACTTTTGGCATCTTTCTGGTATCCAGTAATGCGCGACACCACACCTTGCTGCATAATGTTGGTAAGGATACTGTCGATGAAGGGATGTTCTTCGTTGACGTAGGCTGCAAAAAGCCAACGGAAATCGTGTAGCCGGCCGTCGCTGTCTAAGACGCTGAGCAGACAATCATTGGCAGAACGGTAGTTGATGCGTACATTTTTCACATCCACTTCTTCGTCGTTGATGTAGCACGTGAAAGTGAGGTCGGCTGTTCCCTGTTGCCTGATTTTATAAAGTTGGTCGTATTTCCACTTGAGAGATGGGTGAAAGGTGTATCGGACATCTTTGACAGGCAGGACTTCCTGAAAAATGGTGACATAGTTGAGATTGGAGGAGTCGATAGTGATGCGCAACACAGAGTTACTGGCAGGGGCTGTGACAGAGACGGAGAAAAGGGCGTTGGTGTCGTTGAAACCGAAGTTTTTGTCACTGAGGCTGGCTACACCCATAATCAGAGACGGGTAGAACTGGTTTTCGAGATAGGGATTGTATGAAGCCTCGAACCGGACATAAGCTGGGTCGTATACCTTGGGTTTGGCATGATGGCACGACACAAAAAGCAGGACGGCGGCAAGGGGGACAAGAATGAATTTACGCATCTGACTATGAATAGGTGTTATTTGTCTTTAAAAACCGAATATTAAGGCTGTCAACTGAGTATTCCCGACACAAAGACCACCAGAAGAGCCACCGGCACCACATAGCGGGCAAGGAAACGGAACATCCCATAGAACCGGGCACTGAGGGTTCCATGATTGGTGAACTCGTCGCGTACGTCACGTTCGGGCATGACCCATCCAAGGAACAATACCGTACCCAGCGCACATAGCGGTGGGAAATAGATACTATTGAGCTTGTCGACAAAATCGAAGAGGGTAAGTCCTGCCAGCTTGATATGGGAAAGAGGTCCCAGCGAAAGCGAGAAAACAATACCGAAAAGCGTGGAAAGAACAAAGAACAGTAAGGCTCCCACAAGACGACGGGTACCCAGATGCTCGCTGGTAGTGGCGGTGAGAGCCTCGAGCAAGGAGATGGCACTGGTGAGTGCAGCAACCATGAGGAGGAGGAAGAAGATGGTTGAGAACACCACACCCGCACTGCCCATGGAGTTGAAGACATTGGGCAGCACACAGAAGACCAAGCCGGGACCGCCAGCAGGGTCGAATCCACAACTGAACACGGCGGGGAAGATAGCCAAGCCCGCCAAAATGGCGATAAGGGTGTCGCATACAGTAATCCACATAGCAGTCTTGAAGATATTGTCGTTAACAGGGATGTAGGAGCCGTAGACAATCATGACACCCATACCCACACTCAACGAAAATAGAGATTGACCAAGTGCAGCTAATATGCCTTCACCAGTGAGCTTGGAAAAGTCGGGAGAGAAGAGGTATTCCACTCCTTTGAAAGCCCCCGGAAGGGTGAGGCTGCGGACACAGAGCACCAGAATCAACAATACCAAGAATGGCATAAGCACTTTGGAGACATTCTCAATTCCTTTCTGCACTCCACCCAAAATGACCAACAACACCAGGGCAGAAAAGATAGCAAGGAATATGGCAGGTTTCCATGCACTGGTGGAGAACTGGGTGAAATAGTCGGAGATCGGAGCCGCACTGGTGCCTAAAGCGGCAAGAGAGCCCATAAGAGACTCCCAGACATAACCCGTAGTCCAGCCGGAGAGGACAAGGTACTGGGCAAGGATAAAGAAACTGGTGACGATACCCAGCAGGCCTATCAACCCCCATCCCTTACGGTCGGTACGGAGGGCTTGGAAAGCCTTGACAGGGGTGTGCTGTGCCCGACGGCCAATGATGAATTCCGACATCATCAGGACTGCCCCAAGGAAAAAGACAAAACCGAGGTATACTATGAGAAAGGCTCCTCCACCGTATTTACCACAGGTGTATGGGAAACGCCAAATATTGCCAAGACCGACGGCAGAGCCTACCGCTGCCATGATTGCTCCCAGATTGGAGGAAAAGGATTTCTGTTGTGTGCTCATGATTAATATGTGTTATCTGTTTCTTATTGCGCTGAGAAAAAGTTTACTCTGACCATGTCAGAAGTTCACCAGTTCGGGGTTGTGGGCGACGAAATCGGACCATTGCTGCTTCTTACTCTTATGTGTGCGGGTGGGTTTGAGCTGCTGCCGGATGTCGCCCAGCGGGTCTGTCATTTCCAAATGACAGGTGTAGGCCACAGCCAGAGCATCGGAAGCATCGAGATATTGAGGAAGGTCGGCAAAACAGAAAATGCTTTGCAGAATGGCAGCCACCTGTTCTTTGGCGGCATTGCCATTACCCGTAACACGTTGTTTGACAACGGTGGGTTCATACTCGGTATAGGACAGGTCGCGACCAATGGCAGCCCCGATGGCCACACCCTGCGCCTTGCCAAGTTTAATCATCGATTGAACATTTTTGCCTGCAAATGGAGCCTCAATAGCCAGATGGTCGGGATGATACGAATCGATAATACGCTGAGTGGTGTCGAATATTTTGCGGATACGTAGATGGAAGTCGGCAATTTTGCGCAAATAAAGCACATCCATCACCACCAAACGGGGTCTCTGCCCATCGGTGTCGATAATACTATATCCCAATACCTGTGTGCCAGGGTCTATACCGAGTATCAGCATTGAATCTATTTTTTGCAAAAATACGATTTTTTTTTGTATCTTTGCATTTTATTCATAAATAGTAATTATTATTTAAAAGCAACAATACCATGGACAAACTGATTATCACTGCCGCTATCTGCGGTGCAGAAGTTACAAAAGAGCAGAATCCTGCCGTTCCTTATACGGTCGAAGAGATTGTTCGCGAAGCCAAGTCGGCTGTCGATGCCGGAGCCGCCATCGTCCACTTGCATGTGCGTCATGACGATGGAACCCCCACTCAAAGCCGTGACCGTTTCCAAGAGTGCGAAGAGGCAATCTACAAAGAGTGTCCTAATGTTATTCTGATTCCTTCGACAGGCGGTGCCGTTGGCATGTCGCCCGAAGAGAGACTTCAGAGCACAGACACCACACCACTGCCCGAAATGGCCACCCTCGACTGCGGTACCTG
>DBXQ01000084.1:29019-35868 GCA_002309955.1 Bacteroidales bacterium UBA1208
ATGCCCACCATGCGTGCCTTTGGCAAACGGATGATGGAACGCGGCATTAAACCCGAATACGAATGCTTTGAGATGGGACACCTCGACACCATCCTGACCATGGCCCGCAAAGGCCAAGTCCCCGGAGCTCCCATGCAGTTCAATTTCGTGCTCGGTGTTCCTGGTTGCACCCCTGCCACTGTCGACAATCTCTGCTGGCTGGTGAAAAACATACCCGCAGGCAGCACCTGGACAGCTACCGGCATCGGTCGCTACGCATTCCAATTGGCAGCCCCTGCCATTGTGATGGGTGGTAACGTACGTGTAGGTTTTGAAGACAACCTCTATCTGGAGCGTGGTGTTCTGGCCAAGAGCAACGGCGAACTGGTCGACAAAGTGGTACGCATGGCAAAACTTCTGGGTCGCGAAGTGGCCAACAGCGACGAAGCCCGTGAGATTCTCGGTCTCAAAAAACGCTAATTTTCATATTAAATCACATAAAGAGACGTGCACTCAAGCACGTCTCTTTTATAAAATAACAGGAAAGGACTCAACCTTGAAAAAATCATTCATTACATTATTGATGCTGACCCTGGCCACCATGGCTGTGGCTCAGAATGCATCGTCGCGCGAGGAAATCATGAACGAATGGCACCAAATAAAACACAAGCGCGACTATTCAAAAGAGTATTATAACAGCAATATTAAATTAGGTCAGACTATTGCACCCATTAAAGGCAGCGAGACAAAAGCACTGCCCGAAGACCGTATTTGGTATCCCGGCGAATGGGAAGAAGTCCAAGCCGTTGTGGTAACAGTAAGCTACGCCTATTTCCCTGACTCAAACTTGGGAGCCGGTTACTTCAGTGCCGACCCAATGGTGACCGGTTTGGCTGAATATTATAAATACAACATGCAAAGAGGTTGGGAAAGCATGGGTATCTATGGCCCATACTACAGCGAAATGGACACCACAAGCAGTTTCGGAAAAGTGTTTTTCTATCTGATGGACGGAATTCAGAAAGGCAACGCACAAGCATGGGTGCGCGTAGAGAAAAAGGCCGACACTGCGACAGTGCTCCGCACATTGGCCCGTCTCAATCTACGGCACGACAACATCCGTTTCATTGTCGGAGCCGGCAACTCCTTCTGGTACCGCGACTGCGGTCCCATCTGCTTCTACTACGGCGAGAAAGACAGCATTGCAATGATGGATTTCGAATACTATCCCGGTCGTGCACTCGACGACTCCCTCCCCTCGCTCATCATGCAACAAATAGGAATCCCCAACTACATCAACACCATCGAATGGGAAGGTGGCAACTGCCTTGTCGACGGTGCAGGCTTCCTTTTCACCAGCAATGCTGTATACGGCAACAACAGCGACACCTATGGTCAAATGACATGGAACGGACGTGACATCAACTCCTTGCACTATATTCAAAAAACCAGACTCACCCAAGCTCAGACCCGTGCAGCCCTGCGTTCCTTAATCGGTCAACGCGAAACCCACGTTCTGCCCGCCTACCAATATGACGGCGGTACAGGCCACATAGACCTCTACGCAGACGCATACGACGAAAACGGCTTTGTCTTCTCCGTCATGCCCGACCAATACAGGACATGGAACGACTACACCATCGGACAGAGAAACATCGACTCCCTCTGCTCCTATACCAGCATCTTCAACCGCAACTACTACACCATGGGCACCCTTCCTTTCCCCTCAAAAGACAACGGCGGCAGCTTTGCCAACCAACGGGAATACAACGAACAATACACCCGCACCTACAGCAACCACACCTTTGTCAACGACCTCATCCTTCAACCCTGCTTCTCCGCTGTGGTCAACGGCCAACCTACCGCAGCCTGGGATCGTGCCAACATTGAAAAAATCAAAGAAGCCTATCCCGGCTACACCATCTATCCCGTCGATGTGCGCGACTTTGACGGCAGTGGCGGTGCCATCCATTGTATCACCAAACAGATACCCGCCAACAACCCCGTCCGTATCCTCCACAAAAACATCCACGGCTGTGCCAATGCCATACAAGACAAAATGCCCGTCAGTGCCGTCATTACCAACAACAGCGGCATAGCCCATGCCGAATGCATCTACCGCATCGGGGGCGGCGAATGGCAGACCCTACCCCTCACCGCCAACGGCAACCGTTACTATGGCACCATGTCTCGTCCACAAAGCACCTTCTATGAAGACCGTATCGTCACCGACACCGTCCTCACCATAACCGACAGCGTGGCAGTCATCGACAGCACCCTCAACGCCGACTCCACCGCCTACATCTACGACACCACCTACACCTTCCTCTACGACACCACCTACACCACCGACACCGTGTCCGTACTGGTCGACACTGTCGTAACCGTGGAATATTACCTCTCCGCCACCTCCAACAACGGCAAAACAATCACCAAACCCATGACCGCCCACCAAGGAGGATACTACAGCTACTACTACACTGGCCAACTCGACACCGCCGCATGGCTTGACAGCACCCTCTACGACTTCGACACCACGCCCATGCCCGCTACCGACATCACCTTCGTGTTCGACGCCAACCGCACCCACAACGACACCAGCACACCTGTCGGCATCGAAAGCCCCGACATCAACCTTCACTTTGGCCAATTCTATCCCAATCCCTCCTCCTCACAAGCCAAAATCAACATCAACCTCGGCAATGGCGGAAACTATACCGTCACCATCTTCGACAACATGGGACGCACCGTGCACACAAGCACCATCCAAAGCGCAGGCAACATCACCTTCAACATCCGTACCGACCGCCTGCCGGCAGGCGTCTACACCGTTCTTTTCCGCAATGGTTCCCAGAGCGTCAGCCGTCGACTGGTTGTACAATAAACCATCCGACACCCCATTCCAACCCGCACCCGTCAGACAAATCAACGGGTGCGGTTTTTTTTTACTATTAGCAAAAAAAACATAACTACCTGCTGTACAAACGAGATAATCCAATCAAAAAAAGCTATTTTTTCAAATAAAAACCGAAAAATTAAAAAAAAAATGTATATTTGCAAATTACAATAATAAAACAAAACAGAAAGCAACAATAATTAATACAATACATTATGACAAAGTATCATCTTTTTTCGGCATTAACTGCCAAGAAACAGGCACTTGCATTCCTGTGCATGATGTGCCTTGCTGCTACATCGTTGTGGGCACAACAAGCCCAATTAACGATTAGCACCGACGACTCAACCCAAATACTTTCCACCAAAGTGTACGATGGTTCAACTGTCGCCTTAGTCACCCATGTCGGTGCAGCCGCAGGGCTTCTTCCCGAACACCCTTACGTTACACTCTATGCCAATGCCAACTACCTCACTCCTGACGTAGGCGGCATCAAAATGGTCATCGTAACCTACTCCATTGGCAGCACCGACTCTGCCTACTATCTCCCCCCGCAAAACGATACCCTCTTTGCCAGCATCACACCTAAACAACTGACCATCACGGGTACCGCCATCGACTCCAACAAAGTATACAACGGTGGCACCCTGGCATCCATCACCTCCGTAGGCACCCTCTATGGCGTCATCGGCAGCGAAGACGTTCATGTCTCGGCCTTCGCCAATTACGAAGACCCCAACGTGGGAACCAACAAAAATGTCACCGTCAGCTTCATGCTCTACGGCAACACCACCCAGTGCGCCAACTACCTCCCCCCTGCCGACATCACCCTCACCGCCAACATCACTCCGCGTCAGCTCTACGCTCCCATAGCCATTCTGCAACGCAACAAAGTGTATGACGGCACCATCATCTGCAATGTCGAATCCACCAGCACCCTTGAAGGCGTTCTCCCCAACGACACCGTCTCCAACCGTGCCACTGCCTCCTTCCTCGACCCCAATGTAGGCAACGACAAACCCGTCAACATATACCACTTCCTCTCCGGCCCCCAAAGCGGCAACTACACCATTACCGACACCAGCAACTATGCCTACACCGCCAACATCCTTCCGCGCAAAATCACCGTTGAAGGCGGCATAGCCCAATTGGTCAAAGAGTACGATGGCACACGCGACGCCCTTGTCCTCATTCCTTGTGTCCCCACCAATCTCGTTAACGGCGACGACATCAACCTCATCACTCACGCCTACTACGACACCCCCGAACCCGGCGAGAACAAAACCATCACCTTCCAGTTCACCCTCCTCAACAGTAATTCCAACTATCAAATCCCCGACGAATTTGTCTACAGCACCGTTGGCAAAATCATTATTGCCACCCTCCTCGACACCACCGTTGCCGACCAAGGCTTCGCCATCGACAGCAAATACATCTGCCCCGACGATGAATTCACCGGCACCTTCACCATCCTCCAGGGAACTCCCACCTACTACTCCTTGATTTTCGACGAAGCCGCTCTTGCCCAAGGCTTCACAAACACCACCAAGCCCATCGTAATGACCGGCCCCAACACCTTCAATGTCAGTTTCGACATCCCCCAGAACTGCGCTGCCGGCACCTACAATGTCACCTTTGCCATCGGCAACGAAGTCAACAGAGAGATTTCGTTCCCCACCCAATTCGTCGTCAACCTCTCCAACACATACCTCGTACAAGTATTCAACGATGTCATCAGCATTGACAACCGCAACAACACCTTCAACACCTACCAATGGTATCTCAACGACACCCTCATCGAAGGAGCCACCAAACCCTACTACCAAGACCCCAGAGGCTACCTCGACGGTTTCTACTCACTCCTTGTAAACAAAGGCACCGACAATGAATACTTCGTCTGCCCCAAACAGGTCATCACCTACGCACCCACCGAGGCCCAGAAGAGCATCGTAGCCTGCCCCAACCCCGTAGTCAACACCACCAAGGTAAAACTCACCGGCTTTGGCGATGAGCAGCACCTGCTCACCGTCTTCAACAGCTACGGCCTCAGTGTTGTCCGTACCACCTTCAACGGCCAAGAGTACGAAATCGACATGACCGCTTTCCCGCAGGGCACCTACATGATCAATGTCGACGGCATCACCACCAAAACCGTTAAATTCTAAAAAAACCACACAAACAACAAATCGTTTAATTCAAAAACCGATATGAAAAAAATAATAACCGCAATCATGCTTCTGGCGGCCACAGCAACCGTCTCGGCTCAGATGACCGACCACAACAACAACCTCCAGCTCACCCTTGGCGGAGGTGTCCACACCCTGCTCTATTCCCCCCTCGAAGGAGAATACCATTTGGGCTTTGGCGGCCTTGCCGGCATCGAATACCAATACATGTTCAACCACCACTGGGGACTCAGCCTTGGCGTCCAAGCCAGCACCCTTGCCAGCTCGGCCAAATACAGCTACCCCATCGTTGAAAAGAACATCTCGCTCCCCGGAGCCTATTACAATGCCGATGTCACAACCAACCTCTACAACCTCAGAGAATCGCAGCAGGCCGTCCTCTTCAGCGTACCCCTGCAACTCGTCTTCCGTGCTCCCGTCAGCCCCAAAAGCGCTTTCCAGATGGGTCTCGGTGCCGCCCTCGATCTGCCCCGTTTCGGCACCTACAAAGTAGTTGAAGGCAACTACAGCCGCTCTGCCTACATGCCCCGCACCAACGTCACCTACGACGACATGCCTGCTCACGGCCTTGGCCGCTACTCATTCACTCCCTCCGACGGCAAACTCCAACTCTCCGAACTCACCTGGAGCGCACTCTGCGACCTCGGATTCGTCATCAACTGCAACAACGCCCTCGGCATCTACCTGGGCATCTATGGCAAATACGGTTTCCAGAACATCAACACCCTTTCCGACAACCAAGCCATGCAGTACAACTACAACTCCCAATACAACAACACCTTTGCCTCCGACCGCGTCAAGAATGTCAATCCCCTCGAAGCCGGTATCAAAATCGCCCTCCGCATAGGCATGGGTCGCGACGTTGACTGGAGAGAAATCCAGGCTGCCGAAGCCGCCGCCGCTGCACAGGCCGAGGCCGAGCGTCTTGCCGCCGAAGCACAGGCCGAAGCCGAACGCAAAGCCGCCGAAGAGCGCGCCCTGGCCGAAGCCATCGCCAAAGAAAAAGCCGAGGCCGAAGCACGCGCCAAAGCCGTTGCCGACTCCATAGCCCGTGTACATGCCGCCGAGCGTGCCCAAGCCGAAGCCCAGGCCAAAGCCCAAGCCGAAGCCCTCGCCAAAGCTCAAGCCGAGAAAGACTCTCTTGCCAAGGCTAAAGCCGAAGCCGAAGCACGCCTGAAAGCCGAAGCCGCCGCACGCGCCGAAGCCGAAGCACGCGCCAAAGCCGAGGCCGAAGCACGCGAACGTGCCCGTGCCGAACAACGCGCTCGTGAAGAAGCCGCCTTCGTGGCCGGCTACAAAGATGTAGCCTATTTCGAAACCGGCAAAGACATGCCCATCTTTGGCCAGCTCAACGAAGACTCCTGGATCAACCTCAAAAACATCATGGACAAGCACCCCGAAGTCAAAGTGACCATCACCGGCCATACCGACAACGTAGGCAAACCCGAATCGAACATGAAACTGTCACAGAACCGTGCCAACAACATCAAGAAGATGCTTGTCGAGAAAGGCATCCCTGCCAACCGCATCACCGCTATCGGCAAGGGTGAAAACGAGCCCGTCGAAAGCAACGCCACCCCCGAAGGCCGCGCCAAGAACCGCCGCATCGAAATCACCATCGGCAAATAATACCGATCCAAACAGGCAGACAACCCTCTGCCACATAAAAAGAGGCCAGCCGCGGGGATGGCCTCTATTGTTTCCAACCCCTACCAAAGACCGCTGCATGCACACTCATCGGCAGCCCATCCCCCGCTCGTTTTACCTCAGTTCTCCCATCGTTCTCCC
>DBXQ01000117.1:0-251 GCA_002309955.1 Bacteroidales bacterium UBA1208
GATCTGTACCTAAAACTTTCTCTCTTATCTCCAATGCCTTTTGGTAGTATTTTAACGCCTCCGGGTAGTTGCCTTGGTCATCGTATACCGTGCCGATATTGTTGTAAATAGTGGCAGTGGCGGGGTGATCTGTACCTAAGACTTTCTCTCTTATCTCCAATGCCTTTTTGAGGTATTCCAACGCCTTCGGATAGTTGCCTTGCATCCAGTATACCAAGCCGATATTGTTGTAGCTGGTGGCAGTGTCGGGG
>DBXQ01000117.1:282-22333 GCA_002309955.1 Bacteroidales bacterium UBA1208
GCCTTTTGGTAGTATTTTAACGCCTCAGAATAGTTGCCTTGCTTCCAGTATACCGTGCCGATATTGTTGTAGCTGGTGGCAGTATTCTCGTGTTCTCTGCCGTACAGCTCTTCGGCAAGGGCTATCTGACGCAGGTAGACCTTCTCGGCATCGTAGTACATTCCATAATCATTAAGGAATCTGGCGTAGTCGGACAACAAGGTGTTGTATTTCTCTTTGTCATAGTCGGATCTGGATGCCCAACGGTCGACCTTTTGGTAGACTTCCACTGTGCGATATATCCTATTAGCCACGGGTTCTGAAGTGTCGACCATTATTTCTTTCACTTGTGACAATAGGATATCTATATTATGATGGATACCATTTTGTGCCTGTACTTGGTGCTTTTTGTGAAATTCATATTTTTTTAGATTCTCCTCACCGGCTTTTTCAGTTTTCTCCAAGGCAGTATTAAACTGCATTGACTCTGCACTTGGCTCATATCTTTCGCCAAGCCGAATCAGTAATTCTCGCTCATACTTTAGAATGCTTCTTATAAAGGCGGCTTTTACATCTCCTGCATTTTCAACCGAATACCAGTCTGGACCTTCCTCGTCTAACTTTTTAATAATACTTTTTAGGTCTCTATTTCGCTTATCTGGTGGAACATTCATACAGTATACTAGTATCGTATGTTGCCTATTTTCTGCTTGAATGGCTTTTGCTACGCGTAATTCCTCTATTGTCCTTTTACCTGCTTTAGTCTTGAAAAGGAATAAAGAAATATCACATTCCCTCAACCGCTTATTAAGTAACTCTTGTGCCTGCTCCCCATCACTTCCTGCATAAATATCTTCACAGCGTACCAGTTGGATGATTACATTGTCTGCAAGGAACATATTTTGAATATCAGCTCCTGCAAAGTATTCGGACAACTTATCGCGCTCATCCTTTAACTCTGTGATAGACGAGGCGAGGAATATCCTGATTATACGTGAATTGGTCATAATGATACTGTTTTTATACTTGTTACTTGTCGGCAAGGAGGTCTCTCCATCGGATAGACTCTATCAAGTGGTCGATATCATCCTGTATGTACTCCAGCACCGGGGCCAGCGAATCGTTGTTCGGTGTGCAGTCGATATAGAGCGCACCACGGAGGAAATGCCGGTTGCTGTCCGTCACCCAAAACTGGTAAGTGCTGGCTACATTCTGCCCCTTTAGATGGTAGGTGGTTCCCGACAATTTATGCTCCCGGTCCACAAACCTGTTCTCGTCTATCCCCGACGAATAGGAGAAATGCCCCTCGACAAATTTATACGACGTGTCCACTTGAGCCCGCAATTCCTTTGTCACCGTTCATGGCCTTGTATGTCATAAACACATAACCCTTATACTTCGGGTAGGCAATTGTGAACCATTTGTCACGAGGCTGGTCTTTTTTCCACTGCACCTCAGCCAAATTGCTTAGCTCAAAGGTGAAAGGCAACACTGCCGTGTCGCACACTTCGTAATTATGAGGAGGCAAATCTATACGCAGGTAAGCCTGTGGCTTGGGGGTCTCCCCATTGTCTCCGCAAGCCAACAGCACCGCTGCCGCTCCGGCAATCAAAAGCATACAATACAGAAATCTTCTATTCATCATGTGTAAAACTTTATCTTCATTTCAAAAGGAACTGTTGCTCATGCATTTTGGGGCAGAACATTAACAGTCCCACATCGTACATGTCTATACTCACATTATACTTCTTATTCCCCTGCTGAGCTCTCCATCGCAGTTCGCGTGCATGGTGTCTGTGAGGCCTGCACACCACCTTAACGGTATCTATCACATTCAGACCAGTTATCGGGTCAACACCGTTCTCCAACACCGCCTCATCTTCATCATAACTCACCACCTTCATACCATAGTGGTCGCGAATCTTATACACCAACTCATGATACTTGCGCTCGCATCTTTTGGCTTTTCGCACCATCTCCTCCATTTCGGCAGAAAGACCCTCGCACATACGCTCGCGCAACTCCTTCCCGACAGTTGCAAACAGCACCTTCCTGTACATCTCAAACACGAAAGGAGAGTGTACACGATATTGCGTGTCAGCCATTATCCAATATTCNNACCTTCAGGCCGTAGTGGTCGCGCAGTTTATACACCACTTCGTGATAGGCCTTGTCGCGCCGTTCCGCCGAGGCAATCAGCTCCGCTGTCTCCGCTGGCAGATCCTTGGTCATGCAGCAACGCAGCGAGTTGTCCACTTCGGCGAAAAGGACCTTTCGATACATCTCGAACAGAAACGGTGAGTGTATCCTGTATTGCGTGTCAGCCTTTATCCAGTATTCCAGCCTTGTCATAATCGGGTGCAAAGATACGATTTTTTAAAAAAAGTTTGTATCTTTGCAATGAAAAAAAAGATACTACTTATGGATAACAACTTGAAAAAGAAGATTGACGACATTGTAGCCGAAATCTCAACCATCACCGACCTCACCCACAAAGTCTCCATCCTTGAATACATGGAGCAACAATCCTCCTACATGCTTTGGCAGTTGCAAGATGAAATTCACATTGACTACGATTCACAAAACGTCTGATCTATTCTGGCCGTGAAACAGTTTTTACCATACATCCTCTTCGCGGTCTCCTTGCTGACCCTTGGCGGTTGCACCGGAGGTTATTCCTTCACCGGTGCCTCCATCCCAGCCGAAGCCAAAACCATCTCCATCACCCAGTTTCCCAACTACGCCTCCACCGTCAACCCGCAGCTAAGCCAGAAGCTCTACGACGGCCTCCAGCAGATGTTTTCCTCGCAAACCAGTCTCAACGTCACCTCCGACGACGGCGATCTCCAAATATCAGGCGAGATAACCGACTACAGCACCCGCGCCTCCTCAATCGGCAGTGACGACAACGTGGCCACCAACCGTTTCACTATCACTATCAAGGTCTCCTTTACCAACCGTTTCGACCCCAAAGCCGACTTCGAACAGAGTTTCTCGCGATTCAAAGACTACGCCGCCACACGCGACTTCTCCAGCGTCGAGCAATCGTTAACTGATGAAATCGTCACCGAACTATGCGAAGACATCTTCAACAAGTCCGTAGTGAACTGGTAGTCGGTTGGCTTTTGGCGGCTATTGCCGCCCTCGTCTACCTCCTCACCCTTGAACCCTCCGTTAGTTTTTGGGACAGTGGCGAGTTTATCTCCGTCTCTTACCTTCTACAGGTAGGCCATCCCCCGGGAGCCCCCTTCTACCAACTGCTTGCCCATGCCTTCTCGTGGCTCGCTCCTACGCCCATGCAGGTGGCGCTGTGCTGCAACGCACTCAGCGCACTCAGTGCCGGACTCACCGTTATGTTCCTCTTCTGGACCATTCTCCTCCTCTCCCCTGCCGACAAACCAAAGCCCCTCACCGCAGCCGCTGTGGGCGCACTATGCTACCTCTTCTGCGACACAGCCTGGTTCTCCGCTGTCGAGAGCGAAGTCTACAGTTTGGCCATGCTCATTGCCGCCGTCATCCTTTGGTCGATGTTGCGGTGGTACCGCTGCACCGATCCCCACCAAGCACTCCGCTGGCTTTGCCTCATCGCCCTCCTCCTCGGACTGGGCTGCTGCACCCATCTTCTCACCCTCCTCACCACCCCTGTACTCCTGCTGCTGTTCATCTTCAAAGTGGCAAAAGACAATAAAGAGGGTCTTTATGGCGGGGATGGTCATGCCCCTGTCAGGTTCCAAAATCTCAAATCGCTTCTCAATATAAGCCCTTTCCTTTTGCTGTTTTTCCTCATCGGGCTCACCCCTTACCTCATCATCCCCATCCGTGCCACAGCCGGAACCCCTATCAACGAAGGCCATCCATCCACCTTTGCCGACTTCAAGACTTACATCACTCGCGAGCAATACGAGAAAGCCCCGTTATACCCCCGCATGTGGCGGCACCACAAAAACGACGCCCTTTATGCCTCTGATTGGAGCGGCGGCGACACCACCTTTGTGGGCAACCTGCGCTACTACGGCTCGTACCAACTCACCTATATGTATCTGCGCTACCTGATGTGGAACTTCGCTGGCCGCTACAACGACCGCCAGGGCTACGGTTCACCCCAGAACGGGCAATTCATCACAGGCATCCCGCCCATCGACCGCCTGCTTGTAGGCACTGGTGCCCGTCCGCCCGACAGTCTCCACACCCGCGGCCACAACACTTATTTCCTCCTCCCCCTGCTCCTCGGCCTCATTGGAGTCTATGTCCTTCTTTCGCGCCGTCGCGCCTTTTGGACGGTCTTCACACTCTTCCTCATGGGCGGATTCATCCTCTCCCTCTACCTCAACCACCCCACCTACGAACCCCGCGAGCGTGACTATGCCTACATCCTCAGCTTCTACGCCTTCTGCATCTTCATTGCCTTCGGTGTACAATGGATACTGAATAAAGCCGGAAAGGCGACAGGCAAGGCACGTCGTCCGCTGACATGCGTCACCTGTCTCGCCGTGTTTGCCGTGCCCGCCCTCATGGCATTCCAAAACTGGGACGACCACGACCGCAGCCGCCGCTACATTGCCCACGATGTAGGCGCCAACATTCTTCACTCCTGCGACCACCACCCGCAGGGCACCGTCCTCTTCACCTACGGCGACAACGACACCTTCCCCCTCTGGTACCTGCAAGCTGTCGAAAACATGCGTCCCGACATCATCGTCGCCAACATCGGTCTCATTGGCACAACCCGTTTTACCGAACTCTTCAACGAAAGCCTCAACCTGGGTCGCCCCATCTATTTCACACACTACACCTACGACCACCTGAGCCAATACTACCCCCACCGCCTGCAACTCGAAGGCAACGCCTACCGTCTCATGCCCGACCCCTGCGACAGTGTAGCCACTGAACCATTCCTCCGCCATCTCGACAGTATGGAATGGCACCCCATGCGACAAGTCTATATTGATGAAACTGGCTGTAAATTCATTGAGCAATATTGGCGCGACGTGCTGTTGCTCGCCCAGAACCTCACCTCCCAAAGACAAGATTCCGCAGCCCGTCATGCTCTTTCCACCACCCTTGCTTACCTCCCTGTTAACATTCTTCAAGATCCACGCCTTGTCTACGATATTGCTCAAGCCTGCCTTGCTGCCGGCGACACCGCCACACACCGCACCCTATCGGCATACCTCCGCGCCACGCTGGCCGAACAGCTCGACTACTACCACACCATGTCGCGCGCCCGCCAAGCCGCCATGCCCTACACACTTGGCCCCCGCGAGGAGCTGATGCACCTACTCACAACAGGACTATAATTCATCAACAACAAATTCAAAATCATTTATCATGAAGAAAGCAATAAAAATCATTCTGATTGTCTTAATCACAATCATCCTTGCCCTCACCATAATTGTATGGTGTCTATGGCACGGGGAGATAAGGACTCTCTCTTCACTGAAACAAGTGGACAACAACCCCTACCTCTATGCCATGGAGTACAAAGCCGCGTATGACCTCGACGAAATCATCGAACGCGATGTAGACCAGAACGCCGAACTGCTCGACTACGTCACCGCCAAGATCGGCAAAGGCATCCCTATCAAAGGGAAGAGTGCACAGGTGGCAGACGAAAACGGTAAGCTGGAGACATTCAACTGCACCAGTTTCCAAGCCAAAAACGCATCAGGCGAAGGATTCCTCTACGGTCGCAACTACGACTATTTCGCCAACCCCACCCTGGTAACCATTTCCCGTCCAAAGAACGGCTATGCCTCCTTGGCGGCAAGCGACATGTCTCATTTCGGCTACAACCTGGAATCCCTGCCCACCTCCTTCACAAAAAAGCTCATGTGTTTAGCCGCCATCTATGCCCCGGTCGACGGTATAAACGAGAAAGGTCTCTGCACCTCCATTATGGCACTCCCCCACCAACCCGCCAACCAAAACAGCGGCAAACACGCCGTGGGGACAAGCATCATCATGCGCCTGTGGCTTGACCGCTGCGCCACAGTGGACGAAGCCCTGAACCTGCTGGCAACCGTAGACCTGCGCCACGACTCTATTGTCGGTTCGGGATACCACTACATGGTAGCCGACGCCTCCGGCGACTGTGCAATCATCGAGTTCGACAAGGAAGACGGATGGAAAACCCTCGTGCTGCGCAAACCCTCCGACCAAAAGTACATGCTCGTCACCAACCACCTTCTCTCACCCAAATACCGCACCGACACCCCCGACCCCGCAGTAGGCAACCCCAACAGCAAGAGCTGGTGGCGCTATGCGACCGCCGACAACTATCTGCAAACCCGCGACGGCGTCCTCACACCCGACCAAGTACAAGAATGCCTCAACATGGTGCGTTGGGATCATTTGCTGCTCCCCAACGGCAAGGTGGAGGTAACCCAGCACTCAAACGTATACGACCAACAGACACTCACCCTACGCCTGCGTATGTGGAACGAATTGGACAAAACCCACTTCTTCCAACTATAAACATTCCTGCCCATCTGCCCCAACGTGCCCCCTTCAATAGCCGTGCTGGTGGCATCTGTTCTTCGGTGGACACCGTACAACAACCGTTTATGCAACAACTAAAAAAACAATAAGGCAGAACGCAATAATATAACCCTTTCCGCGTTATTGGATTCAGACATGTAAAGAAATACACAAATATAACACATTATGAAAAAAGCATCATTTATCCTGTTGGCTTTCATTGCAATGCTTACATGCGGCTGCGAGAAAGACCCCATTGACAACCCTCACGGCAACAATCCGTCAGAACCCACTATTGACATTACACCCTATCTGGGCACCTATCTAATGACAAGGCACACCGACCTTATCCTGACCGTTGCTACAATCAACATTCCCATCGACCGCGACCTGAATATAGAGACTGTCACCATTAAGAGGGATCCTGCACAAGAGTATGGGATTATCATGACCAGCTCCGACGGAATGTACTCACGCGGCACCATCGACACTGCAGGCCTGCATTTGCAGAACGACACCATCCGCTTCAGCATTGACACCCTTGGAGTCACCGCCTCGCTACAGGCCACCATGACCCACCCCGTAATCAAGGCTCCTGTAAACGGAGTTATGGACTGGACCAGCACAGCCAGTGGAACAGCCTCAGCCGTCGTCCCGATACTTGGAAACATCACTGGGTCCATTACTGGCAATATGCACTACCGAACAGCACTGAGATAACAGTAAACGAAAAAAGCAGACTTGAATGTCTGCTTTTTTTGTTTTCCTGGGGTGGGAGGTGGGGCTCGAACCCACGACCTCCAGATCCACAATCTGGCGCTCTAACCAGCTGAACTACGCCCACCGTCTTGATTCGGAAATCGGCTGCAAAATTACTACTTTTTTCTGACATAACAAAATTTTATTTGAAAAAAAGTTGTATCTTTGCCTTATGATATCTAAGAACAAACTAAAGGAATTAACTGTATACAAGCAACATAAACACTGCAATGAGGATTCAGTATTTATTGTTGAAGGTGTGAAAATGTGCCATGAAGCCATGGTCGCAAAAGCCCCTATCAAAGTGGTCTGTGCAACAAATTCATGGCTTCAAGAACACCCTGACCTGCCCATAAACACCGAAGTATATGAAGTAGAACAAGATAGCCTTGCACGACTCAGTCATCTGACCACTCCTAATGAAGTTTGGATGTTAGTGAGCCGCAATCTGTCCACAACCCTTGAGGGGCAACCCCTCACCTTGGCTCTTGACCACCTGCAAGACCCCGGCAACCTCGGCACAATTGTCCGCACAGCCGATTGGTTTGGCGTACGGCACATAGTATGCAGCCACGACACTGTTTCTTGCTTCAATCCCAAAGTGGTGCAGAGCACCATGGGAAGCCTGTTCCGCACCACCATCACCTATACCGACCTGCCTGATTTTCTCGCTACTTGCGGCAAACCTGTTTTCGGTGCCCTACTCGACGGTCAAAGCATTTGGAATCCCCTATCACCCATACAGCTGCCCTCGGAGGGTGCTGTACTTGTGGTGGGCAACGAAAGCCGGGGCATCAGTGCCAAGGTGCAGGCCTGTGTCACCCGACGCATAGCCATCCCCAACCTTGGAGGCACTGCCGAATCTCTCAATGCTTCCGTGGCCTGCGCCATTCTTATGGCACAGTTTCTTCAAGGTTAGACAAGATGTTGATATATTTATCGTTGATGTGTTGATATGATGAGAGTCATTAAACATGTCAACGTCAAAAGGTAACGACGGCTATTTTTGCGACCTTTCCGTTCACATTGACAAAATAAGTTCCGGAAGGCCATGCAGCTGTGGAAAAACGGATCTCGGGCGTATTGACCTGTTGGCTCAGCATGGTATGTCCCATCATGTCGGTCACAACCAGCAACACATCTTTAGTTTGGCCACCAAGGGAGAGCACAACCCAATGGGAAGCAGGATTGGGATAGAGTTGAAAAGATTGTTCGTCAGCACAGGTACCGATAGCAACCGGGGCACCCACAGCACGGCCGAAATCGGGTATTCCATAGCCGCTCATAGGGTCGGGATGGTCGGCCAAACTACCCCAAGACCTTACCATGTCACACAATCGCTGAGGTGTGCGATTGGGGTAGCACTGCATCAAACATGCCATCATTCCCGCCATAACGGGACAGGAAAGAGATGTACCACTGGTGGAACGGAACAGACCATCAGGACTGGACGAAACAACATCCACCCCCAGAGCCATCACATCGGGCTTGACATACGATCCGAACACGGATCCGTGGGCACTGAAATCGGCACGCATACCCAACGTGTCTACAGCCCCGACGGTAAGAACCGTGCGAGTATCAGCGGGGACATTGAGGTGCTGTGGGCTGGCTTGGCCATCGTTGCCCGCAGAATTAATCACCAACATGCCTCTCGTCACGGCTATTGCCGACCCGCGCGAAATGGGAGCGGTAGTTCCGTCAAGGTCAGAGAGGGAATAGCTGCGAGTACTATCGTCGTAATTGAAGTAACCCAACGACGTGCTGATGATGTCGGCGCCCAGACTGTCGAGATACTCGGCTGCCGCCACCCAGTTGTATTCCTCCAACGGTGTCTCGGAGAAGACATTCTCCGTGCGGCAAAGGACATAACTGGCTTTGGGGGCGGTGCCCACATACATGCCAGGTACGAAAACGGCCATGGTGGAGAGTACATGGGTGCCATGGGAATGAATGGTGTACACATTATTTTCATTAGCCCAAACAAAATCGCGCGTAGCCAAAAGCCTGCCTTCGGAACGCATGGGTTCAAAAATGGCTGTCGTGTCCACCCCAGGAAAACCGCAATCGCACACACCTATAACAACCCCCTGCCCTTGATAGCCACCCCTGTGAAGATAATGGCCGCGCAGTTGCTTGATTGGAAAACATGCCGCACCATAATATTCATCACTGAAAGGTTCGGGAAACGGGAAACGGTCAAGAGGGAACCCGACGTTGAAGACCTCTGTATCGGGTTGTGCCACACCTCCCCTGTCGCATAGAATGGCCGTATCCACAAACGGGAAGCGGGCAAAAGCGTCCATCCCTACCGAATCACGCGAGAAAAGCACCACTCCATTCAGCCACTTGGAACGATTCTGAACAATGAAACCCTCCTGCTGCAACGCCGCTATATAACGGGGCGAGACAGGCAGATCCAGACTATCCAAATCAATGCCGAGACGCTGGCGACGCTCTATAGCTCGCGGACTGAGATAGCCCGAAGGCTCGTCCAAATTGTAAGGGCTGCCCTCCTTGTCGGCAAAAGCCACCCAATATTTATACACTTCCTGCCCTTGCAATATGGCTCCACCCGCCAACATTATAAGAGCCAAGGCCCAAAACGCCTTCTTCATAAATCAAGACGGAAATTATAATACCACAATTCGCAAGCACCCGAAGGATTCTGTTCGACATACATGCCTATCGACCCATCGGGCAGCACCGTCATGGATGAATAGACCGACGGACCGGGACACATCAGGATGGGGTTCTGCCATGTACGGCCCTCGTCATAGCTGACAAAAATGCTCACATCTTCGCGCTTCATAGAGTTGTTGATAGAGTGCAGCAGCACGCTCTTGCCGCCAACACGATATCGCAGCAGCTCGCCGTTGCAAGAGGTGACCGACATTTCAGGCCAATAGCCCTGCTTGCCCCATGTGTGGCCACCATCGGTGGAGATATTGTACCCTCTCTGACCATGCTGACGCACACTCATCAGCACTGAACCATCCTCGCACTCGATAAGTTTAGCCTCGTTGCCACCAGTGAATGCCAAATCGGACACATGCCATGTATACCCGTTGTCATCGGAATAGATAACAAAATTATCCACCACAGTCTCTTTGCTGGAGAGCGAAGCCGCAAAAAGCACACGACCGGCATGCAGTCCCCTTTCAAGGCGGAGACCATTGCCACTGGTGACAAACGCACCATTGTAATCCCTGCAAGCAGGATTCTGTGCCTTGCTGCCCCACACAAGGGTGGTGATATCCTGTGGTTGAGACCAAGTGACACCGTTGTCCTTGCTGCGACAGACAAAGATGCGGATGGGGTTCTGTTCTGTCGACTGGAAGAAGCCGTTATGCCCTGCAAAAAGGCATAGCACATCACCGTTGGCACAGGTCACGAGCGCGGGGTCGCCGTAGCCACGGTCCTTGCCTGTTCCGCGGGCGATAGTGACGGGTTCCGACCAAGAGCGGCCGTTGTCGGTGCTGCGACGGCACACCACATCTATATCCTGCGGGAGGTCGCTCTCGTTGTGCTTGCGCTTGTCGTTCACCGCCAGCAACGAGCCGTCGGGCATGGTGCAGATGGCGGGAATCCTGTAATTGGTGGAACCGTAATCACCCGGGGCAAACAGCCGCTTCTTGTACAGCTCCGACACACCTTCCATCACCATTTCCTCGGCAGGGGTCAGTTTTGCCAGAAAACCGCCGCCGGGAGCCAGATGCACCAGCAGGGGGCCTGAGAATCGTTTCATCTCTCTTCTGCTATAGTCGCTGCCCTTGCGGTGGGCGTTCTTGCCATCGGAATAGAGTTCGACATTGTATTTCGAAGCCTTGCCCGAGGCGGCAATCAGGCGGGGGATATCCACGGTGATGTCGCGCTCGGTCCAGTTGGTGATGCCGCCCACATACCAAGTGTCGCCCTTGCGGCGGGCGGTGACGATATATTCGCCCACCTCGCCTTGCAGCACGATGGTCTCATCCCACACCGTGGGGAGGGACGCCACAAAACGGGTGTAGGCAGGTTCCTTCTCATAGTTGGTGGGTGAGTCGCATAGCATATTCAGCGGCGATTCCAGCACCACATAGAGGGCCAGTTGATGGCAACGGGTGCCCTGGCTCATGGGCTCACTCCAACAGGGGCTGTAGCATCCTTTGGCGGCGTTGTGCATGGCACCCTGGGTGTAGTCCATCGGTCCCGCTGCCTGACGGATGAAAGGAATCTCGGTGTCGTACTGCACCTGATTCCATGTGGCGGGAGCCCATTTCAGCTGCTCCAGTCCTGCCACCCCCTCGAAGTTGAGCACATTGGGATAAGTGCGGTTGAGCCCTGCGGGCTTGAAAGCCCCATGGAAGTCGACCAGCAGGTGATACTTGGCACACATGTAGGCGGCACGCTCGTAGAATTGGGTGACAATCTGGTCGTCGCGGTCCATGAAATCAATCTTGAAGCCCTTGATGCCCATATCGCTGTAATGCTGGCACACGTGTTCCATATCGCGGTCGAAAGCGTAGTACCCCGCCCAAAGTATCAGCCCCACGTTGCGTTCCTTGGCATACTGAGTCAACATAGGCAAGTCGATGTCCGGCACCACTTGGAAGAGGTCGGCCTTACCGTTCACTGCCCAACCTTCGTCGAGGATGACATATTCGATGCCGTTTCGGGAGGCGAAATCAATATAATACTTGTAGGTATCGTTGTTGATGCCTGCTTTGAAGTTCACGCCCGAGAGGTTCCAGTTGTTCCACCAATCCCATGCCACCTTGCCGGGTTTAATCCAACTGAGGTCTTGTACCTTGCAGGGCTCGCCCAAGAGGTAGCTCAGGTTGTTCATGGCCAGGTCGGCACTGCTCTTGGCCACCATGGCGATACGCCAAGGCAGAACGGAGAGTTTGTCCACCTTGGCGATATAGTCCTCGCGTTCCTTTACGAGCATCTGCAGGTTATTGTGGCCACCCTGCTCAAGGGTCTTGGGATAGCGGGCATGCTCGCCCTCCAACCGTACCCCGGCAGGGGTGTCGCCAGCCGGAGCGGTGTGAGCTCCGAGATAGAGGCCCGGATAGTTAATCAGTGTCGACTCTGTGAGGCACACCTTCACCCCATGTGAAGCATGTATCAGCAAGGGGAGGAAGCAAAGCCTCCGCGTGTCCATCTTGGAGAGCGGCAGAGTGACGTAGAGGTTCTCAAACGACGAGGAGAACTGGATATCGTGGTTGTTCTCGTCGAAATTAATCACATAGGGCACCGTGGCATTATAGTCGCCTGCAAAATTGTACTCCACCTTCTCGAAGCGCACATTGCAAGGCTTCACAATCTGGTAGCGATAAGCAATGCCCTCGTTGTAGGCACGGAAAACAAGATTGAGGTCTTTCCCTATCTGTAATGTCAACTGGTTGCAATGGTTGCGCATGGTTGCTTGACGGGTGAAAGGCGATGCGACCGTCTCGTCGATAACGCAGGTGGATGATTTGGTCACCGGCATGGCACCTGTGACGGACTTGCCGTATTCTCGGTTCAGACCCAAGTGCGACGGCAACATAATCGTCACCCCGTTGTATACGATGTCGTAGGTGATTTCATTCTCAGCGGTAGCGACAATATGGCTTACCAGTTTACCGTCGGGCGACTTTAATGTAAACTGCTGCTCCTTGGCATGGGAATGAAAACCCACGCAGCACAACAGCACGCCCAAAATACAATATTGCAGGATATGTTTCATGTTTTTTTTCTTTTCTTCGTTCTCTGAGTAATCGGAGTACTCTGATTATTCCGAGTACTCTGAAGCTCTGTATTATTCTATTATTTCACTCTCCTGGCTCCATTGCCAATTACTACAGGGATGACCTTGCATCCCACTCCGAAGCGAGCCTTGTAGCTCTTCTGCACGGTCGACAGAAAAGCCTCACGGCGGTCGTCACACACCAAATTGATGGTACATCCCCCGAAGCCTCCGCCCATGATGCGGGCACCAGTGACACCGCAACGGCGGGCCTCTTCGACCAAGAAGTCCAACTCTGCACAGCTCACCTCGTAGTCTTTGCTCAATCCTTCGTGGGTGAGATACATCTGTCTGCCCACCTCCTCATAGTCACCCCTCTTCAAAGCCTCGCACACGGCAAGCACCCGGTCCTCCTCGCCCAGCACATAACGCGCCCTCCGGTAATCCTCGTCACTCAACCGGGGCTTCAACGCCTCCAACTGCTCCCATGAGCAGTTGCGCAGGGTCTCCACCCCTGCCTGTGCCGCCACCCGCTCACAACTCTCGCGACGGTCGTTATAAGGCGAGCCGACCAACTCGTGCCGCACGCAGCTGTTCACTACCACCAGACTGTAGCCTTCGGGCTGCCAAGGGAAATACTCATACTCGCCACTGCGGCAGTCAAGACGTACCAGACTGCCCTCGCGGCCATGCAACGATATGAACTGGTCCATGATGCCACACTTGGTCCCCACATACTTGTGTTCGGTCTGCTGACCTACACGAGCCAGCTCCATGCGGTCGAGGTCACCTCCATACAATTCATTCAAAGCGTAGGCAAAACAACTCTCAAGCGCTGCCGAAGAGCTCATGCCCGCACCCAAAGGGACATCCCCTCCGTACACAGCATCGAACCCTCCTACCTTCACGCCTCGGGCCATCATCTCGCACACCACCCCGTAGACATAACGGAAGTGCACCGTCTGGGGACCCTGAGGGTCATCAATAGAAAATTCACACTCCATGCCTAAATCCACTGCATACAGTCTCACGCTGTCTGTCCCATTGGGGCGAATCCAAGCCATCAAACACTGCTCTACGGCACCGGGGAAGACATAGCCGCCGTTGTAATCGGTATGCTCCCCTATAAGATTAATGCGTCCGGGAGCCGCATAACAGGCACCTCCTTCACAGCCGAAACGCTGCTCAAAATGACGTAACAATACCTTACTGTCCATAATAACTGATATATTTCACTTTGCAAAAGTACGAAAAAAAAACCAGATAGTGCTTTTTCAACATACAGACAGACACAAAAACATATCATCCACCCCCCAAAACACAATTAAGCAGGCAAATCAGCGTTATGTAGGTATGCACTATAAAAACATACTCTTCGATTTCGACGGCACCCTTGCCGACACGCGCGAAGGCATTATCCGCACCGTACAGGGTACCCTTATGCACATGGGGTTGCCCGAGGCTGCCCCCGCTGACATAGCCAAAACCATCGGCCTACCCCTCACCGAGTGCTTCCGTATCGCCACCGCAGTACCCGACAACCATGTTGAAGAAGCCGCTGCTATATACCGTGACATATTCCCTTCCCTTGCACTCGAACACATCACATTGTTCCCCCACATATTGGAAACCCTTGCCCTGCTGCACGACTACGGCACAACCATGGCCATCGTCTCCTCTCGCCACCACATGTCACTTGACCCTTTGATGACAAGCCTGGGCATTGTTCGCTATATTCCACTGAGCCACGCCTACGGCGAAGATGAGAACTTGCGTCCCAAACCCGCCCCCGATCTTGCGCTAAAGGCCTTGTCCGACCTCGGGATAGAAGCCAACCAAACCCTCGTGGTGGGCGACACCGTCTATGACCTACTGATGGGTTCCGCCGCCGGATGCCACACTTGCGGTGTCACTTACGGCAACCAAAGCCGCGAGCAATTGCTCACCGCACACCCAGATTACATTATTGATACATTCTCCGAATGTGTTAATGCTTGAATTATTGCTCGAATGATTGAATGTGTAAATGCTTAAGTAAGAATACTCAAACAATCAGACAATCAAGCAATCAACAGATTTATCCCTTTTCAAAGTAAGCCATTTCCCGTGAATCTCCCCCAACCTGCGCCCATGTCCTTTTTGCATTGCCTCTGGCTCGCTTCTTCATCCACCCTTCGACCTCCGTTCTTCCTCATTTCTCCTTCTGCAAAGGAAGAACGATGGAAGAACGATGGGAGAACTGAGGACTAAAGGGCGAAAGAAGAGCAACCGGACCCATGGTCATCGGGGCAGAAAACAGGATAAGGTTATTATCAGTCTTTCCATTTCACATGCCACCGCTTTGTTCTTGAACGGTCTCCGCCGGAAGACTGCATAGCCTAATGACTAAGTTGGATTCAGTATTACCTCAGCAATGTGACCGTGCCGACACAGGTCTGCCAGCCTGGGATGGTGGCGGTGGTGAAACGGCATGAGTAAGCGTAGGTCTCCTGTCGGCAGCGTATGCCGGCAGATGTGCCGTCCCATCCCTCTTGCATATCGGTGGTGTGGAACACCAATAGTCCCCGACGGTCGTATATCCACAATTCGAAATTTTCAATGTCCTTGCCGAAGGCACGAAATTGAGTGTTGTTTTCCCCATTGGGAGTGAAGACGTTGGGAAAGTATAGGGCATCGGTTCTGACAGGGACTGTACAACTAAGGGTGTCGGCACATATGCCGTTACTCCCCATGACGACAATGAGTACGCTGTCGGCCAAAGGTGAAGCCGTGTATTGTATCATTTGTCCAGTGTCGGGCTGCAACTCGTGGTCGATGAACCAATGCCGTTCGGTAGCACCTTGCCCTGTCTCGGTGGCCCGGAGCAACAAATTGTCGTTGGTAAGAAACTGGGGCGACACTTGCAGACCGAGGCTGAACAGGGCGGAGGACAACAGGTCGAGGGTGTCATTCCAAGGACATGAAACCCGGTCGTAATAGTCGGAGTGGATAAACATCTGTGTGGGATCCCGTGGGGCAAGTTTTATCTGCAGCAGTGTGTCGGCAAGGGTGTCGACAGTACAGGTTGCACGCGGAAGGGTGTTCCATGTATAGTGGTATGGGCCGGTAAGCGTTACGACATAGTGCGACCGGGGATGACAGTCCTGCCGCACTTCCACTTGCGGCACCGCAGGTTGACGGACTGTCAAGTTGAGCACATGAGTCACCGGACATCCATAGTACCATGCAAAGGTGTCAATGATATATTCACCCTGGTTAGCGTAGATACTATCACCATAAGGCAGGGATGAACCTTGGCAAATAGTGTCATAGAAGATTGCATCGGCAATCGGTGGAACGACGGTGAGGTGCAGATGCACCATGGAATCACACCCGTGTATGTCGGTAAGACGAGCCAAATATATGCCAGTGGTGTCATAGTGATTGTTGCCCAACACAATTTCAAGACCACTACAAAGGGTATCATAGCGAGTGCTGTTGACGGTGTCGTAGAACGAGATGTGCACGATGTGGCGTCGGCATCCTTCGGAGTATTCATAGGTGCCGCTGTCGTCTACCAAGATGTCGCCAAGTGGAAAGGTTTTGCCGGGGCATATGTAGGTGTAGATTGTGTCGGCAGGCATATCGACGGTGAATGTCTGACTGACAGAATCGCGACAGGCTCCGTTGGCAAGCATGGCCACAAGGGTGACCGTGTGGGTACCGGCAGAGAAACGGTGGGTGACACGTTCGGAGGTGGCGGTGGTGCCGTCGTCGAAACGCCATAGAAACTGTTCACAGGGTTCGTTGGTGAGCTGGGTGCGAGCTTCATCGGTAGCAACTACACTGCGACTGACAAAGCGGCGCAAACTGCCACAGGAGTCAAGACTGCTGACGACAAAGCGCGCCACGGGGTAGCGTGAGCCAGCCCGGGTGTACATGTTGAAACCGCAGTCGTTGTTCATGAGGCGATAGGATACGNNGCTGCCGGCGACCGAGACGTGGAGGGTGTCGGCGGTGGAGAGGGTGACCGATGGTGATGCGGTGTTGTACCATCTGTAGTTGAACCCTTGGGGGGCGCGATATGTGTTTGCGATGGCTGTACCGCATCTTTTAGACATTATGCGCTTTTCTCCCCACTCGAGGGTGAAGTAGGCATAGCCCCAGTGTCCGCCGTGGAAGCAGTCGTAGTTGGACAATTGGACTACGATGGTCTGCCCATGATAGGGGGCAAGGTCTATGCCCATGACAGACCAGTCGTGCCAAACAATATAATTGGGGGACGGTAGTTGATTCCATCCCGATGTGTCGCCCGACACGAAGTTGGCGAATCCACATTGGTCAATGAGGTTGCCTGCAGTGTCTTGGATGGTGAAGGTGAAATAGGGTTGTTCGGTGGCACGGTGTCCCGAATTCTGTTCTACAATAGCGTAGCGTAAGAGCAGTAGGTCGTATTCGCCGGTGTCGACTTGGAGGGTGTAGTTTATGTCTTCCTGTTCTTTGCCGGGCATCCAATTTCCCAAGCGCACGGAGTTGCAATGCCCTTTTGGGATGGTGCGCAGCATTCCGTTCGTCCTCACGTCACGTTCGTTGGTATCGGTGTGGACGGTGTGTCGCGAACAACTGCTGTCGCTGCCAAAGTCTATCACCCCGACATATCTGGAGGGGTGACCCCAGTCACCATAGCGGCACAGGACGTTGTCGGCATACAGGTTTGTGAAATTCAAATTGGTGGAGCAGTGGGTGTTGAAGGTGGCGGTCAGTTGGGTCCCTATGTGGTCTCGACAGACTGGTCGCACACGCACTTCGTAGTCTGTTCCGGGCTGCAGGCCGTCGATGTCTAACCAGCTGTTGGCTGTGAGTATCCGCGTCCCTGTCCCCGGGGCAAATCCTCCCGTGTCGTATTCCACTATGAAGTAGTCGTGACAGAAGAAGCGTTCCCATTCGACATGTGCCGAGAAACGATTCGCACCAACATTGATTCGGGGCAGGTCGAGACAGATTATATCGTGGGGGACAAATGAGTACCATCGCCAACCTCCTGGCCAACTGAGCGGATCCCATGAGACGGCACCGTTGGCCACGGCGGTGTGCGACAGGGGATCTACGAATACACGTCCCCCATGGCTTTCGACCCATCCTATCACCCCTACTGGGTCGGGCAATGTGTCGGAGGAAGGGGCATAGACAAAAAGCATTTCGCAGGTGTATTCCTTCAGTTGCACCTGCCAGTGGAGGTAGGAGGTGGAGGCGGGGTCTTTTTTCATTTTGAATTCGAAGACAGCTGTCCGTGCGCCTTCGGAGCCTACTGTCTGGCATTTTACCCACGAGCTGTCGTCGTCCCAATAGGCACGTGCGCCATAGGGCATGAGGTAGGAATAGGGTATTGTCATGCCCGGGAGGGGCAAAGGGTAGAGTTGTTCGTTGTAGCCTGAATTGGAAAGTATCAACACACCGCTTTTGTGGACATTGACCACTTGGGTCAATTCTCCCAAACCCCAGAAGGAGAAATCGAGCGGGATGCTGTCGGAGACCCATCTCACATCGGGTTCTGACGCTTCGGAGGCAGTTGGCAGCAGGAGTGTCGGGGCGTCGAGGGGTATCCATTTGGCGGAATCCACCCCTGTTGTGAAATCGTAGCCACGATACTGTTGCGACCATATTGCCCGGGGCAGTACGATGAGTGCCAAAAGGCATAGGGCTAAGCGTATGGGACTACGGGGGTTCATGTATCTTTTTCGAATGCGATAATTCTGTTTAGTGAAGAGTAAAAAGTGATTAGTAAATGGACAAATGTATTGTCGAATCACTAATCACTTTTCACTTTTAATTACTTGAAGGCGTTCTCGGAGAGGCCTTTGCCGCCAATCTTCAAGTCGTTCATGTAGGTAGGGACTTCGCGTCCAAGGTACTTGTCGACATAGAGTTTGGCGAGGTACTGTCCGAGCATGAATCCATGTCCGCGGAGACCGGTGCAGAGACCCACTTCGGGGTCGATGATGTAGCGGGGTTCGGTGTATCGGCCTGCCCATACGGCAAGGAATCCGACTTCACGGAGGTTGGGTATCCATTCAGCAAAGACTTCAGAGACTATCTCAAGGAACTCCTTGCTGTTGTACTTGATGTTCTGACGTGCTTCGTAGGCATCGGTGTCGGGGCTGGCGCAACCGATTATCTGGCCTGTGTGCCCCCACTGCTGTCCGTATACGGCACTGAATCCCTTGTAGTGGCGACGGTCGATAACCATGTCGAGCGGGGCTCCGTTGGGTCCCATCATGGGCAGTCGGCGGGTGATGAAAGCCTGGTGCTTGACGGGATAGAGGCCGGTGTCGAGGTCGAGCTGGTCAATGAATTTCTCGGCTCCCCAACCCATGGCATTGACGAAATGGTCGCAGGTGTATTCGATGTAGCGGCCTTCGTGGTTGCGGACTAATGCCACATAGCGACCTCCTACGCGCTGCACATGCAACAGCTCGCAGTCCTCGTAGTAGCGGCCGCCTTGCTGCACGCCTATCCAGCGGATGTAGTCAATCACTCTACCCGGTGTTGCCTGCCAGCAGTCGCGGGTGATGAGAGCGTGGCTGTAGGTGTCCCGGCTGTCGTCCCACAGGGGCGAAATCTCCTTCTTGAAGTCCTTGCGCTCCACCATGTAGGCATCACTCCACGCACGCGAGGCATCCAACGAGCGGTAGGTGGCATCGTCGTGAACCAAATTGACATAATGCGTGGTGCGGTAGTTGATGTTATGCTCTGCCTGCATCTTCTTGAAGATTTCGTGGTTGTGGACGGCGATGTCGGCGATGTCGGGATTCGAGAACGCCGGACGGCCGCCGCCGATGCAGCGCCACGAGGCACCACGGCTGTAGTTGATCATCACCGGCTTCTTGCCCGCCTCGGCGAAGTAGCGGAAGAGAGCGCTACCGGCTATGCCGCCTCCGGCAATAAGTACCTCGATCTGTTCTTTTTTCACTCCATTGGATTGGGGGTAGACGAAAGTTTCGCGAGTGCCGGGAGTGTAGAGGTCGGAGAGGGTCACCTGATTGGAGAGAGGTGCGCGGGGGGTTGCATCGCCCACGAGTTCTATGCCATAGGAGCGAAGTATCTGACGGGCACGGGGGATACAGCGTTTGCCGCGGCAAGGTCCCATGCCGAGTCGGGTGATGTGTTTCAATTCGTCAACGGAGATGGTCTTGCGGTCACCTATCACACGCAGCACGCGGTCGAGCTTGATGTCTTCGCAATGGCAGACATAAGTCTCGCTTTCGACGGGATGAAGCGGTTTGAGCGACAGGGGTTCGGGATACTTCTCTTTAACGATAAAGCCTTTGATGTCGGTAAGTGCACCCGCTGTTTGCACAACTTTTACCCGTGCCAGATTGGTCTTGTTGGGTTTCTTGACGATTTTTTCTATGATTCCTTCACCTACTTTCTGCCCGTTGTTGTCGACAAGGAAGACTTCTGCCCCTTCGGATACCTCGTATTCGATGGGCAGGAAGCAGATGTTCTTCTGCTGGTCGTAGCCGAAGATGGCCAAACCGGGGCACGAGGTGACGCACTGCATGCAGCCTATGCACTTGTCGTAGTCCACCGATGGGGTGCTGCTTGTGGTGGGCTTGGTGATGGCTCCCTGCGGGCAGGAGAAGCTGCAGGGGTTGCAGGCGAAGCCATAGAGACAGTCTAACTGGACGAAAGGCTTGACGGCCATACGCTCGGGAGAGGGCAGTGCAGGTTTCTCCAGTATGCGGACGGGATGTTGCTGCGAGTCGATATATTGGCGCGAGATGTCAAGATACTCGTCGTAGTTGAAGCGGATGCCGATAGCCTGAGCCACCTCGTAGGCCACCTGACGGCCACGAAGCACCGCGCTGGTGCCTTCGCCGATACGGATGGCATCGCCCGCCCCGTAGGTGTTGAAGCCGAATACCTCGCGGCCTTTCACCAGCAACTGGTTGTCGGGGATAAGGCCTGTGCAGATATTGATGATGTCAATGTCGTCGATAATCTGTTCCGTGCCGGGGATGGCTTTGAAGTTCTCGCACTTGGCAATAACAGCACCTGTAATGCCGGTATAATCGGCATTGGGGATGGCGCGCACCAAGGTGTAGCCCGTCATGATGGGGATACCCAAACGGCGCACACGGTTGGCCTGCACGGGAAAACCGCCCTCACGGGGCATTGCTTCGATAATGGCCTTGATGGTGGCTCCTGCCTGCATGCCTTGGTAAGAGGTGAGGTAGCCGATGTTGCCGGCACCTACGGTAAGCACACGCTTGCCCAGCAGGGTGTGCTCCTGGTTCATCATCTTCTGGAAGACAGCGGCGGTGTAGACACCCGGCACGTCGTCATTCTCGAACGTGGGCATAAAAGGCACGGCACCCGTGGCCACAACCAAATGCTCGGCATCAATATACGACACCTCGCCCGTGACGATATTCTTGACAGCCACACGGCCGCCTTCAAGCAAATCCCACACCGTATTGTTGAGCAGGATACCCTCTTGGCTGTCGCCTGCAAGGGTCTTGGCGATATCGAAACCGCGCATGCCGCCAAACTTCTTCTCCTTCTCAAAGAAGAAAAACTGGTGGGTCTGCATATTGAACTGACCACCGATACGGCTATTGTTGTCCACTACCAGGTTGCTGATGCCAAACACGTTCAACTGCTCGCGGCAGGCCAGACCCGCGGGACCGGCACCAATAATAGCCACCTGTGTCTTATATATCTTCACCTCGCGGGGCTTATGCTCGCGCATTTCGGGCCACTCGTCCTCGTGTGCAGTCACCGAGCGTACCTCTTTCACACCGTCCACAGGGGTGATGCAGATGCGGCGCACCTGTCCGTCGACGAGCATCTCGCAGGCACCGCATTTACCGATGCCGCAATTCAGGCTGCGGTTGCGCCCGTCGATACTGTGACTGTGTACGGGATAGCCAGCCTGATGAAGGGCGGCGGCTATCGTATAACCTTTCTGCGCTTTGACAGGGGTTCCGTTGTAAAGGAATTCAACCGTCTCGCACTGCGGGATGTCAAGAATAGGATGTGATTGGATTTTATACATATCTTTCCGGTTTTAGGATAAATCGGATGCAAAATTACTTGTTTTTTTTCAATCACTGATAAAAAAAACGCTAATAAGAAAAAAAT
>DBXQ01000082.1:0-10776 GCA_002309955.1 Bacteroidales bacterium UBA1208
TTCGAATCCAGCCCCCGCTACCAAGACAAGGAGATACTAAATGAGGTTTCTCCTTTTTTATTTCTACACACTTTATTATCCACAAAAAACAGCAATAAACGATAGAATATTATCGTTTATCAATAATTATTTCCCCTAATTCAAAAAAAAAGTAGTATTTTTGCATTTGGATAAAAACGAAGAAAAAGTAGTTTTTATAAAACGAAACGGATTGATATAGAATAAATAAAAAGGACAAAACATCATTTCATAATATGAAAAAATACTTTTATCTCATGATGTGTGCAGGGCTGCTGGCCGGATGCAATGGTTCTGTTGACAATGCAGAGAGCACGGGAGACAGTCAAATATTTGTGACGGGCGACACATTGGTGGTGCCTCCTACTTCAACCATTGCTCCTCGTTTGATTTTAGATACGGTAGGCGAGGCTTCCTATTCTGCGACCCTCACCACTACAGGCGTAGTGCGAGCCATTCCATCAAGCTATGCCGAGGTGGCAGCCCCTTTTGCAGGGCGTGTGGTGCGTTCGCTGGTGCGTATAGGACAAAATGTCAAGGCTGGCACACCCTTGTTTGAAATCTCTTCGTCCGACTACTCCGAAGTGGTGAAACGATTGATACAGACCCGTTCGGAAATGGATATGGCCAAACGCGGATTAGACCGCATACAAGACCTTCACGACAACAAGGTGGCTTCGGTAAAGGAACTTGACGAGGCCAAGACCTCCTATTCGCTTGCTGTTGAAGAGTATCGTCACGCTGTTGCCGTTGCCAAAGAATACCAAATAGACATCAAAAAAGCAGAGGTAGGCCAGCCAATGATTGTACGCTCTCCCATTGCAGGCCAAGTGTTGAAAAACGATTTGGTTATCGGAGAATATATCAAGGAAGACGCTGCCACCAAGGTTGTTGTGGCCGACCTTGACAAAGTATGGGTAAAAGCCAACGTCAGCGAGATGGACGCGCCCTATGTGGGCGGCATAGAGGGTGTGGCAGTGAATCTGGTGGCCCGGCCCGACAGTGTGGTGGCAGGACGTGTGACTTATGTAGGAGGCATCCTTGACCCTGAGACCCGTACTGTGGAAACGATCATCGAATGCAACAATCCCCGCCATCTGATGCTTCCCAATATGTACGCACAGGTGCGGATGCAAATCCACAGCCGCAACAGCATCGTCGTCCCGAAGAAGGCCGTACTCCAAAGTGACAAAGGCCGCTATGTACTACGCCATGTGGGCGACAATACATATGTGCGTACATGTGTAGAGGTACAATCTATTGATGAGAACTACCTCCGAGTAATCAAAGGTCTCTCAGAAGGTGATGTAATTATCAAAGAAGGTGCATTTTACTTGATTGACAAGCATTAAGTTTCTGGAATCAAGAGTAAAAAACAGACGGAATGCGGGAATGGTGTGTTATTCCAATGCATAACCCAAACTCAACCGAGGTCAACACAATCTTTTACTTTTCATCTTAATTAAAACAATATGATTGAAAAAATAGTAGGCTGGGCCATTGACCACAGAGCCATATCGATAGTCGTTTTCTTATTGCTGTGTACCGCTGGTGTGATAGCATGGAACGCACTCTCCATTGATGCATATCCAGACATCTCTGACACCACCGTCCAAGTGGTCACCCAAGTTCCAGGGTTAGCAACTGAAGAGATTGAACAGCAAATCTCCATACCTGTGGAGCGAGCCGTGAGCGGCATTCCTAATCTTGTCACTATGCGAAGCAAGAACAGTTTCGGCATTTCCACTGTCATTCTGGTGTTCGACGACGGAGTAGACGACTACTGGGCGCGACAGCGAGTCACCGAACGTCTTGTGGGCATCGACCTGCCTTACGGGGCTGTACCCGAATTGAATCCTCTCACTGCCCCCACTGGCGAAATATTCCGTTATATAGTTGAAAGCCCCGACGGCAGTCATGACCTGCGCAACCTTACCGACATTCACAAATGGACTATCATTCCTTATCTCCGCCAGATATCGGGCGTGGCAGATGTCAGCAACTACGGTGGCATCACTACCCAATATCAAATAGAACTCTCTCCCGAGCGATTGACCGAATTCGACATCTCGCTTAGCGACATCACTGAAAAGATTGAGCAGAACAATCTTAATGCCGGTGGCAGTATCTTGTCTGAGGGAAGTCTAAGCTATGTTGTCCGTGGTATCGGTCTCATCAGCGACTTGGAAGGTCTGGGCGACATCGTAGTGAAAACCGTCAACGGAACGCCCGTCTACCTGAAAGAGCTGGGCGAACTCAAATACGGCACCCTTGAGCGGAAAGGAGTTCTCGGTTTCAGCGATGACGAGCGTGACTATGACGACGCTGTGGAGGGCATTGTACAGATGCTGCGCGGAGAGAACCCTTCCGAAGTGCTGAACCGCATTCACACCTCCATTGACGAACTGAACAACGAGATACTTCCCGAAGGTGTCGAAATCCATCCTTTCCTTGACCGCACAAGTTTAGTGGGAGAAACCCTCAAGACCGTCTCCCACACGCTGCTTATCGGCATGCTCCTCGTCATCGTCGTGTTGATGATATTCTTGGGTAATTTCCGCGGCTCGCTGGTGGTAGCCATCACTATTCCCATCGCCTTGCTGGTGGCATTTGTCCTGATGAAACTAACCGGCATACCTGCCAACCTGCTTTCACTTGGAGCCATCGACTTTGGCATCTTGGTTGACGGAGCCATCGTCATGATGGAAAACATACTCAAGAAACGTGAAAGGCACCCTGAATTAGAGCTCTCCACCGATGATGTCAAACAGCGTGCCCGAGAAGTAGCTCGTTCCATCTTCTTTTCCACCATCATTATCATCACCGCATACCTGCCCCTCTTTGCCTTCGAGCATGTGGAACGCAAACTATTCACTCCCATGGCTTATACCGTGGGCTATGCTCTAATCGGGGCTCTGCTTGCATCACTGCTACTCACACCCGGTCTCTCCTACATTGCTTACCACAAACCCCATAAGCTATATCATAACAAGTGGCTCGAAAAACTCAACAACGCATACACCCATCATATCGGCACAATCCTCGAAAAGAAACGTACTGTACTTACCACTCTTATTGTCATTCTTTGCGGTTCTATAGCCCTCTCTTTCACCGTTGGCAAAGACTTCCTCCCTCCCCTTGACGAGGGTTCCATATGGGTTCAAGTACAATTGCCTTCCGGTCTTAGCATCGAGCAATCGAAAAAGATGTCCGATGACCTAAGGAAAGTACTCAGCGACTTTGACGAAACCTCATACGTCATGACCCAGCTGGGACGCGACGACGAAGGTGCCGAATGCTTCTCCCTCTCCCATATCGAGGCTGGTATTGGCCTGAAACCCTACAATACATGGAAGAGCGGACGCACCAAAGCCGAACTTGTCGAGGCGATGTCAGCAGCCATAAAGCAAATGCCAGGCTATGCAGCAGGATTCTCACAGCCTATCATTGATATGGTGATGGATCAGATTGCCGGCACACATAGTGACCTTGCATTGAAAATATACTCCGACGACATTGACGAGAGCCGCCGTGTGGCCGAACAAGTAGCCAACGTGGTGTCCGGAATCAAGGGTGCCACCGATGTGGCTGTAGACCAAGAGCCCCCCACACCTCAATTGCAGATATCAGTCAACCGTGCCAGCATAGCCCAATACGGACTAAATGTCTCCGACGTAACGGAACTTATCGAACTGGCTATCGGCGGCCGAGCCATCTCGCAGATCTATGTGGGCAGCAAAGTCTATGACATCACCTGCCGCTATGCCGAGAAATATCGCAACACACCTGAAGAAATAGGCAACCTGCTCCTTACCACCGCCGACGGTGTCAAAGTCCCCCTCTCTGCTGTAGCCGACATCAAAATGGCTCTTGGTGCCAGCACCATTATGCGTGAAATGGCACGCCGTTATACCTTGGTGCGCATCAATCTCCGTGGTGCTGATCTTTCCTCGTTCGTGGCCGAAGCCGACAAACAGATAGCGCAGCATGTGCAATTCGACCATGAGAAAACCAATCTCCATTGGGCAGGTCAGTTCGAAAATCGAAACCGCGCCTTCAGTCGTTTGGCATTAGTAGTGCCGCTGGCTCTCATGGTCATGTTCATTCTTCTCATCTTCGCTTTTGGAAAAGTACGCCAAGCCGGACTCCTTATGGTTGTGGTTCCACTCGCTCTTTTCGGTGGCATGGCAGCACTTAACATACGTGGTATGACACTCAATGTCTCCTCAGCCGTAGGTTTCATTGCCTTAATTGGCGTAGCCATCCAAAACGGCATTATCATGATATCGCACATCAATCACCTGCGCGACAAAGGCCGAAACCTACGGAGAGCCGTCATCGAAGGTGCTTCACACCGCATGAGACCCGTACTGCTTACAGCCTCAGTGGCTGTGCTCGGTCTCTTCCCTGCCTCCGTCTCTACAGGCATAGGCAGCGATGTGCAGCGTCCTTTAGCCACTGTCATTGTCTACGGACTCATCTTCGCCACCATTGTTACCCTCTTCATCCTGCCCTCGCTCTACTACATGGTAGAGCTCCGTGCCGAGAAACGTAAAACAGACACCAAAACCACAATCAATAACCCCAAACAGCCCGACGAAAAATGAAACAATCCGCCTTCCATCATAAACAGCGTGTCGCCATCGCGGCAGCCTTGACAGTCCTTCTTTCCTTCGACCTTAATGCCCAAAGTCTGGACTACAACACATTCATCAACCGTGTCATGCAGTCAAATTTAGACTATGCAGCAGCCAAACTGGACTACGACGTATCGCAGGCAGACCTCTCCGCCGCCAAGAAATTCTCCGACCCAACCATTAGTGCTGAATATGGCAACAACAGCGACTGGGATATTGCCATGGGTAAATCACTCAGTTTTGAGTTGGGCAAAACCATCTCTTTCGGCAAACGTTCAGCTCGTATTGCCGTGGCTCGACACAACCTCGACGCATCTGACGCTGGACTGCAGTTCTTCGCCTTTACCCTTCGTGCCGAAGCCACCCTTGCCTTCATCGATGCTCTTTTGGCTCGCGACCTTGCAAGAATCGGACTACAGAACGCACAAAACATGGAATCACTCTACCATAGCGACAGTCTGCGACACGCCACAGGCGACCTCTCCGAGATTGATGTCATGCAAACCCGTTTAGAGTCGAATATTGCCAAACAAGAATACCTCTCTTTGCTGGTAGACTACAACAATGCCCTTGTCGAACTAAACCATCTGATGGGCGACCCCACCGCTGCCACCACTGGCATAGCAGGCAGCCTTGATTCCCCTTTCCGGCAATACAACCTCGAAACCCTGCTGAAGAATGCCGATAGTCTACGACTTGATATCGCTCAGCAACGCCATCTGACTCTCGCCTCCCAAAGCGAGCTTACACAGATACGCCGCGAACGACTGCCTGACATTGACCTCGCCCTTGGTGTCAACTACAATACTCAAGTACGCAATGAAGAAGCTCCTGCACCCGAGTTCATAGGCTACACCATAGGGGTAACCATCCCGTTGCCTGTTTCCAACCTCAACAAAGGGGATGTCCGTGCCGGACAATACAAAGCCAGCCAAGCCGAAATCCAGACCCAGATTGTGCGCCAACAAGCTCAGACCGAAATCATCAAAGCCTACAACGACTATAGCTCGGCACTGGCACGCTTGTCCGACTACAATACCGTCATCATCCACAACGCCCGCCAAGTACTCGATGGGAAAATGTATGCATACCAACGCGGAGAGACCTCGTTGCTCGAAGTCATCAATGCCCAACACACCTACAATGAACTACAACAATCATATGCTGAATGCCTGCATCAGTGCATGACTGCATGGGTGGAACTGGAACGCTGTGCCGGCACTGGACATATTGACCTTTAATAAACCGAAAGGTGGGGAAACTCCATCCACCATTTCTTTTCCAGCATATATCTTTTTTAGTCTCTGCTATGCAATTCACCTTTTCAATTGTATGAATGTGCCATTATATTAGTAAGCAAATACTAAAGCCACACTAACGCATTAGCACATTTACACATTATCACATTCATATTTCATCATAATTCACAAAAAAGTTGTATCTTTGCATCTTGAAATCAATAACAATCACCATGAAAAGAATCGTTCCATTCCTTGTCTCTGCCCTGCTATGCACCTCCCTTTGGGCACAGAAAGACAACCCCTCAAGTAACAACGAAGGCTACAAATTCAACATTATCAAAGAGCTGCCCGTCACCTCTGTCAAAAACCAAGGCAAAGCCGGCACTTGCTGGGACTACAGCGGCATGGCTTTCATTGAAGCCGAGTTGCTACGTATGGGGAAAGGCACATATGATTTCAGCGAGATGTACACCGCCTATTGGGACTACATGGATCGCGCCATGGCCTCCATCCGCACCCACGGCGACATCGGTTTCAGCCAGGGAGGCTGCTTCGGCGACCTGCTTCATTGCATGGAACGCTACGGACTGGTACCGGAAGAACAGATGCGCCCCGGTGTCATGTACCGCGATACCATCTCCAACCACAGCGAGCTCAGCTCTATGGTCAACCCCATGGTCAAAGCCGCTGCTGGAAACAACATCTTGCAAAGCGACGAGAACTACCAACTCCTTTGCATGAAAGCCATCCGTGCCGTACACGATGTCTACTTAGGAGTACCTCCTGAGCGGTTCACCTATCAAGGTAAGAGCTACACCCCGCAATCGTTCTACGCTTCTACTGGACTAAAAGCCGACGATTACATCCAGATTACCTCTTTCCTGCACTACCCCTACTACACAACCTTTGCCGTCGAAAGCCCCGACAATTGGCGTCACGACCTCTCCTATAATGTTCCCCTCGACGAGATGCTGGACATCGCAGACTATGCCATCGCCCACGGCTATCCCGTAGGCTGGGACAGCGATGTCAGTGAACCTGGATTCCGTCAGAACTCCCGAAATGGCTTCTGTGTCCTCCCTGCCACCGACATGGCCACTCCCGACCTCAAAGGTAGCGACCTTGCTCACTGGACTGGCATGACCGCCAAAGAAATCCAAGACGAATCCGCCACACGTCCAACTCCCCAACGGTGGGTCTCCCCGCAAGAACGTCAGTTAGGTTGGGACAACCATGAGACCAACGACGACCACCTTATGCTCATCTATGGCACCGCCAAAGACCAATTGGGCAATGAGTACTACATGGTCAAAAACAGCTGGGGAGCCTACAACGGCGACTACAAAGGCATGTTCTACGCCAGCAAAGCCTACTTCCGCTACAAGACTATCACCATCCTCATCCACAAGGATGCCCTCTCGCACGACATGAAAAAGAAACTCAACATCAAGTAACACGAAGCCATGAAAAACATCATCCTGTTCGGTGCCCCCGGTGCCGGCAAAGGCACCCAAGCCTCCCTGTTGGCTGAGAAATTCGACCTCATCCACCTCTCTACTGGCGAGATGCTCCGCAACGAAGTGGCACAAGGCACTCCGTTAGGTCTCCGTGTCAAAGACATCATGAACCGTGGCGACTTGGTGGGCGACGACATCGTTGTAGGTCTCATTGCCAAAGCCCTCGACCATGGTCGCAATGAACTCCTCGACGAATGGGACGAACTACGTCTGCGTCGCGCCTGTGGCTTAAGCCCAGACGACCCCCTGCCCGAAAAACCCCAACCCTCCATCATCTATGACGGATTCCCTCGCACCGTACAGCAGTGCCAGATGCTCGAATTCCTCTTCCAAAAGAAACAACGGCGGTTGGACTGCGTTATCAGCATCGATGTCCCGCAGGAGGAACTGATACACCGCATCCACGAGCGTGCCCTCTCTTCAAACCGTAGCGACGACACCGAAGAAGTCATCCGGCACCGTCTAGAAGAATACGAGGCCAAGACACGACCTGTACTCGACTACTACAAGGTCTCTGGACGACTCGTCTCAGTCGATGGCAGCGGCGAAATATCCGAGACCAACACACGCCTGTGCCAAGTGATTCAGCACATCCTTTCTTGAAAAACAAAAGCCCGCAAGGTACGTACCTTGCGGGCCAATTATATTGCCTGTCAGAAAAACCGACATCTGTTATTTGAACTCAATAACAGTTCCGTAAGCCGTTACTGTATACTCGGAATAGAAGCCTAACACCGTGCGTACAGACGTGGAGAAATTGATATTGACAATCGTCTGGCTGCCCTTCAGATTGGCGTTCTTATACATCTGCTCCACAGCATTGTCTTTCAGAGCCGACTTACTGTAGCCGCCAATACACAAGACATACTCGGCTGTAAATGAGCCTTCCACCTGGCCTACCACCTCAAAGTTGGCCTTGTCGAGGAGCACATGGGTCTGATTCATCGTGTTATAAGTCATGCGATTATAGCCAGAGCAACCTGACATGACAAACATACCGAAAACCATTGCGGCAATCAATAACAATTTTTTCATCATTTCAAAACCCTTGTACGTGTCGGGCACAACCTTTAATTTTATATAACAATTTTTTAAGTATTCATGGTGTGTATTTTACACGCCATGAATACAGTCTAACCGAGGTACAAAATTACATTTTTTTTCTCACATGCAAAGAAAAAAACAAGAGCACGGGATAACTACTTCTTGTAGAAGACAATGCTGCTTACGGTCAGTTCCTCCGCTTCTTCAGGGCTAAGGAACAGGGTGATAGTGCTGTTTTCTGCACTGTAGTGGAAAGTGTCAGCCATTCCGTCCCCGACTTTCAGCACACCGGTTTCTTTGCCGTCGAAAGTGTAGGTAAACGGATGGGTGAAGTACTCGTCTTCGCCTCCGCCCCTCAACGAAACATCCATTTTTCCAGTCGAGTCCGTTAGGAATGACATATAGTAAGAGCCATTGAATTCTCCAATGGTCACATTACCCACCCATTGGGTGCCTGTGAGTTTAACGGTGGTGTCTTTTTTGCATGACACTGCCAGCAGTGAAGTGGCAACAAACAGCATGACAAACAGTTTTTTCATTACATAATCCCTTGTACGTGTCGGGCGCAACCTTTTAGTTTTGTTATTATTAAATGTGGATTAAAGTCTGATACTGATTCCGGTACGCACCTGCAAGCGGATTTTCTGCACATCGAGGAAGCCGTAAGGAAATCCTGCCGAGCCTGTGCCGACATTGCCGTAGAGGCATCCCCACTTCCACGGCCAGTAGGCGAAGCCAAGACCGATGGTCATGTCGAGGTCCTGTGTAGTGGAGCCTATGCGCCCGATGGCGTAGATGTCGTACCAAGGGCTGTCCGCACCGATAAGGGGCAACAGGTGCAGGTCGGCCTCGATGCCGAACATGGCCTGCGGTTCGTTGACATAGACTGTACGGTTGATATAGCCTTCGTAATTGGCTGCTTGTACGTAACTCTCTCCTCGTGAAGACACATGGCAGAATCGGGAACCGGCATACACCCCCAATGTCCAGTAGCGGCCAAGATCATACATCACACGGATATCGACGCTGTTGTTGGGATGGTCGAGCAGGATGGAGTTGTTGCCGAAATAGTATCCCTTGGTGATGTTGTGGACAAATTCAGTGCCCACAGTCATTTTCTTCCAGTCAAAACCTTTCTTCTCCTGTGCCTGAGCAGCAACGGCCAGCACAAGCATCAACAATATTGTTATCAAGAATCTCTTTTTCATAATGAGTTGTATGATTGTGTTTAAATTGACGACGTTTCTTGGTTCTAATTCTTTCATCTTTTGCTCCCTATAGTTGTATCTTGAGTCCCAGTTTCATTGGGTAGAGTCCTAATGTGCGCTTGTCGGCCAGCACGGGCATAGTGGCGAGTTGCAGGAACACGCTCCAGTTGGCCCAACCTACGGTCAGCCGCACATCGACCTTGGCGTTGACCTTGACAGACTGCTCGTCGTGGGCATCGTAGCGAATGAAACCACACGTGGTATCGCCAGTGACAGGATCATAACTTTCCCAAGTTTTTCCACCGTAGCCACTGAAGTGGCGCGTCAGCGTTCCCTTAGTGATTGCCATGCCCGGTATCACTGCCACACCGGCATGGAAACCTTTCGTGTGGCTACGGTCGGCATGGTAGGTAAACTGGATGGGCATCGCAAGATAGTTGGTAGTGAAACGGGTACTCCACGAGCCGGGGACTTGGTCGCGCCCCATGTACAGCACGCCTATCTCAGGTAGGATGGTGAAGCCTGTATAGTCGTAGAGAGTGGCGTTTATCATACTGGTATGCACGGGGATGTCGGAAGCCTCGACCCACGACACGAAGGGATGTCGTAAGCGGTAGCTGTTCCGCTCATAGCCGAGGCCGAGGCCGATGGTGTAATGCTCGCGGGCGACAATATCATACGACAGCTCCAGTTGAAGGTTGCCGAGGTTGGTGCGCGCCGAGGCGGCGTCCTCCCAAGCGTTTCGCTCCCAGTAGGCCACATCGCGGTAGTCGGAAACGTACTCCGTTCCGGCAAGGCCGTTGAGCTGGCTGGTACCCCAGTTGTGGAAGCCGACAAGGAGGCTCAGATGCACCCGCTCGATGGGTTTGTATCGAACCCTCGACACGCGAGTATTGCCCAGTGTGGTCATTTCCATTGCCGTATTATGGTCATATTCTCCATTGCGGACTCCGACACGGATGATTCCATTGCCCCAATGGGTCTCTTCGTGCAAGGGGCTTGTATAGCTATAGCAACGCACGAGACCGAAGTAGGAGGCTCTCAGCCTTATTGTCTCGGCGTGGACATGCCTTTCCGTCATTGTAGTGGCATGGTCGTCGGCCTGCAGCGT
>DBXQ01000082.1:10790-10921 GCA_002309955.1 Bacteroidales bacterium UBA1208
GTGAGATTGACGGTGCTGTAGTCGCATGCCGAGATATAGAGGTTGTCGGTTTTCAGATGCAGCTCGACATTGAGAACTGTAGGATAGCTTGTTATCCCTATATTGCCATATCCAAAGTCGGAGTCCCACAC
>DBXQ01000082.1:10958-20880 GCA_002309955.1 Bacteroidales bacterium UBA1208
AGATGGAAGACCACATAGTCGTCAACATCCTGCACAACATTGACACGCCCATTACCATACACATTAACAATAAGGCTTCGGTAGTGCGACACAGAGAGCGGCTGTACCATTCTCACAGGCTGGTATTGCGCCGTAGCAGTGAGCCCGGCTATTGCAAGCATGATTAATAAGAGTGTCTTTTTCATTGCTTTATACGTATTGATTCTGTTCTATTATTTTCTATAGGCTGGCCAGGACTGGCTCGAAAAGGGTTTCGGTGAGCGACTTGCGCTTGGGGGTGCCGTATTGCACCAGCCGCGTGGTATAGACTGTGAGGGTGTCGGTGGTTGACTGCCGGTTGGGCCATACGGTTTTCTGTGGGGCAGGAGCTTGAGCCAGAAGAGTTTCGTCTGCTGCCACCTCCTCCACCGCCACAGGAGCAATAAACTCTGGCAACTCCTCTATCTGTGCCGTCACAAGGCTCTCGACATCCTTTTGAGCCGGGGACTCGGCTATAAGGGTTGGGGAGGTCGGAGTAATCTGAATATTCTGATTATTCGGAATATTCAGAGTTTTCTGAGGTATCTGGGTTGCTTCAGCTATCTGTGGAATAGCGGGCTGTGCGGGCCATTGCCACACTGCCACGGCAGCCACTATGAACACTGCAGCCACGGCGGCGACCCGTCGCCATAGGTGCAATGGCCGCACCTCGGCTTTACGTGTGCTCTGCATGGCACGACGTATCTCGTCCTCGCTGATGAGGCTGTGCCCTTCCAGCGCACGGCTCTGATTCTGCCATAGCTGTTGCATTTCATCCAAATCGAAATCAGTCCTTTTCATATTGCGCCATTTTTTTAAGTTTCTCTTTGATACGAAACATCTTTATTCTCACATTCCCCTCTGAAATTCCCAACACATCAGCTATCTCCTTCCCGCTCAAATCGTCCAAATACATTATCACAAGTTTCTGCTCATCATCGTTCAGCCTGTGTATCAACTCATAGAGTTTGTCCAACTGGCGGCTGTCGCTCTCGTCCACATAGCTTTCGGCCATTTGCTGGGTCAATCCTTCAGTGTCGGGCATCCGTTTGTTCCTATGGTAATACTGTAAGCCCGTGTTCAGTGCCACCTTATATATCCAGGTGCTCTCTTTGCTCTCTTTCTTAAACCCCGCGTACCCCTGCCAAAGATTGCACAGAATATCCTGCTTCAAATCCTCCACCTCGTCATGCCGTTTCCGCGTGAAGGCAAGGCACACTTTGTAGATGAGTGCTTCGTAACGCTTCACCATGTCGACAAACGCCGCCTCGGTGTCATGTACCAGACTATCTTCTATATGGATTTTTCTATGCATCTTTTGCCCTAATTAGATACAAAAATACCCAAAATGTTACACACGACTGATTTTTTTCTCCCCGAAAAATCATACAATATTAAAATATAACGCATTGACAAATCCATATTCATTATTAATCCACCGCTCGTCGGCGGCTTTTGGTGCGTCGCTTGTCCAACACTTCAAAAAACATCTGTTCTCCGGTGTTTGACCATTGAACTTTCTCCCAACCTGCGTTCAAATCCTTTTTCGCACCGTTCTATTACCCACCCCTCTCCCTTCGTTCTACCTCAGTTCTCCTTTTGAAATGGGAGAACGATGGGAGAACGATGGGAGAACTGAGGTATATGGAGTGAAGGAAGAACAGTCGAGCCTGCATCGGTCATCGAGCCGGAAAACAGGATAAAACGGCTATTCTCAGTTTTTCCACTTCACGTACCTCCGCCTTGCTCTTGAACAGCCTCAGCCGGAGGCCCGTTTAGCCTAATGGCCGGTTTGGATCGAACAACCGAAGAACAGCCGTCTAATGTTCGAGCCGCCAACCCCTGATTATGCACTGGCAACCGCCCATAGGGATTATTTTTGGCGACGGATTCAATAAAAAACAGCTTTCCACGTTATGAATGGAAAAGAATTAGAATATGCTACAGATTGGAACAAAAGCCCCTTATTTTGAAGGCATTGACGAGAACGGGAACAAGATTGCCCTGTCCGACTACACCGGCAAAAAGCTGGTGCTCTATTTCTACCCCAAGGACAGCACACCGGGTTGCACTGCCGAGGCCTGCGATTTGCGGGACAATTATCAGCGTTTCCTCAGTTTAGGCTATGAGGTGCTGGGCGTGAGCCGCGACTCGGCGGCATCGCACATGCGTTTCAAAGAGAAATATCAACTGCCGTTTCATCTCATCGCCGACACAGACTTGACTATACTGAAAGCTTATGAGGCTTGGGGAATAAAGAAGATGTATGGCCGCGAAACCGAGGGCACCTTGCGCACAACGTATGTCATCGACGAGCAAGGTGTGATTGTGGATGCCATCGGCAAGGTGGATACCAAGAACCATACGACACAGATTTTGAATTGAAAGTTGAATATTGAAAGTTGAAAATCAGGCTTCCTTTATCATCGTAATCGATATTGAGGCAGTCATAATCTTTTTGGGTTTCTATGTCACAGGTATGGATGAGCGCGGCCGGACTGAGTCTGGCAACGGTGATAGGTGCGCTGATAGGTTTCGTCATCAAAGAGTTGCCCCACAAATGGAACGATGCAGTGTTGGGATTCTGCGCTGGCATTATGCTGGCAGCAGCCACGTTGGGACTGATTGTACCGGCAGTGGAGCAGTGCGGTGTCGTTGAATGGTGGTTGCCTCTGATAGGCGTGACGGCAGGTGTATTGTTTCTGAATGTGCTGGACTGGGTGACACCCCATATGCACAAGATTACCGGCCTCGACCAAGAGGAGCATCGGAATAACGCTTCCCTCAACCGCATTCTGCTGTTTGTGATGGCCATCGCCTTGCATAAACTGCCCGAAGGCATGGCCGCGGGAGTAGGATTCAACGCCGAAGAGACTGCCGACGCATGGGCGGTGACGCTGGGCATAGCGCTGCAGAACATCCCCGAGGGGATGGTAGTCATAGCCCCGTTGCTGCTTGCAGGAGTGAAAAAGGCAAGGGCGTTCGTTATTTCACTGGCTATCGCACTGCTGGAGGTGGTGGGAGTATGGATAGGATATGGCTTGGGTGCCATTTCGACCTACTTGCTACCTGTGATGCTGGCTTTTGCCGGAGGTGCAATGCTGTATGTGGTGAGCGACGAGATGATTCCTGAGACCCATGCCCACGGATACCAAAAGTTAGCTACGTATTCGCTGATAGCCGGGTTTATGGTGCTTGCTATTATGATGAGGTAAAGAGAATAGTTATGATAGATACGATTGGTTATGTATACTGAAGTGTTTTCTGTTGGTATTGTTCTGCTGGTTTGCTGGGTGGCGATTACGCTGATGGACCTGGCGGTAGCGGGGTTGCTGGCGTTGGTGTTCGGATGGTCGTTTAAGAGGTGCTTTGTGTGGGGACTGCTGACACTGGCGGTGCCGGTGCTGATGATGGGCTACGGTATTTTGATAGAACGCAACCGCTATGAGGTGAAGACGGTGGAGATAGCTTTCGACAACCTGCCCAAAGCCTTCGACGGATATAGCATCGTGCAATTGAGCGATATCCACTCGCGGTCGTTCCGCTACCGCACGGGGTCGCTACAACGAGCTGTGGAGAAGGCTAACAATCTTAACGCCGACTTGATAGCATTTACCGGTGATATTGTCACCATCACTCCCGACGAGTTGGATGCAACCGCTGGCATTTTAAGTGGCTTGCAGGCACGCGACGGGGTGGTGTCGATATTGGGCAATCATGACTACTGCCCCTATATCAAAGAGAGCAACAGCACACTGACCCCCGACGAGGGCAAGAAAGAAGTGATAGCCCGCGAACGAGCCATGGGTTGGCGGATGCTCGTCAACGAGAACTTGATTTTGCGCCATGGAGACGACTCGATAGCCATTGTAGGGGTGGAGAATACCAGCACCTCACCGCATTTCCCCAAGCGGGGAGACTTGTGGAAGGCTATGAAAGGCACCGACGGGATGTTCCGCATACTGCTAAGCCATGACCCTACTCACTGGGACATGGGGGTGATAGGCAAGGATATACCGCTCACCCTGTCGGGGCATACGCACGCAATGCAGTTCTCGCTATTGGGATGGAGCCCGATAAGGCATTTCTACAAGCAATCGAAAGGGTTGTATCGTAAAGGTAACCAATACCTATATATCAATATAGGACTGGGCGAGACCATCTTCCCTGTCCGCATAGGAGCAACACCGGAGATAACACAAATCATCCTGCGCCGCAGCAGAGAATAATCATAAGACATATTGGATAGATGCCGGCAGCTACAGACAACCGACCTGCTGCATCATGGTTCGGTAGTAACGGGCTTTCTCGTCTATCTTCATTGGGTAGGCACGTGAGGACGAGGGCATACGCCAGAGGTGCATGCCGCGGCCGGCGATGGTCAACGGGCTGTTGCAACCTATGGACGGCACGGTGGCACCATAGTCTTCGCAGAGGGTTTGCGCCGACTTCTGACCAGTGCAGACAATATCGTGACACAAAGGAATAGCGTTGAGAAGTGCCGGAATATCGGTTTTTTGAACCACTTCAAGGTATTGGTCGGAGGCATTGTCGCGGAGACGACGGACAGCCGAGGCCGTGTCGAAGATGGCAATGCCGCGCTCGTTGAGCAGCCGCACAATGTCGTCTTTGCGGAAGGTTTTATGTTCGGCATCGACCAGACGGGCAGCATCGTTGAAAAAAACAAGACCGAAAATCTCCCACATCATATTGGTGCGGTTGGGATAGAAAAAATCCATGCACCAACGGGCACGGGGAGGAGGAAAACTGCCAAGCATCAACAGCCTTGCCTGCTGAGGCAGGAAGGGATGGAGTGGATGGGACTCGACAGGATGTTCCTTCAGGGCATCAGATTTCATGACGACTGGCGACATAGCTGATTTCGGAAAGGTCGAGATCAATATCGCCCTCATCGTTATTGGTAAGGAATGAGTCGATGGGGTAGGTGGCGAAATCCTTGGTGAGCGACTGCGGGGTGTCAAGGGTAACTTCGAGGGTTTTCTTGTTGATACCCAGAACGCAGTCCATATAAGCCTCGGGGTCGTCAAGCACGTTGCACAGTTCGTTGGCAATCCTGTCTTCTAATTCTGTATCTGACATAACAATGTGGTTTTTAAGTTGTACTTTCGACTTGCAAAGATACGAAAAAAAATCCGAATAATATTTTTCTTGATGAAATAAACGCCCAAATAATGACGTTTGGAGCCTATTTGCAGAGAAAAACCGACAATGTGGTTAGGGCAATGCTGGCAATCATGCCCACCTTTGGAAAAAGACAATAAAAGCCCTTTGGAATCATTTTCTCAATATATGACTTTTTTTGTGTATCTTTGCATGGTAAAAAAATACACGCATGTTAAGAAAACTATCTATTATATTGCTTTTTATACTAATTGGACAAATGTGCATGGCGCAAGATGCCCCTCTATATTCGTCCGACGCATTCTCGCTCTACCCCCGAAAGGTGGTGGATGGGAAGAACCATGCCGAATTTGTTGCCGACAATGCTTTGACGAGTACAATAGAACAGCGCAAATGGCTACAGAATGCGGCTACGGGGATGTATCCCCAATTTAACTGCGAGATAATGGGTAGCAACACGCTCTATAATCTTTCACTCGAAGAGTTGACCAATCTTTGGAACAAGGACAGCTATTGGCAGGCAAGCCTCACCAAGACTGACGCACAAACCCACGACCTTGGATACTCAACACTCCTATCACTATCGATTATTGACCCGGCTTCGGCACAAAGCAGCTTGATGAAAAGGGTATGGCAAGGCCGAGTGGCTCAGGATAACGGAACGGGCGGTTCGTGGCCTGTGTCGACAGACCGTGCAGTGTGGGTGTTGGGAGCCTGGGAAGTGTATCTGGCTACAGGCGACAAAGACTGGCTGAAACAAAGTTACGAGATTGTACGTCACAGCCTGTTACAGGATGAATCGATGATATACGACCCTGCCACTGGTCTGGTACACGGCGAGGTTTCGCTGCCCGACTGTCGTAAGGATGTGTATCCGCAATGGATGCAACCAGCTGACATTGCCCAATCGGAGTGCTTGAGCAACAATGCACTCTTTTTCCGTGCAAACGAGATAGCTTCACGGATGGCTCAGCTATGCGGCGACGGGACTTCCGCCAGTCATTTTGCACAGATGGCCAACCGCATCAAAGAGGGCATCAATGACCACTTATGGGTGGAAAGCGCAGGCTATTATGGACAATATCTATATGGGCGAGTAAACAAAATGGTGTCGACCCGTTGCGATATTTTGGGAGAGGCGCTATGTATCATCTTTGGCATCGCTGACCCATTGCGTGCACAGCGCATTATCAACACCATTCCTGCCTCTCCCTACGGGATGGCATGTTTTTCTCCTCAGATACCCGATGTATACACCTACCATAACAATGCTGTGTGGCCTCACGTGCAGGCTTATTGGCTGTGGGCATCGACATTGACAAAATGTCCGCAGGCACTGACACACATCATGGCTTCACTGTATCGTACAACAGCTTTGATGGCCACCAATATGCAGAACATAGTTGCCTCTACGGGCAGTTGTGCCTCAAGTGCCAACTCGGGTAATGCCTTGCTCGGTGTTGCGGCAAACCTCAGCATCCCTATCCGTGTGTTTGCCGGAATAGAATTCACCGAAGATGGTATCAAGTTCCATCCGTTGGTGCCCAAGAGTTGGAACGCCAAGAAAGAACTCACCAATCTGAAATACCGCAAAGCCGTACTTGACATCACAGTGCAAGGATATGGTGACAAAGTCAGTGCATGCTATCTTGACGGCAAAAAGCAAAAAGAGCCTTATATCTCCGCCTCGCTCACGGGTCGTCACAGCGTACGACTGGTGATGAACGACCAGTTTTCGCGCTACGACATGCACCAAATCGAGCCAGTAAACTACTCGCCCCGTACTCCCAACGCCTGGCTTGACGGAGCTACCCGTATGACATGGAGACAAGTGCAAGGAGTCAAAGAATACAAAATTATCCGCAACGGCAACACTATCGCCATTCAGCCCGAGAGCAATATCAACGGCAATTATTACGACTTGCCCGACGAAGAGGGTTTTGCAGAATATCAAGTTGTGGCAGTTGACACACAAGGAGTGGAGAGTTTTGCCAGTGAGCCTCTTGTGCGTTTCGACATGGACAAAGGAAGGCACTACGACATGTCTTCGTTTGCCGAAACCACCAATTTCGCAAAATGCAAAGGATATGGCTGCAACGGAGCCGTGGAGATTACCTCAACACAGAACACCCGAATAGACATACGGCTTGATGTGCCCGCCGATGGTGACTATTTGATTGATTTCCGCTACGCCAACGGCAGCGGAAGTCCTAATTCGGGCAACAGTTGTGCTTCCCGTATGCTGTGGTATGGAGGCAAGCGAGTCGGTAGTGTAATTTTCCCCCACAGGGGCAAAGACATTTGGAACGATTGGGGCTTCAGTACACCTGTACGCCTGCACCTGAGAAAAGGTGAACAAACTCTGGTACTGATATACGAACTGGACAACCAAAACATGAACCCAGACGATTTGAACCGCGCCATATTAGACTATGTCCGGCTCACCCCGCTACAATAAAGCGTGCGGCACGACGAGAGGAAAAACGCTTCCCGGAAACAGGATTTTTGGCACAATCCTGCTTCAAGTAGTTATGGATATTGCTGCTTATTCCCTGATAAAAGATATCACGCAACAACTATGCTTTCATCATCCTCTACACGGAGGTTTTGCATGATGAATTGGCGGCGTTCAGTACTATTCTGGCCCATATAGAATTGGAGGACACTCTGGATATCGAAATCCTTATGCAATATGACAGGATCGAGTCTCATATCCTGATTGATAAACCCTTTAAATTCATCGGGCGATATTTCACCGAGACCTTTAAAACGGGTTATCTCGGGATTGTTAATGCTGTTGATTGCTTCTATGCGTTCTTCGTCGCTGTAGCAATAGATAGTTTTCTGTTTGTTGCGGACACGGAACAAGGGGGTCTGTAAAATATATACATGACCCGTTCGCACCAATTCCGGATAGAACTTGAGGAAGAAAGTGAGTAACAGCAATCGTATGTGCATCCCGTCCACATCGGCATCGGTAGCTATGACCACATTGTTATAACGAAGGTTTTCTATGCCATCGTCGATATCAAGAGCATTGTGGAGCAGGTTGAGTTCTTCGTTCTTATAGATTTTAGCTTTATCCAATGACACCGTATTGAGAGGTTTGCCTCGTAGGCTGAACACTGCCTGAGTGTCGACATCGCGACTCTTGGTAATGCTACCTGAAGCCGAGAGACCTTCAGTGATGAAGATGGTGCTTTCCAAACGACGCTGATGGTTGGTGTTGTAATGCACGTGGCAGTCACGCAATTTGCTATTGTTTAGGCTTGCCTTACGGCTACTCTCCTTGGCTAATTTCTTAATGCCAGCAATATCTTTGCGCTCTTTCTCGTTGCGCTGGATCTTTTCCAAAAGGGCATCAGCTGTCTCAGTATGCATGTGGAGATAGTTGTCGAGATGGCGCTTAAGGATGTCCAGCACATATGTTTTGAGGAAGGGGCTGTCGTTGGTGCCATCTTGATTGTTGGGAGCCAGATGGGTGGAGCCCAGTTTGGTTTTGGTCTGAGCCTCGAACACAGGCTCCTGAATACGCACACATAAAGCACATACTAATCCATGCCTAATGTCCTCAGGAGTAAACTCTTTCTTATTGTAGAACTCCTTTACTACGCGGGCATATCCTTCACGGAATGCACTCTGGTGGGTGCCTCCTTCAGTGGTGTGCTGACCATTGACGAACGAATAAAAATAGTCGCCATTCTGACCATTGACATGGGTGAAAGCAGCCTCAAAATCTTCGTCCTTGATGTGAATGACAGGGTATAGAGGGGCACCTTCCATGTTATTCTGAAGCAGGTCGAGCAGACCGTTCTTCGAATAATAGCGACGCTCGTTATAGTAAAATGTCAGTCCACGGTTCAGATAACAATAATTCCATACACGGCTTTCTACATACTCACTGATGAAATGGTAGTTGCCAAACAATTTGCTGTCTGGAATAAACTCTACGAGTGTACCTGAGTTTTCGGAGCCGTTTGGGGAATTATAGTCAATAATGCCGCTATCGGATGTCAGTTTACCCTCGGAGAATTCGGCAATACGGGTGGCCCCTTCACGAAACGATTGCACACGGAACCAACTGCTCAATGCGTTCACAGCCTTGGTACCCACACCATTGAGACCTACTGATTTTTGAAACACCTTGCTGTCGTATTTGGCTCCCGTGTTTAGTTTGCTCACTGCTTCCACCATTTTCTTCAAAGGAATGCCACGACCATAGTCGCGAATGCTTACTCTGCGCTCGGCGAAGTTAATGGTCATGTCTATCCTTCGGCCAAACCCTGAGGTAAACTCGTCAATAGCGTTGTCGATTACCTCTTTAATGAGGACATAGATGCCGTCATCATGCGACGAGCCGTCACCAAGCTTGCCGATATACATGCCTGGACGAAGGCGGATATGCTCCATATCCTCGAGGTGGATGATGCTATCGTCGTTATAGTCAACGGCGTTATTCATGGACAGATTGTTTTCTTCTTCAATAGCCATAAGGTATGAGTTTTTCGGACTGCAAAATTACAAAAAAAAAATGACATATCCACTTATTCGTGATTGTAGAGTGAGGATAATTATTTCAACACACCGCCATACCCAAAAGGAAAACACTGCGTATGAAGGTATGCAGTTTATGACACTTATATGCAATGTCCTCCAGCAGGACAATACATCAACTCCTTTCATCATTCCAAAGATGTAAAAAAGTGCCAGAAATTTCTTTTAAAAAGGAGAATAAACAATTATTGGTGTCCGATTAAAATCA
>DBXQ01000055.1:0-4059 GCA_002309955.1 Bacteroidales bacterium UBA1208
CCCGCTGTCGACCCGCTGGATTCCACCTCCCGAATCCTCAGCCCCGATGTGGTAGGCGAAGAGCACTACAACACCGCCCAGAAAGTGAAGCAGATTCTGCAACGCTACAACGAACTGCAGGACATTATCGCCATCCTCGGTATGGAAGAGTTGGGCGAACAGGATAAGCTGGTCGTCTCCCGTGCACGCCGTGTGCAGCGTTTCCTCTCGCAGCCTTTCCACGTGGCAGAGGCCTTCACCGGACTGCCCGGCAAGTTTGTGAACATCGAAGACACCATCAAGGGCTTCAACATGATTCTTAACGGCGATGTCGACTACCTGCCTGAACAGGCCTTCCTGCTTGTTGGTACCATCGAAGAGGCCATCGAGAAGGGTGAGAAGATTCTGGCCGAAACAAAATAATGCACCCACGCCATGAAAGTGAAAATCACGAAACCCGATTCGACAGTATTCGAAGGCGAAGCCAAGTTGCTTCAACTGCCCGGCACAGGCGGTCTGTTCGAAATACTGCAGAACCACGCCCCCATCATCTCCTCGCTGAGTAAAGGTACTATACGCCTTGTCACCAACGATGACGAAACAAAGACCTTCGACATCAGAGGCGGAGTGGTGAAAGGGCAGCAGAATGACATCCTGATTTTGGTACAATAGCGCAACACTCGACAATGGAACCCATCCTTATCGAAGATGTGCTGTTGAACGAGAAGAGTACCAATATACTGATAGAAAACAGTATGATAACCGGCATTGGAACACAGATTCCGATGCCGGTTAATGCTATCAGAATAGACGGCAGAGGCAAAGCAGCCTTTCCCTCCTTTGCCAACATGCACACCCACGCCGCCATGACCCTGCTGAAAGGACTGGGCAGCGACCTGCCCCTGCAGCAATGGCTGAACGAAAGCATCTGGCCAGCCGAGAAGCACCTCGACGGCGAGGCTGTGTATTGGGGCGTGAAACTGGCCTGCCTCGAAATGATTAAGAGCGGCACCACCCTCTTCAACGACATGTATTTCCATATCCCCCATGCCGCGAAGGCCGTGGCGGAAATGGGCATCCGTGGCATCCTTGGCATCAATGTGTTCGGGGACGGCGACGAGCTTACTGATGACTCTTTCCGTCAACTGCGCGACCAAGTGGAAGGAGCCAGCGACCTGCTGAAAATCAGCATCGCACCCCACTCCGTCTACACCGTCAACGAGAAAGGACTGATGCACTGCGCCGAGATGAGCCACCGGTACGGGACAATCTACCAAATCCACATGTCGGAGACGGAGCGAGAGGTGCAGGAGTGCCTTGCCGCCCATAATTGCCGTCCCTACGAGCTGCTGGAGCGGACAGGAGTGCTGGAGCTAACCAAGAACCGACTGGTGGGCGCACACAGCCTGTATTTGAGCCGTGAAGAGATAGACCTGATGGCTCGCCACCACGTAACGGCGACACACAATCCTGCCTCCAACCTGAAACTGGGTTCCGGCTACCGTTTCTTATATAGCGAATTACGGGAGGCAGGGGTGAACGTCACCCTCGGCACCGACGGCAGTGCCAGCAGCAATAACTTAGACATGATAGAGGCCGCACGCCTGATGTCGTACCTTCAGAAAGGGGTGCGTCAAGATCCCACCGTGCTGCCCACCTCCGAGCTGATGCAGGTGGTCTCGGAGAACGGCTTCAAGGCTGCCGGAATCAATGCCGGGAGAATTGAGACAGGGAAAGTGGCCGACCTCATACTTGTCGACTTGGAGAACCTGGCCTTCGTCCCCATGCACGACACTCTCTCAGGCCTGTTCTACGCCGCACACGGCGCTGCCGTGGACACCGTCATCTGCAATGGCCGCATCGTGATGCACACCCGCCATGTGGATGGCGAAGAGGAAATACGCACCCAAGCCTTCCGACATGCCCGGAAACTACGCCCTTGAAAATCCATCTTTCATTTTTGCCCCCAAATCTTGTATCAGACTCCTCCTTTTTCAAGAAAAAGGGTTAAATAAAGTTAAAAATAAGGATAAGGGGGTAACCAAAACGCACCTTTTGACTCTATATAAAAAGACACATTCGCAACTGCGGAAAAAGTGCTGTCTATTATTAACGTCAAAAAAACTGTATCATGAAACACAAAGACTCCCACAAATTGAAAAGCACCACCCTGCTGGTGTTCTGCATGTTATTCTCCCTCCCCGCCTTCTCCCAACACTTCGACTGGGTGAAGTCCTATTCGGGCTATAGTCGCTCAGATTATCCCTATAACCACATCGTCGGTTCTGTGACCGACTCGCACGGCAACCTCTATGTCGCAGGGCAGTTCGGCAATGGTGCAACTATTGACGGACAAGACCTGTTGCCATTTACGCCTTACGGAAGCCAATGTAACACTACTCTTAATGCTGCCATTGTCAAGTTCTCTCCCGATGGTCAGATTATGTGGAAGAAGGTTCTTCATGCAAATCAAGGTTTTCCTTGCACTATTGATGAAATACATCTTGTTGGTGATACGGCATTATATGTAGAGTCTCTTGTCGATATTATTCCGACGGGCAATGATGCGTACCTTTATTTCTATGATACGCTTATAACTAGTGACGATACGTCATTTATGATAGCAGCAGATAGTTTGGGTAGTGGTGTGGCAACGGCATTCTCTATCATGGATTTGGATGGCAACTTCTTGGAACATCATTTTTTGCAAATCGCATGGATTGACAGTAATGGAGCCGTGATAACAATGGATAGGTCGGGAGGAATAAATCCAGAATCGACCAGCCGTATTGATAACCAAGCTTTTCCAGGAGGGCCTTTTGGTGTGGACAGTGATGGGAATATTTACATTGGGCAGGTTCCAACGGATATTATCGCACTCCTTGACGGATGGAACTCTATAGAGAATGGAAAGTTGTCTGGCGTGTTAATTATGGTGGACGGGCATTCCCGCTTCTCTTTTTATCCTGCAAACCGGCCAGCACTATCAAATTATCGGATATTGAAATTCTCCCCACATTTTGACAATTTGATTCAATATCAGTATGTTTTCGCAGATACTCCATTTTGGGAAGACGATGTACCAACCGCAGGAAGGTTGTTGATGGATTCTGAGAACAACATATATCTCTGCAATACGGTTAATAACGGCATCAGTATGGGTAGAGGCAGAGTATCGCTCAATGGTGCGCCGGACATGGCATTGGAGGGTAAGGAAGGCACTATGGGGTTCTTAATAAAGTATAACAGCCATTTGGAACCGCAATACATTCGACAGATTGACTATCAAAACACCCCAACACAGGGTTATCTTGACTATTACTATTTTCATAACATGGCTATTGATGAGGATTCAAACTCCTTATTTGTCATTGCCACGGTCGCTAATGATGTACCTACGGATTCGATGTTTGTCGAAGGCGTGCAATTGGATGCTAATAATAACGCACTATTTTTGCGTTTCGATAAAAACACAGGTTGCTACCTCTCTCATGGCATTGTTCCTTCCAACAAATACTCAAATTTTTACGGGACAATTCACAATACCAATGTCGTGTGTAAAAACAACCGCGTATTTGCACTGCCAGCCTTTCAGAATAATATCCAGTGGCAGAATAATGAAATCAATATTGAACCATACAAATGGGGAAAAGGATTATTCATCTGGGACTATGCTGGCAATCCTATCCAGTACGTGGATTTCAACTCTATATCAAGACAAAGCGAGCCAGGTACAGCACTTGCCCTGCATGACAGTGTTTTATATATTTGTGGCTACTCAAGATTCAGTATGACTGTGGCTGATACTACTCTAAATCCTTCTGGCAATACCTTGGCCTACATCCTCAAGTACGTTGACACCTCTTTTATGACCCCATACGTCTACACTGGTCCTCAAGACACGGGCGACGTGCGCATCAAGGTGGTGGAGGACGGCAACGCCTTCGTGGCCTACCCAAACCCCTTCCGACAGAAAGTCACAATTGAAATTGAAAATTCAAAATTGAAAATTGAAAATGGAGTCGCAAAGGCATGGCTCACCGACATGCAAGGTCGCCGCGAGGAAGTCCGCCTCACCCC
>DBXQ01000055.1:4153-4410 GCA_002309955.1 Bacteroidales bacterium UBA1208
GACATCTTCAGCCGATAGGCATTAGCTGTTCCGCCGCACTTATAGACTATGGAAGATTTTTTTTAGCAAAAAAAACAATTATGTAAGATTTATTTTGTATCTTTGCAGCACAAAAATCGTTGATATGTTTATACGTTAATTCGTTAATTCGTTAATGTGTTAATTCGTTAATCTTTGATGCGCCAAGGACTAACACATTCACACATTCACACGTTAACACATTCGAAAACCTATCAACATCTAACAAGTTAGCACCA
>DBXQ01000085.1 GCA_002309955.1 Bacteroidales bacterium UBA1208
GGGAGAACGATGGGAGAACTGAGGTACAACGAGCGAAAGTACAACTACCAATATGCTTCTCAACGCGTGTTTCTGAAGATGCTTGACAGATTTTTGCTGGTTGATCCGACTGGCTTGCCAACAACAACACAATGAATCCGGATTTACGGCTTGTGGACGATGGAACCAGTTCGCTTAGAGACTACGCTGTGGTAGACATTATCCTACACCGTTATCTTGATTATATTGTCCTTAAAACTATGTGGGCTTGATTATGGGCTTCTGTGTTGGCACAGGGCTGTCGGAACTGGTTTGTAGTTCCTGCTTATTGGTCGGCCGAAGACTTGTCACTGACGGTGCGGCGACGGGATGGACGGTTTTTGATGCGGAGCCAGCGTTTCCAAGTAGCAAGGTCGAAGAGGCTTGAATCGGTGGTGGCCTGCCAAGTGAGGAGGGCACCGATGGGGATGAACACGAAAGTGGATATCCACATTCCCACTGGCTCGACAGCACTTTCGCGCACGGATTTCTCGCTAATCATGCCAATGACATAATAGAGGACAAAGAAGACCACGGATGCCACCAGCGGCATACCCAATCCGCCCTTGCGCACAATGGAGCCGAAAGGTGCCCCGATAAGGAATAGAAGCAGACAGGCTACGGAGAGGGTGAATTTTCGCATTAATTCAATATAATGGCGATTAAGGTATTCGCGGTCGGAATTGATGAGCGAGGCATAGGACTGGACATCGTTCAGCGAACTGAATGCCTGCGCACGAGCCTGAGTGATGATTTTGTTCCGGTGCACTATGTTGGTGTCGGCCAGACGCTGCTTGACATCGAGAAAGGCCGAGCTGTCGGACTGGTGTTGGGTGTAGTATTTATAGCTTCGCATTTTACTGAACAATGCATCGCCGAATTCTTGATAGCGGGAATCGAGTGCATTGTCGAGTACGCCTACGGTGGAGTCGAGCTGAGCCACGTTGAGCATCTGGTAGTGCCCGCTGAAGAAGTCGTCGGTTGATTTTTTGAATCCGAAAGAGGAGATGTCGAAGGTGAGTATCTGCTTATCGAACCCTATACTGGTGAGGGGCCGGCTCTCGGCGTTTTCCCCGTCGGTGAGTTCGCTATAGGTGTAGCCATCGTAGAGGGTGAAGAGGAGGTAGTTGTCATCGGGGGTGGTTTGCATATATCCGTGGTTGGCTACGATGATGTTGGTGCGGTCGATGCCTTGTGTGTGGTCGTAGATGATGATGTCGCGCATGGTACGTCCGTCGGGGTCTTTGCGGTTGACGCGGATGACATAGCCGTCAATCTGGTCGTAATACTCACTGGGACGGATGCTGACAGCGGGTTTTTTGCGCTGGATGTCGTAGAGGGTTACGCGGTATTTGTACATTGCCACCGGCAGGACGTTGTTGGCGAAGTAGAAGGCCACGCCTGTCATCAACAGGGCTACGAGGGCCATAGGGAGCATGATGCGGCGAACCGAGATGCCGCCGGCTTTCATGGCTACGAGTTCGTACTTCTCGCCGAAGTTGCCCATGGTCATGATCGAGGCAAAGAGTACGGAGATGGGCAATGCCATAGGCACAAAGGTGGCTGAAGCATAGAGAAGAAGTTCGGCAATGACACCTACTTCGAGCCCTTTGCCCACAAGGTCGTCGATGTATTTCCAGACAAACTGCATCAAGAGCACAAACACGGCTATGGTGAATGTGAGCAAGAGAGGCCCAAGGAACGACTTGAGTATGAGTTTGTCTATCTTTTTCATGGCGGGACGGATAGAATAGGGTTGTATTAACGCAACCAATCGTTGACGACTTTGATGATGTCGTTGGCATTGGCGATAACCAACAGCAGGAGCAGCAGAATCATGCCAATGTTCTGGATAATGTCGAGGGTCTTGGGCTTGACGGGTTTGCGGGTTATCATCTCCCAAAGGGTGATGACAATGTGACCGCCATCAAGGCCGGGGATGGGAATGATGTTCATGAAGGCAAGCACCACGGCGAGGAGAGCGGTGAGATTCCAGAAAGCTTGCCAGTCCCACTGGTCGGGGAATAGGGTCGCCATGGTGATGAAGCCTCCGAGGCTCTTGGTGCCATCTTTGGTGAAGAGGATTTTGAGTGAGGAGACATAGGTGACGAGGGTTTCCCAGCCGTAGCTTATGCCTGCGGGTATGGCTTGGAAGATGTTATATTCGATATGATTGACATCGAATAGTTTGCTGATTTCATTGACGGCATAGACACCCAATTTCCCATCACTTCCAAGGAGCATGGAAAGCTGCTGAAGCCGGCCATTGCGGTAGAAAGAGACCGTCACACTGTCGCCTGCAAATTTTTCGAGTGTGGCAGTGAGATCAGTTGTCGTGGGGGTGGGTATACCATTGACTCCGACTATGCTGTCGCCAATCTGTATGCCGCAATGTCTGCCAAGGGAGCCTGGAGCAAAATCCTTCACCACAAAAGGCTTTCGGGGGGTTATCAAGCGTTCCGGATTCTCTTTGGCTATGGTGGACAAGAGGTCGGAACTGAGGTCGAATGTGACTAAGCTGTCGGCACGCATCACGGTGGCGGTATGGGGGTCTCCGAGAATCAGCTTTTTGGTGGCCTCGGTGAAGTCGAACTGTTCTACTCCGTCAATGGCGTAGATAATGTCACCGTTTTGGAAGCCTTGGTCGAGCAGCACTTGATGGTATTCGTATCCTAAAGTGGCATTGCGCAGGGGGAGTTCGTCTTTACCCCAGTGGGCGAAGATGGCGGCAAAAATAATCAGTGCAGAGATGAAGTTGACCAGCACGCCGCCGGAGATGATGCAAAGTTTTTGCCAACCGGGCTTGGTGCGGTATTCCCAAGGCTGAGGGGTGTTTTCGAGATCTTTGGTGTCCTTGGTCTCGTCAACCATGCCGGCAATGTCGCAATAGCCGCCAAGAGGTATCCAGCCCAGTCCCCAAAGGGTGTTGTCCTGGTCTTCGGGGCGGAGGTTCTTCTCGTCCCACGAGTCGGGAGTTTTCGAATTGAAAAAAAGAAAATGCCACTTCCCGTTGAATTTTTTTGCTTTGAATATGGAGAATTTCCAGTTAAAAAAGACATAGAACCGCCGAACACGGGTATGAAAGAGTTTGGCGAAACAGAGATGCCCCAGCTCGTGACTGACCACAAGAAGCGACAGGGAAATGAGAAATATTAAGGCTTTCATGCTTTTACATTACGTTCTATTGGATACAAAAAACGTGCAAAGATACAAATTATTATGTAATTACTGCGAGTTTAATCTAAAAAACAATTAAAATTAGGTTGAACTATGGGGTTTTATGCCGGGCTTCGGGAAGAGAACAGCGGCTTTGAAAGATTACAAACAAGGCTCTGAAATGTTGTGGAATGGAGGTTGAAACAGTGAAATGGGACGACACGATTGTTGTTATATTTGTGACTGTTGGGAACGCATAGACCAGTGTCAAGAAAAAAAATTTTGAGATTTTAACTTTTGATACATTTTTTTTGCGTATCTTTGCAAACGTGAAAGTATCGGAAGCCATACAACATTTCGCCGAATATGTGACAAGCGAGCGCAGACTGGCGGCAGGCACCATAAAATATTATGTAGGTGTGGCTGATAGTTTTGCCCAGTATCTGGAGCGTTTAGATATAACAGAAATGGACGATATCACGGTTCGCGAGGTGCGGGAATGGCAGTTGTTGCAGAGTGAACAAGGCAAACAACCTGGCACAGTGGTGAAACAGATGGCAGCATTGCGGGCGTGGTTCAAATATATGCGTCTGCATCAGGGCATGCACCACGATGTCATGGCAAAAATCAATCCTCCCAAACGCCCCCAACGGTTGCCCGTATATTTTCGGGAACAAGAAGCCGAGAAGATTTATAATGACACATTCTCCGACACATTCGACAGCCAGACTGAACGTTTAGTGCTGCGAATGCTTTACGAGACAGGAATGCGCCGATCCGAACTGGCATCCCTCACTCTTGGCAGCATTGATTTGGGTGCTCGGACCATCAAAGTGAGAGGCAAACGCAATAAGGAACGCATTATTCCCATTGAAAGTGAACTGGCAAACAATATTTCACGTTATTTGTCGTTAAGAGAGGAGACGTTGATGCAACAAAAAGCACAGCACCCTGAAAAAGAGATGACAGAGCGACTGCTCATAAACGGCAAGGGGAGACCCATAAGCGACAACAAAATATATAGGATTGTGGAACAGTATATGCGACCATGGTCCACGGCCGACCGGACAAGTCCCCATGTGTTCCGCCACACTTTTGCCACCCACATGCTGAGCGAAGGCGCCAACATCGATGCCATCAAGGAGCTGTTAGGGCATAGCTCGTTGTCCTCGACCGAGATATACACCCATGTATCACGCGAATATTTGAAAGAAACATATAAACACGCCCATCCAAGGGCACATAAAAAGTAAGGAGATCACTATGAACACAACAATCAATGCCGTAAAATTCAAGGCAGACCCCAAACTGGAGAAATTCATTATTGAAAAAGTGGCCAAACTCGACCGCCTTATCGACAATGCAGTTAAATGTGAAGTAATCCTTAAGGTTGACAAACCCGAGAGCGACAACAACAAAATTGCCGAACTCTCACTCAACCTCCCTGGCCAAACTCTCTTCAACAGCAAGCAGGCAGACTCCTTCGAGGAAGCTGTTTCGGGCTGCGTAGATTCAATGAAGGGTCAAATCGACAAATACAAAGAACGGTATAAGTAAACTCACGTATGTTAAATAAAAAAGGGGCAGTTACATTTTTGTGACTGCCCCTTTCCATAGCCAAGCATTATCTCTAAACAAACCATAGTCCATACCGTTAACTTGAAGTCAATTTGAACGACTGCATCTACCTGCAAGACAATGTATTCTTTGAGTAATATTTCTTTTTTCCCCGCCATTTCAATTTTTTTTCCGATATTTGCATTTTTTAAAATACATCACAAAATATAATTTATAATCTTTTAGTCATGAAATCAACATCTTTCCGCACTCTGACCAGTCAAGAAATCGAGCTGTTGCAACAATTGGGCAATCGCGCAGAAGACTGGTCGCAGGTGCAAGTCAACAACGACTGCGACCTCAACCTTGTCCGCAACAATGTTTTTATGGGCCATGTCTGGCTCGGTGCCATCGAACAAGGATTTGTCCACCACGGCGACCTGCATTTGCCGGAAGGATTATACAACAGCATGGTATATAACTCATGCATAGGTAACCATTGCGCTGTACACAATGTGCATATGCTCAGTGGCTACACCATAGGCGACCATTGCCTGCTCTTCAACATCGACGAAATGACCGCCTCAACTCCCGCCATCGAGAATGACTACCCATGGATTGAGCCTATGAACGAGAACGGTGGCCGTCGCATACTCCCCTTTAGCGGCATGACTATTGGCGACTCGTATCTATGGGCCAAATACCGCGACCACGACAAAATGGTGCAGCGACTCGAAGAAATGACCCGTCAACAACTCGCCACCCCCGAAGGAAGTTATGGCCATATAGGCAGCCATTGCATCATCAAAAACACCCGCACTCTGCACAATGTGGCCGTCCTCTCCGACGAAGAGACTCCCACACGCATCGAAGATTGTGTGGTGCTATCCGATGGAGTGGTGGGCTATGGTTGCACCTGCGAATATGGTTGCATCGCCATGCGTTTCGTCCTCGGCGAACATGTGCACCTTGAATTCGGTGTCCGCCTCAACGACACTGTCGTAGGAGACAACTCCACCATTGCCCGTTGCGAAGTAGGCAACAACATCATTTTCCCCGCACACGAACAGCATCACAACAATTCGTTCCTCATCGCCTCACTTGTCATGGGACAAAGCAACCTTGCCGCAGGCTGCACCGTGGGTTCGAACCACAATGGGCGAACCGCCGACAACGAAATTGTGGCCGGACGCGGATTCTGGCCTGGCCTATGCACCAGCCTCAAACACTCCTCTACTTTTGCCTCCTACTGCCTGCTGGCTAAAGGTTCCTATCCTGCCGAACTCAGTATTACACTCCCCTTCGCACTGGTTAACAACAATGCATCCAAACACTGCCTTGAAGTGATGCCCGCCTACTGGTGGATGTACAACATGTACGCCCTCAACCGCAATATCACCAAGTTTGCCAAGCGCGACAAACGCAAAAAGAAAGCCCAGCATATAGTCTTCTCGCCTTTTGCCCCCGACACTGCCGAAGAAATCATCAATGGCCGCATGCTTCTGAAATACTGGACGGAACAAGCCTACCTCAAATTCGACAAAGAGAAAGAGCATGTCGAAGTGCTTGCCTATGGCATGGAGAAAGGGAAACGCCCTGTACGTGTACTCAAAGCCGCACAAGGCTATCAAGCCTATGAGGACATGCTCATATACTATGCCATGAACACCCTCACCCACGACGGCCAATCTACAACCCTTCCCGAAGCATCCTTGGCCGAAGGCGAACGCGAACGCGAATGGGTCAATCTGGGAGGACAACTCGTACCCCAAAAAGAGCTCGACAAACTTATCGGCCAAATAGAGAACGGAGAGGTGAACAGCTGGCAACAGATTCATGAACGCTACAACCAGTGGTGGGAAGAGTATCCTGAACTTTGCCGCCGTCATGCCTACCAGGTGCTATGCCATCTCAGCCAATGCCACACCCTTGGCCAACCTCAATGGCAGCACTATCTGCAACGCTACAGCAATATCCAACGCTTTGTGACAGAACAGGTGAAAGTGACCCGCCAGAAAGACAACGAGAACCTTTTCCGCCGAATGACATATCGCAACGAGGCCGAGATGCAAGCCGTGTTGGGGTAGATTCTTTAGCGAGTTATTCCCACAGGGAATCAGTTGAGTAGCCGTTAATGGCCGATTCAAGGCAGCAAGCACATGGAAGCACAACAGGGCGGTCCGGGTACAAGCTGCGGTACAACTTCACGCGGTCTTTCAACTCCATGCCTTGCAGAGGTTCGCGTCTGCCGTTGAGCCGCATCCCCAGCACCAGGGCAGGGTCGTGCAGCGGAGGCCTCCAGCCGTCGTAGATGCAGATGCACGTGTGATATAGAAAGTGCATGCCCGCAATGCGTTCTGTCATTGGGTTGGCATTCGGCACACGCCCCTCGTCATACGCCTTGCACGCCGACCGGTATTCCATCATGCATACCACAGCAAACAACATACAAAGCAACATTCCCGCCAGATACCACACTCTCAACCGCACTGACACTGGATGGATAAAATTGCGCCACACCAACAATAATAGGAACCACAGCGGTATAGGCATCAACAGCAGCCATGCTTCCAAAAACAGGCACCAATAGGTAAAGACCCCAGTGCTTATGCCGCACAGCAGTGCATTCACCCCTCTCAACCGGGTGCGCTCTACCCTTGTGAAAAATATAATATTCAGGAAGCAGACTCCCTGCAATACGGCTGCCCATGCCACAGGTCTGCAAAAGCCCGCGTTGGTAAGACAGTTCCCCACAATACATACCCCTACCAACAACAAATTGAGTCGCGGAATCACCTTACGCCACAGGGTGTCGCCATTCCGGAGAAGATAATCTCTGATACGTCCCATTTTTGAATGATTTTACCGAAAATCATAACGTTACCCATAACGATTTATTATTTTTTTCCAGAATGTTGAAATCGAAAAGGCAGATGTGCTCGCAACCGGTCTGCGGAAACATCTCAAAGAGGCGCAGGAAATCGGCATCACCAACGATGCCATCAACCGACTGGAAATGGCGGCAAAAGATTTGCGACAAAAGGATGCCGAGGAGGATAAACCACGTAGGCAGGCCACTCTCAAGGCGCATGAGAATCTGGAATTGATAGCCGACCTAAAGGTACAGATGCTCCGCATACGCACGGCTGTTAAAGCCCGATATCCGCAGTATGAGTGGATAAAACCAAATCGGTCATTAGACCGACTTTTATACACTCTCTCGCTTATTCATGGCTTTTGATGCCATAATGACCGATTTTGCCCAATTCCCTCTCAAAAAAAGCTAAAAACGCCTTTACAAACCATATGTAGTTTAGCTATTTATATTCTATTATTGGTGTCCGATAAAACTTT
>DBXQ01000044.1:0-24891 GCA_002309955.1 Bacteroidales bacterium UBA1208
AGGCGCGGAAGGGAGCATTGCCCACCCTACCGCTCTCGTTGTTGAACACTGCCACGGTGGCAGGAGTCTGTGGAGTGGCACGATAAAGGCCGTTGCCCTCGGTGCCATACACCACAATCTGGTCGCCTTCCACCCAGTTGAGCGCGGTACCGTTGAGGGCGGTCTTACCGTTCTGGTCGGTGCATACCTCCATCGTGGCACGGAACTGCGTGCCGTCACCCATCTGCTCTTTCTGGCAAGAGGTGAGGGTGAATAGATTTGATAATGCCAATAGGCTCAATAGACTTACTAAGGTTTTCTTCATTTTTGTTGTTATTATTAGTTATATTGATGTTATTAATGCAATAATGGACGCTGGCACTTGCTTTACCATGCAGCGGGATAACGAATTTGCAAAGTTCGGTTAACCGAAGATAAAACGTTTCGCTCAACGTCTTTTTTATTATAACCTGTCTCCCATCCGCTTACCCGTCAAGAGCTCAGTTGGTTGACGCTGCAAAGATACACTTTTTTTTTAAAACCACGAACATTTATCACAAAAAAAAGCGTATCTTTGCACCATGAAATGCACACGCTGTCCACACCATTGCGCCACCAACCGTGTTGAGCCACTTGGCTTTTGCCGTGCCGGTCTTCTGCCCGAGGCGGCTACGATTTGCGTGCACCGCGGCGAGGAGCCTCCTCTCTGTGGCGAGCGGGGCATTTGCAATGTGTTTTTTGCGCACTGCAATCTTCAATGCGTCTATTGCCAAAACCGCGACATCAGCCGTGGCGACCTCTCCCCTGCCCTCTCACCGCGTTTTGTGGGCGTGGAGGCCATTGTGGAGGGTATTGCCGCGCTGTTGCCCGCGACGGAGAACATCGTGGGTTTGGTCAGCCCCACCCATTACGCCGACAGTGTCCCCGACATTGTAGAGGGGTTGCATGCCCGCGGTCTTTTCCCCACAATAGTCTACAACACCGGTGGATACGACAGCGTCGAAACCCTCCGCGCCCTTGCCCCCTACGTCGACATCTATCTGCCCGATTTCAAATACTCCGACCCCAGTTTAGCTCTCCGCTACAGCCATGCCGCCGACTATCCGCAGGTGGCCCTCGCCGCCCTCCGCGAGATGTACAACCAAAAAGGTTCGTCGCTCCCCACCGACGAGCACGGACTGGCCTATCGGGGCATTATTGTCCGCCACCTGGTGCTGCCCGGACAAGTGGAAAACAGCCTCGGGGTTCTCGACACCCTTGCCGACCTCTCCACCAATCTGCATGTAGCCCTCATGGCGCAGTATTTCCCGCCCTGCCAAGGCCTGCCCGACGAACTGAACCGCACCCTGACACGCGAAGAGTACGACCAAGTGACCGACCATTTCTATCACGTAGGCCTGTTTCGCGGATGGGTTCAAGAGTTAGAGGCCGAAGCATGCTACCGTCCCGATTTCACCCGCCAGGAGGCTTTCGAACCCCAAAAAAAGCAATAAGCGGCACTGTCCGCCTCCCAACCCCACAATCATTCAAAAACCATGGACAAAAAACCTATTGACATAAAAGCACAAACCCCGCCCAGCCGATATTTCGAGGATCCCGTCTTCACCCTCAACAAGAGCGCAGTGGTGATGCTCAACACAACCTTCTTCAACTTTGAATTTGCCATGGCGCTGAACAGCAGCTACGGATTGAAACTGTTGCGCATCGACGACTGCCCCGTGGGTGATGCAGCGTATCCCTGCTTCATCTACCACGACGACACCACGCTCCTCTCCTTCGTCATGCTCGACCGCTCGCCGTCGCAGACTTCCGACCCCGTGTTCGACCTGTATGACAAAATGCTTATTGTGCGCGGACGCGACGCGCTGCAGTTCCAGCAACAGTTCTACGACGATGTCACCACCCGTATTGCCGAACCGCCTGCCGACGAACTGCTGCAACACGAACACTGGCTCGCCCTGTCGCGGATGAGCGAGAACATCATCGATGCCGCCACCTTCTCATTCCAGTCACCCAACGGTACACCCCTCACCTCGCTCCACCCCGACACCCAGCAACCCATGCCGCGCAAACTCACCACCTACCTGGGCCGGATGAAGCAATTCCTGACGTCGACTTTCCAGACCTTCGAGTGGCACCTAAGCGACCCCGACGAACTGGAGTAATCCCCCCGAAAAAACAACCCCCAACCATAGCTCTTCCTTCGCTCGTTCTCCCATCGTTCTCCCATTACAATAGGACAAACGATGATATATCAAATCTTTATAAAAACACAAAGAAAGGAAGATGTAAATTTGTTAATTCGTTAATGTGATAATTCGTCAATCCGATTGATGCATTATCACATTAATACATTTACACGTTTATACATTCGCACATTAAAAAAAATCGTTACGTCACTTTTTTTTTGTAATTTTGCATTTTTAAATAATGGATTCTTTTTGGATTCGCAAATTCGTTAATGTGTTAATATGTAAATCGACTAACACATTCGCATATTGACAGGTTAACACATTTAAAAAATGCCTATGCAACTGAAAAATATAATCTTTGCCACGGTGAAGCATTTACCGTTGTTGACCAAAGTGATACTGATGCTGGTGACATCGGCCTTGATCCCCTTGATGTTTCCGAGCGACGGGCAGGGCGAACACTATGACTACGCCGAAGGCAGCATCTGGCGAAATGACGATTTGGTGGCGCCTTTCGACTTTGCCGTGCAGAAGTCGCAAAGCGAAATCGAACAGGAAACCGCCATGGCACTGTCGGGCGTGACCCTTTACTATCATTACAATCCCACAGCCCACAGCGAGGCCGTGGAACGCCTCAATGTGCTCACCCGCACCCATAGTGAGCTTAATGCCCGGCAGATGCGCCGCACAGTGGACAGCATCTATACCATTGGCTATTTGGAAATACCCGAAGACATGCCCGATTACGAGAACCACACGCTTGTGCTGCTTGACGGCAACGTGGGTTCGGAGCACACCACGGGCGAGTATGTGTCATCCCTCGACGTGACCAACAGCCTGCTACGCGACAGCGTACTGGTGCCCAGCATCGTCTACGACATCAACCGCACACAGGTCGAAATGGACTCGCGGATGTCGCAACTCCTCACCTCGTCGGGCGTGGTGAAGCAGGGCGAACGAATCATTGCCAAAGGCGAAACCGTCACCCCGGAACGCGCCCGCATCATAGCCTCGCTTGAACAAGAAAACGACAAACTGTTCCGCGAAAACTATCATCCCTGGGGGCGCTATGCCGGACAACTGATGCTGTGTATCATCTCCTTCATCGCCCTTTACATGTTCCTGAAAAACACCCGCCACCCCATATTGGAAGACAACCGCAAGGTGACCTTTGTCATGGTGCTCATCCTGCTCATCTCCGCCCTCACAGCACTGGTCTCGAGCCAAAGCCCCGAACTGGTGCTTATCGTGCCGCTATGTATCGTGCCCATCATGATGCGCGTGTTTTTTGACATGCGCGTGGCACTCTATGTGCATGTCACCACTATCATCATCCTGGCCAACATGGTGCCCAACCCCTTCGAGTTTATCTTCTACCAGTTGATTGCCGGTATGATGTCGATTGTGACGGTGCGGAACTTCGAGAGCCGCAGCAAATTCTTCTTGGTGAGCGGGGTCATCTTCCTCTCCTACGCGCTGATTTATACGTTCGGTGTACTCAGTCAGGAAAGCACACTCGAAGGCATCACCGCAGGACGCTATCTTGTTTTCTTCCTCAACGCTTTGCTTACCCTGCTGGCATACCCGCTGATCTACCTCTTCGAACGCGCCTTCGGACTGACCACCAACTTGACACTCATGGAGCTCTCCTCAACCAACACCCCGGCATTGCGAGAGTTGTCGCGCAATGCCCCCGGCACATTTCAGCACGCTATGCAAGTGGCCAACATCAGTGAAGACCTTATCAACGAGATTGGCGGCAACGCCCTGCTGGCCAAAGTCGGCGCACTATACCACGACATAGGCAAGGTCGCCTCGCCTCTATATTTCACCGAGAATCAGAACGGCGGTTTCAACCCCCACGACGAACTGGACTACCGCGAAAGCGCAGCCATCATCATACAGCATGTCCGCACCGGATTAGAGTTGGCTAAGAAATACCACCTGCCCACTACCGTGCAGGATTTTATCCGCACACACCACGGAACCACGATGACGGGATACTTCTACGCCAAACAACGGAACGAGCATCCCGACGAGCCCATCAATCCATCCGACTTCCAGTATCCCGGTCCCACCCCATTTTCGAGAGAGACAGCAGTGGTGATGATTGTGGACAGTGTGGAAGCAGCCTGTAAGAGCCTCAAGAATCACGATAGCGAGTCGATAAACCAACTGGTCGACCGGGTTGTAGATAGCAAAATCAGCGACAACCAGCTGCAGAACTGCGACTTGACATTCGGCGACATCACACGTGTCAAGAAGATGCTCAAAACAAAAATGCTGAGCATCTATCATGCACGTATCTCATACCCTGTGGTGAAGAATGCATGAATGTGTGAATACGTGATTGCGTGAATATGTCGGTCAATCAACAAATCAACGAATTTAACGAATCCAAAAAATAAAATAATGAAGAAGAAGTTTCTGACTCACATCGGTATGGTGGTGGCGTTACTGGCCATCTCCGCCATTTACTTTATGCCCATCCTGCAAGGCAAGGCCTTGCCACAAGGCGATTTGCAGAAATATGAAGGCATGGCTAAAGCACAGAAGGACTACCATGAGGCCACCGGCGAGTATGCCACATGGTGCCCCAGCATGTTCAGCGGCATGCCCGGCTACCAGATTACCAACAGCCCGCAGCATTCGGTGTTCACCCCCGTGAAGAACATCCTTTCATTGCAGATTTTCGGCCGGCAGAACGACATGGGAGTGTTGTTTCTTTACCTGCTGGGCTTCTATATCGCACTCGTGGCCTTGGGCATAAGCCCGTGGCTTGCTTTGCTGGGCGGTCTGGCATTCGGCCTGGGCAGCTACAATATCATTATCATCGAAGCCGGACATATCACCAAGGCATGGGCTATGGCGATGATGGCTCCGGTGTTGGCAGGCGAATTGCTGTGCCTGAAAGGTGCCGGTGTGTGGAGCTCGGATCGCAAACGGTCAATCCAGATGCTGGTATGGGGAGGCATACTTTTCATGGTGGCATTGGGATTGCAGATTGCATTAAACCACATACAGATCACCCTCTATACCGCCATCGGAGGCATACTGATGGGTATTGTCTACGCCATTGTTTCCATAAAGGACAAGTATTTTGTCCGTTTTTTGCTTTCCACAGGCATTTTGGTTGTGGGTGTAGTGCTGGCACTGGTGTGCAACACGCGCCATCTGTTGGTAAACGAAGAATACATGCAGTACACCATGCGTGGGGGCAGCGAGATTACCGTCACTCCGCAGGATTTGTATGGCAAGGATTTCCCCCGCAACAACAATTCCAACGACAAAGGCTTGGATATCAATTATGCTTTCAGCTGGAGCTATGGCATAGGCGAGACATACACCTTGCTGGTGCCCGGTGCGAAAGGCGGCGGCAGCATTGAGCCGGTGAGCAAGAGCAGCGCTTCGTACAGCAACTTCCATCAAGAGAAGGTGCCGCTGTACTGGGGCGACCAACCTTTCACGAGCGGTCCCGTGTACTTTGGAGCCATAGTGATGTTCCTGTTCCTGTTCGGCATGATAGTGGTGCGTGGACCAGAACGGTGGTGGATACTGGCAGCCACATTGCTGGCCATCCTCCTCTCGTGGGGCAGGAACTTTATGGGATTCAACGAATGGATGTTCAACCACCTGCCTTTATACAATAAATTCCGTACCCCGTCGATGAGTTTGGTGCTGGCCAACGCACTGGCAGTGCTGATGGCAGTTCTGGGGCTGAAAGAGGCCACCACGTTGCGGGAGCAAGGCGAAGTGAAACGGCTGTTACGCGGTCTCTACATCGCGGCAGGGGTGACTGTGGGAGGTATCCTGCTGGGATTGCTGATGAGCGGAAGTTTCAGCTACAGCGGTCTCGGCGACACGGAGATGGCTCGCCAGTACGGCGACCAATGGCCAATGATTCAAGACATCTTCATTAAAGACAGGAAGGCACTGTTTGTAAGCGACTCGTGGCGTAGCATCATATTCATACTGCTGGCTGCCGCAACCTTGTGGCTCTATCTGAAACGGTGGGTTGCCAAACCCAAGGCCGTACTTCCTGTGGTGGCTGTGTTGGCCGTGCTGACAGTGATTGACTTGCAGGGCGTGAACAGCCGTTATCTGAACAAAGACAACTATGTGCGCAACGCACGAATGCTGGAGATGCAGCCGGCACAGTATGACCGTGACATCGACGCCATGGCATTACAGGCAGGCGACCAAGACTACCGTGTGCTGAATCTGGCGGTGAACACCTTCAACGACTCCAAGCCCTCGGCTTTCCATAATCAGGTGGGCGGATACAGCGCCGCCAAGTTGCGCCGCTACCAAGACCTGATTGATTTCTACATCAGCTACCGCATCAACCAGAATGTGCTGAACATGCTCAACACCCGCTACATCGTGATGAACAACGGGCAGGTGCACCGCAACCCCGATGCGCTGGGCAACTGCTGGTTTGTACAAACCATACGCCGGGCAGAAAACGCCAACGACGAGATACTGATGCTGAGCGACGTCGATACCACCTATGCGCCATTCAATCCCGCCAAGTGTGCCGTGATAAATGTGGCTGAGATGGGCGACAAGTTGCAGGGTCTGCCCAAAGTGGTAATTGACGGCATGGCGGCAAACGGTGTGGACAGCACTGCCTCCATCGTGATGGAGCACAAGCATCCCACCGACCTGAACACACTGACCTATCGCAGCCACAGCCGCTTGCCTCAGTTGGCAGTCTTCAGCGAGATATACTATGAGCCCGACTGGAAAGCCTATATCGACGGCAAGCCCGCCGAGTATCTCCGCGCCAACTACATACTGCGCGCCATGGTCATACCCGAAGGCGACCACGTCATTGAGTTCCGCAATGAGGCTCCCACCATGCACAGGTTAGACAATATTACACTCATTTGCTCAATTGCCACGGTGTTGATTATCGGTGGGGTTCTCTTCATCTACTACCGACGGAGAAAATCCACCGATGACAGGAAGGGAAAATCTGCAAAACAAGAATAGTTTAAGGGTTGAAAAGGTCTGTACCCATTCAGGATATTAAACTTATGATAAGTGGTTTCAAAACACAAACTGAGAAATGAACACAGACAATGCCGTTAAAAATACAGGAGACAGCTCACCGCTGATATCCGTAATCCTCTGCACCTACAACCGCGACAAATACATTTATAATGTGCTGAAAAGCGTTGCCGAGAACGACTTGCCACACAACGAATACGAGATAGTGCTGGTGAACAACAACAGCACCGACTCGACCGAGAGCGAGTGCCGACGTTTCCAAACCGACTATCCCGACATCCGTTTCCGCTATTGCGTGGAGACAAATCAGGGTCTTTCGTTTGCCCGCAACTGCGGCATACGGCAGTCGGAGGGAGAGCTGCTGGCCTATGTAGACGACGATGCCACAGTGAACAAAGAGTATCTACGTACATACGCCGATTTTTTTGCCCGGCACCCTAACGCTGTGGCCGCGGGAGGCCCTATCCTGCCCCTCTACGAGACCGAAGAGCCTGCATGGATGTCGCACTATACCCGACAGCTCATTACCGGCAGACTCTATCTGGGCGACAAAGAAAAAGAATTCCCCCGCGGGGCATTCCCCGGTGGAGGAAACGCATGCTACCGCAAGAGTGTCTTCGACACCGTGGGGCTCTTCAACGTTGAACTGGGACGCAAAGGCAACAACCTTATCGGTGCCGAAGAAAAAGACCTCTTCGACAAAATGACCACCCACGGCATGCACTTCTACTACCTGCCCACAGCCATCCTCAACCACATCATCCCGCCACACAAGCTAACCCAAGACTATTTCGACCGACTGACATACAGCATCGGAGTAAGCGAACGCTACCGTACACTTCAGATTTCGCGCAAAAAATACCTCAACCGCCTCGTCAAAGAAGCCATCAAGTGGGGAGGCACACTGGTGCTGTGGTGTTCATTCGCCCTGAAACTGCAGTTCGCAAAAGGAAACAAACTCGTGGCCTTCCGCCGCAACGTCACCCGAGGGCTCCTGACACGTCAAACCAAGACACATTAAGGAAAAATGAGACAAAACGACGACAATTAATAAATTTTATATCCTTTTAAACAACATTGTCCCATTCATTAAAAAAAAAGTTGTAATTTTGCATTTTGCCACATTGGCACAATAATCCAATCAAACGTCTGTAACTATATATTACAGAACTAATTCTAAAAACAATACACCATCAAAATGGAAGATCTGAATGAAAATGCAGTAACCCCCTCGACCGAGGAAAATGTCACCAACGACACACTGCAACCCGTTGCTCAGCAAGAAGCTCCTGCTACCACCGTTGAGAACGACTCTGACACAAACAACACAACAACAGTCTCCGAACCCGTTGCCGAACAACCGGCAGCCGAGGGGACAACACACACCGAGGCCGAACCCGAACCCGAAGTGGACTACACCTCCATGGGTCGCGAAGACCTGCTCGCCGCTTTCAACGAGCTGATGAACGACGACATCACCCTCATCCGCAACAGAGCAAGTGCCATCCGCAACCAATTCAACATCCTCAACAAGGAAGTGGAGAAACAGGCTTTCGAAGCTTTTCTGGCCGAAGGCGGGGACAAAGACGACTACAAACCCGCCAACGATGCCGTTGCTGAAGCGTTCTACAAAGCCTATGATGGCTACCGCGCCCGTCGCCAGAAAAAGCAGGAGGAAATCGACGCCCAAAAAGCCGCCAACCTCGAGGCCAAGAAACAAATCCTTGAGGAACTCCGCACCCTTATCGACAAGGATGAGGAAACCCTGAAACAGACCTACGACGAGTTCAACGCCATTCAAGAAAAATGGAAATCCATCGGTGAAGTACCTCGCGACCAGATGAACGACCTCTGGCAGAATTATCATTTCCTCATTGAGCAATTTTTCAACAAAGTAAAGATAAACAAAGAGCTACGCATGCTTGACTTGAAGCGCAATCTGGAGCAGAAAATCCAACTCTGCGAGCGCGCTGAGGAGCTCATTGTGGAGACCTCTGTAGTCAAAGCTTTCAAAGCTCTTCAGGAACTTCGTGCCCAATGGCGCGAGATTGGCCCAGTCCCCACAGAACAAAACGAGGAGACTTGGCAACGTTTCAACAATGCCGCCAACCAGATTGATGAACGTCGCCGCGAATACTACGACCAGCGGAAAGAAGAACTCGACCAAAACCTCCTTGCCAAACAGGCCTTAATCGAGAAAGCTTCCGAAATAACGCAGGAACAGCCCCAATCCACCAAAGCATGGAATGACACCACAGAAGCTCTCGACGAATTGCTGAAACTGTGGAAGAGCATTGGCCCCGTTCCCCGTGAACAGAACGAAACCATCTGGGCACAGTTCAAAGGCATCATCGACAAACACTATGCCGACAAGAAACTCCACTTTGGACAGATGCGCGACGAGCAGTCAGAGAACTACAATAAAAAGATAGATCTCTGCCTACGTGCCGAAGCTATCGCCAAGCGCGAAGACTGGAAAAAAGCCACAGAAGAGTTGTTGCAGCTTCAGGCTGAATGGAAAACCATTGGTCCTACCAGCCGCAAAGTGAGCGACAAGATATGGCATCGTTTCCGCAGTGCCTGCGATGAATTCTTTGCCAAGAAAGGCGAATTCTTCAAAGACATCCGCAACAGCGAGAGCGAAAATCTCGCCAAAAAAACGGCCATTCTTGAAGAAATCAAAGCCCATCAGTTTGGTGACAACAAGGAAGAGAATCTCAACGCCATCAAAGATTTCCAACGTCGCTGGGCTGAAATTGGCCATGTTCCCATGAAAGAGAAAGACCACATTCAAAAGGAATACAGGTCTCTCATCAACAACATCTTTGAACAGCTCAAAATCTCTGCCCGCGAAGCCGACGAGAACAACTATCGCGAACGCATCCGCAACCACTCTAACGGCAACAACCAACACTTCCTCGGCAGCGAGAAGAACCAACTTCTCAACCAAATCGAAAAAATGCGTTCTGACCTGAAACTCTGGGAAAACAACCTCGGTTTCCTTGCCAACAGCAAACAAGCCGATCTCCTGAAAGAAGAGTTCGAACGCAAAATGGACAACACTCGCAAGCAGATAGCCCTTCTCGAAGCCAAGATACGGATTCTCGACGAAGCCGCCGAAGCCAAAGAACAAGAAAGTGAAACCAAAGAATAATCTGTAAAGAGGAGAATCGTTGTGAAGAAAAGCCATCTCCGGTTCCATACCGAACAACAGAGATTCTTGCCTCTGCGGTTTTCTGTATCGTTTGTTATTCTATTCACTCTTTGTTCGTTCATATACACGATACTAACAATAAGTTGCAAACAAGCACCTGTCGAAGCGGTAACAATCCACCGTTTCGACAAGGTGCTTTTTGAAACTCCTGTTGACCAATTGCCCGCCAAGCTGCAAGGGGTGGCAAATGAGTACCGCACTGACCTGCTTAACCTCCAACTTGACAATCCCGACTTCATGCAGATGCTCAACGGTTTTGTTCAAGACCCTACAATGCGCGACATCTACCGCATTGCAGACAGCACGTTCGGTGACATGAAAGAGGAAGCCATTGTCTTGGGTGATGCCTTGGCACGTGCCGAAAAGCTATGCCCTACCATCCGATACGACAAGGTCTACACCTATCTTTCGGGCACTTTCAATTACGACATGCGCGTAGGATGTAACAGCCATGAACTTATTATCAGCCTCGACCAATACATCCTCCCTTACACTGCACGCTACAATTATTTCAACAATCCTCTATACCTTGTTCTTCAAAGCCGTCGAGAATACCTACCGGCCGACTGTCTTACCGCTATCGCCCGACAACATATTGCCATTCCTTCCGACCGGGAAATGTCGTTGCTCGACTATATGATTTCCGAAGGAAAGGCCATCTATTTCGCCCAACAGACTCTCCCCGAAACATCGGACAGCATCCTGCTTCGCTACACCGGACAACAGTTGGACTGGATGGAACGCAACGAGGAGAATGTCTGGACCTACCTGCTGCAGACCAAACTCCTCTACGAAACCGACTATATGCGCTTTCACAACCTCATAGACGATGCTCCGAAGACGAATGCTTTCCGCGATTCCTCACCTCGGACTACAGACTATATCGGATGGCACATTGTCAGCCGTTATATGAAAAATACCAATCACTCTATACAAGAGCTCTTTGAAGAGACTGATGCCCAGAAAATCCTCACCCAATCAAACTACAGACCCAAATGACTGCTAAACGCAAACGCGGCTGGATTTACACCAGCAATATTTATGGTTATCTTTTCAGCAAGGCTTTGCTGGCGCTGATTCTCCTTTTTGCCGCCCAAGCATTTTTCTACCTCGCCAATACCCGAATTTTCCATGTCGCCGACTTTAAAGAATGGATAGGCGTTGTATGGGGCAATATTATTTTCGGCATAGCGACAATAGGATGCATTCTGCTGCCTTATTTCGTAGCCAATCTGTTGCCTTTTAAGTTCCGTTGGAACAAACTATACCACCGTCTTACCGAAATATTGCTTTTTTACGTTCCCGTCCTTTTCATCATTATCAGCGATATCTGCGACGCTTCCTACTACCAGTATACTTACCGCCGTCTCACTGGCGAGATATTCCAATATCTCGGCATTAGCGGCAACATGGGCAGCTTGTGGCCACACTTCCTTGTCGACTATTGGCATTCGACTCTCTTCGGCTTCCTGCTCATCTTTCTCACTTTTTGGTTTGGAAATAAAATACGCCTCATAGGGCGCAACAAATATCGCAATCACCGCATCAACGATTTGGTCGGCCTTGTAGTGGGCGTTGCTGTTGTCATCTTCCTCCTCCGTGGTGGGTTCGGCAAGAATATCGACTGGCACGATACGACAAAGTACTGTCAAGCCAAGAATTCGGCTCTGGTTACCAACAGCGGTTACAACATCGTCCGCACGTTCAGAGGCGGCACCTTGAATGAAGTCAACTACATGAACGACGCACAAGCCAGCCAACTCTTCAACCCCGTCTATTCACCCGTCGACTTTGCCGACACGATACCTTGGACTCCCGCTTGGGCTCCCAATGCGGGTTACTTCTACAATGCCACTCCCGACTCTATCAAACGTCAATACTACAACGTTGTAATTATAGTCCTTGAAAGTTTCTCGCAGGAATACATGGGGTGCTACAATCATGGTGCCATGCAGTCTTTCACTCCTTTCCTCGACTCACTGGCTGAACACAGCCTCGTCTATCAGGGGCGTGCCAACGGCAAGAAGTCTATAGAGGGCATTCCGGCAATTTTCAGTTCGCTGCCTACGCTTATGCCTTTCCCCATCACGATGAGTGACTATGCTAACGATAGCCTCCATTCTCTGCCCGGCATCCTGCGCGACAATGGTTATCATACCGCTTTCTTCCACGGCAGCTACAACGGTGTCATGTCGTTCGACAAACTATGCTCCCGCATGGGATTCTCCGAATACTACGGACAAAACGAATATATGGCCGACCGACGCTCCCGAGAGTCGGACTATGACGGTGTGTGGGGTATTTTCGATGAACATTTTCTACAATTCATGGCACGCCGCTTGAACGATTTCCCTCAGCCTTTCTTTGCAGGTGTTTTCACTATTTCGTCGCACCACCCCTACACCATGCAGCCCGAACGCGAAGGTCAGTTCCCCGAAGGCCCGCACCCACTCTGCCAAGTGGTCGCCTATTCCGACAATGCCCTGCGACTCTTCTTCGAAGCCGCTAAACAAACGGACTGGTATGAGCATACGGTCTTCCTCGTCACTGCCGACCACAGCGGACAAGGACTCAGCCGCGAATACAACGATTACAACGGCTGGTACCGCATACCGATGATTATCCATCTTCCCCATTCTGCCACAGACTCATCTGCCAACAATCCGCCGCATCATGTTTATAGCCGCCTTATGCAGCAAACCGACATCATGCCCACACTGCTTGACTACCTCGGCATCCGGGCCAACACAGTATGTTTCGGCACCAGTGTTTTCCGCAATCCTGACAACGGCTGGCAAATCGCCTACGGCAACAGTTATTACCAACTCGAAACCCCCGAAGGCGTAGCCGTCCTGTCGCAGGACAAAGAAGAGGGCAACGGCAACATACAACTGCTCAAAGCCATTGTCCAACAATACAACCACCGCCTCATAAACAACCAAATCCACTAACCATGAAGAAAAAAATGCTTGTCATAGTCAACCCCATCTCGGGCATTGGCCGACAGAAAAAAATAGAACGACTTCTCAATGCCAATCTTAACCAAGACATCTATGACTACGAAGTCCGCTACACCGAACACATACACCACGGCACTGAACTGGCACGACATGGAGCTGACGAAGGTTTCGATGTAATCACCGCCGTGGGAGGTGACGGCAGCGTGAATGATATCATTACAGGCATGCACGGCAGCGACGCCACCCTCGGTATTATCCCATGTGGCAGTGGCAACGGATTGGCACGATGCATGAAAATACCCCTCACTCCGGCTTTTGCCATCCGTGTCCTCAACCAAGATAACCCGGGTCTCATCGACACCATCACCCTCAACGAGAAGTTCTACATCGCCAGCATCGCTGGTGTGGGCTTCGACGCCTATATTGCACGCCTCATGAAAGCGGCTAAAATGCGCGGCTTCTCCGCCTACCTCAACCTCATTGTCCGCGAATACCCCACTTACGAATCAAAAGACTACACCCTTGTCATCGACGGCAAAGAAATCCGACGCAAAGCCTGGTTCACTACTTTTGCCAACAGCAACCAATTCGGTTACAACGCAGCCGTAGCACCCCAAGCTAAACTCGACGACGGTCTCATCGACATCAGCATAGTCGACAAAATACCCATCGAACACCTGCCGGTCACCGGCCCCCTTGTATACGCCAACCACTTTGAACTTAGTCAGCATGTCGAAATGTTCAAAGCCCACGAAGTCTTCGTTGCAGGCAATGTCGACAAATGGGTCAACATCGACGGTGAAGGCGAGAATGTAGGCAATGAATTACACTTTGTCAATCACACCCGCAGCCTCAAGATTCTCAAACGCGACATGAAACGCGCCCTTATCTCCCCTAAAGCCTCCGAACAACTGCAGTTAGTCCGCGACCAATGGGAGATGACTGGTAGCCAGCTCTTCCCTAAAAAGAAATAAATTATGTCGAAGAACAAAAAAAATCGCACCGCTGTCGGTGTGGTCTACTCCACCAATCCGGACTACCAATACCAGTACGAGGACGACTGCGAGCAGACCGAAACCCTGCCTCCTTCTCAACAAAAACTCCATATTCGCATGGAGCGTAGCGGACGTGGCGGTAAAACCGTCACGGTGGTGGACAATTTTATCGGCAGCGATGACGACCTGAACGATCTTGGCCGAACCCTCAAAACACGCTGTGGCGTTGGCGGAAGCGTTAAAGACGGCCAAATCATTATCCAAGGCGACTTCCGTGACCGCCTTGTCACCATTCTTCAATCCCTCGGCTATCCAGCCAAATAAAGGAATACATAGCCATAACAACCAAAGCCTTACATTTGTCATTCGCCAAATGTAAAGATGTTTTTACCCAACACCACCGTCGTTCTTCCCTCGTTAGTTATACCTCACTTCTACCTCATTTATACCTTCGTTTTACCTCCACCGAAGTATAAATAAACGTACATGTAACGTAAACGGATAGATGAACGAGTGATGGAAGAATCACACGACAATTTTGCACATACAGGTCAATAATCAGCGAGGGATGCCACTGATATGCACCTATGGATTGCGTACTGCTCGTAAATATAGGAAAAGAATGAGAGAAAGTGTTGTCTATTCGAGATGACCTCCCTTGTAGAAATGTTTGCTCCAATATTTGTCGTCAAGACGACTGATGATGACACCACGAGAGGTGGACGAGTGGACAAAGAGTCCATCTTTCAGATAAATGCCCACGTGCGATACTTTGCCTTTGCTATTGGTGAAGAAAACCAGATCTCCTTCGCGCAGCTCGCTCTTGGAGATGAGGATGACATCTTGTTGCATGTCGTTGGCCACACGGTGGAGATTGAAATTATAGACCTGACGATAGATGTGACCTACAAAACCAGAGCAGTCGACACCATCCTTGTCGTTGCCACCGTAGCGGTAAGGAGTACCCATCCATGCTTGGATAGCATCATAAAGAGCCTCATTGTCACCGGGTTCGCGCTCAATGCCAAGTGCGTTGACGTTACCACTGCGACGGGCTTCTTCGGAGACTGTGGGGACATAAGGCACTTCTTTGACATATTCGTCAGCATAAAGCTCGCCCATGGTATAGTCTTCTTCTTCCAAGTCTTGGTTGAGGAAACGTTTCAAGCTTTCGCACGATGCGAAAAGACCAATGGAGAAGAGTGTAAGAAGAATGATGAGAATGATTTTGCGCATGGGGAGACTCACTCTTTGACGATGAAGATGTCTTCATCTTGACGTTTCATATAGTAGTGCTCCCGACCATAGGTTTCAATGGCATCGGGGTTGTCAATAAGTGATACGGCTGCAATACTGTCCTGCTCAATTCCTTGGCGTATAAGTTTTGCCTCTTTGTTGAGTTCGGAGACTTCACGTTTGAGTTTGTGGGTGACCATGACATTGTTTTCTCCCAAGAAGAGGAAGAAAAGAAGGAAGATAAGTGTGGCGGCTACATATTTGTTTCTGACAATGCGCCAAATGATCAAGAGGGTCTTTTTCATGGTGGAGGAGGATGGGTTAATCAAGTATGTATTGTCAGTGCGTGTACAGAGGAAAGGTTGTTAACGCACTCTAAGCCGCTGCCCATAGCGTATGCGGTCGGAACGGAGATTGTTGAGTTTTTTAAGGTTGCGGACTGTGGTGCCGTGCTTGGCGGCAATGGAAGAGAGTGTTTCTCCACGACGCACTTTATGATAATTGGAACTGGAATTGCGTCGCCCGGTATTTTTTTTCTTGGTCACTATGGGGCGATCTTCAACAGGGTCCACGGTGACAGGTTTGATGCTCAGCGAATCTTCAGAGTCACGGAAAATCTCCTCAGCATGTTGTATGAGATCGTTCATCTTGCTGGTAGGCAGGCAGAGGGGATAGGAGCCATTCTGTCCGGGAATATAGTCGGCACGGTATTGGGGGTTGAGGGCACGGAGTTCTTCGATGTCTATGCCGATATATTTGCTGATGTTGGAGAAGGTCATGTTGCGTTCCACCATGACGGTGTCAGTGCGGAGCGGGAGGGTGACCCGTTTGGGATGAAGGCCGTGCTCAGGATAGAAATTCATGATGTAGGTGGCAGCGATGAAGGCTGGCACATAGCCACGGGTTTCGCGGGGCAGGTAGGGATAGATTTGCCAGAAGTTCTGTTTGCCACCGCTACGGGCTATTGCTTTGTTGACGTTGCCTGGACCACAATTGTAGGCAGCGATGGCGAGGTGCCAGTCGCCAAAAACGCTGTGTAGGTCGTGAAGGTAGTGTGCTGCGGCATCGGATGACTTGTAGGCATCGCGACGCTCGTCTATGATAGAGTTGACTTCCAAACCGTAGTTTTTGCCAGTGGTGTACATGAACTGCCAGAGGCCGGCAGCACCGACACGTGAAGTGGCTTGGGGATTCATGGCCGATTCGACGATGGTGAGGTATTTGAGTTCTTCAGGCACATCGTAGCGTGAGAGCGATTCTTCGAAGAGAGTGTTGTAATATTCAGAGAGGGTGAGCATAACATCAAGTCGGTTGCGCATACGGTTGAGGTACATACGTATGTGGGAACGTACCTCTTGGTTGAAGGTCATGGGGATGACCGTGTGCAGGGAGGCAAGGCGTTTAGCTATGACCGAATCGGGTATTTGGTCGAAGGCATAGTCGGTATTAATGTTGGCATGATGTCTACGTGTAGTAGAAGTGTATTTGCTGAGGACATAGCTGTTGAGAAGGCTGTCATAGTTGGTGACAAACTGGTCGGCCATGTCGAGGGCTTCTTGGTTGACAGGGTGGTTTTGTGCGCTTGCCACGGGTGCGGCAAGAAGCAGGATGACGATGGAATATATAAGTTTTTTCATAGGTTCGGATGAGGTAACTCGAATAGGTGTTTGTATTGGCCTGACACGGGGTGGACGACGGTGAAAAGTCTATCCCTCAGCATGTCGAAAAGGCATTGATTCTATATTTGTTTTACTATTTGAAATGCAAAATTACGCATATTTTCTTTTATAACAAAATAAAATTGGATGTTTTTACCAACGGTTGGATGTCGGAAAATAGTTATTCACACACAACATGTTGATGGAATAAAAATTAACACCTAATGTTATGAAGAAAAAAAAATTTTTATACAGGAAATGGATATTACTTGTTTTTTTTTTGTATTTTTGCAGCATCATCAAAATGGAATAAACATCTTTATAATTATGGAAATCACTATCACAGAACAGAATTTCGACGAAGTACTGAAGAACAATGCCGTCGTCATGATTGATTTTGGCGCCACATGGTGCGGTCCCTGCAAAGCCCTCGCTCCCGTGATTGAGGAAATTGCTAACGACTATGCCGGTCGTGCGGCTGTAGGTAAGGCCGACGTGGACCAATGCCCGGAAGTTACTGGCAGATTCCGTATACGCAACGTCCCTACCGTTCTGTTTTTCAAAAACGGTGAACTGAAGGATAAGAGCGTGGGAGCCGTACAGAAGAAAACTCTCACTGACAAGATTGACGCCCTGCTGTAACAAAATTGTTCGAAGATTTAGAAAGATACAAGTCGCTGGACTTCTATGCACGCCAAACGGTGGAGGGATTCATCGCGGGCTTGCATAGGAGTCCTTTTCATGGTTTTTCGGTCGAGTTTGCCGAGCACCGACAATATGCACAAGGCGAATCAATCCGGAACATCGACTGGAAGCTTTACGGCCGGACGGACAAGCTTTTTGTGAAGCGCTTTGAGGAGGAGACAAATCTCCGCTGTCAATTGGTCATTGATCACAGTGGCTCAATGCTGCTTCCCACCGAGAGGCAAGGCGACCTCCAACATCCAAACAAACTTACTTTTTCGTGCTATGCAGCAGCCGTACTCACCGAATTGTTGGTGAGGCAAAGGGATGCTTTCGGTCTCTCGCTGGTGAGCGAGGGTATTGACTTGCAGACTGACTGTCGCAGTAGTCGTGCATTCCAACAATATATTCTCCAATTACTTGAGACCGAATTGAGAGTTGCAGCACCGACCAAAGGCAAAACAAATGATAAAATCGGTACCAACCGTGGCACAGAGATCACCGAAGCCCTTCATCTGACAGCAGAGAGGCTGCACCGACGCTCGATGGTGGTGATTTTCACCGACGCTCTTGTCAAGCCTTCCGACCGAGACCCACTAATGGATGCGCTGCGCCATCTACGTCATTGCAAACACGAAGTGTTGCTGTTCCACACACTGCACCATGCCCAAGAAGTAGAATTCAACTTTTCCAACCGTCCCACTGAATTTATCGATTTGGAAAGCGGCCGGCATCTCAAAGTGATGCCGTCGGAGGTGATGGAACGCTATCAAGACCTCATGCATCAGCAGACTGCCGACCTGAAACGTCACGCCATCCAATACCGAATTGATTACCAGCCAATAGACATAGGACTTGGAATGAATCAAGTGTTGCTCCCTTATCTTTTAAAGAGAAGTAAACACCAGTGAAAATATGTTTTTTTTGTTAAAATATCACATTGATTTGTATTAAACCAAATATTTTTTATATCTTTGCAAACTGAAGTATAATGCATTTCTATGTGTATGCTTGATAATGTAAATGAAATAATAAAAAAACGAAAACATAATATATTATGAGCACAAAGAAATACACCTTAGTAATCAATCCGGGTGCAACCTCGACAAAGGCTGCCATTTACAATGGAGAAACGGAAGTGTTTACTGAAAACTTATCGCATCCCATTGAGGAAATACAGAAATTCCACGAAGTGGCAGACCAGTTTGACTATCGCAAGGGTGCCATCCTTGATATGTTGAAACGACATGGTATCGGCACTGACGAGATAGCTGTAGTGATGGGTCGTGGCGGTCTTACCCGTCCCTGCGAAAGCGGTGCCTATCGCGTGAATGACTTGATGAAAAAAGAATGCCACGACGGTATTCAAGGCAAGCATGCCTGCAATCTGGGTGCATTGATAAGCGACTCTATCGCCAACGAAATTGGACTGCCTTGTGCCTATATTGCCGACCCCGGCATTGTGGATGAGCGTCCCGAATATGCAAAGATTACCGGTCACCCCATCTTCGACCTCGACCCCTCGCACGAAGGTGTCATCTGGCACTGCCTAAACCAGAAGATGACAGCCAAACTCTATGCCCGTGAGTTAGGCAAACATTACGAAGACCTCAATCTTATCATCGCCCACATGGGTGGAGGTGTCAGCGTGGGTATCCACGAGCATGGCCGTTGTGTCGAAGTGAACCGTGCTTTGTGCGGTCTTGGAGCCTTCTCTCCCACTCGTTGCGGCAGCATCAATGCCAGCAAGCTGATTGAAGTGGCATGTAGCGGTAAATATACCGAAGCCCAGCTGAAGAAGATTGTCACCGCAGAAGGCGGTTTTGTGGCTTACCTCGGCACCAACGACGCTTACGAGGTGGAGAAGAAAGCCCTTGCCGGCGACAAGAAATGCCAGCTTCTGGTTGATGCTTTCTGCTACCAAGTCTCGTTGGAAATCAGCCGTCTCGCTGCTGTTGTAAGCGGTAAAGTCGACGCCATCCTTCTCACAGGCGGTATCGCCTACAGCAAACCTTGGATGCAGATGATTACCGACCGCGTCAGCTGGATTGCCCCCGTCAAGGTTTACAAAGGCGAAAACGAGATGCTTGCTCTAGCCATCTGTGGCAAAGAGATTCTCGACGGTGTTGCACCCAAAGAGTACAAATAAACAAACCGGTTCCGTCCCGGAACACATAACATTAATGTCAGCCTGCTTAACGCTGGGTGACATTAATGTTATGTGGTATGTCAGACAATAACAAATTAATTTATAAATAAAACATAACTTGTACAAAGATGAAAAAAGTACTGATTCTTTTGGCAGTTTTGACCGTGGGAGCCATGGCCACTGCCCAAGAGGTGAAGATTAAAAGAGGGAAAGTTACTATGAGTGAGGCCGACTACAATCTGTTGAAACAGAAGGCCGACCTGTACGAGAAGACCCAGAAGACTCTTGACGAGACCCTGGCAGCCTACCAGAAACAGCAACAGATGAACGACATGTATCGTCCCATCGAACTGAAAAACTTCAACGACTCTGCCTCCTATGCCATCGGTAAGGACATCTACCAAAACTGGCTTCAACAGAATCTCGGCATCAATGGACAGGCCGCCGGCCAATCCATGATTGACTGCTACAAGGGACAGAACCGTTGGGATGAAGCCACAATGCGTCCTCTGCTCACCCGTTTCCAGCAGGAATTTGAGAAACGCCAACGCGAAGAACAGGAAAAAATGATGGCAAGCAAAGACGACAACATTGCTGCAGGAAAGAAATTCATGGAAGAGAACTCCCTCAATAAATCGGTTTACCAGACTAAGAGCGGCCTGCAATACAAAATTGAAAGAAAAGGCAATGGCAAGAAACCCAAAGCCACCGACAAAGTAAAAGTCCACTATACAGGCAAGCTGCTCGATGGAAAAGTGTTCGACAGCAGTGTTGAACGCGGTCAACCCGCCGAATTCTTCCTCAACCAAGTCATTCCCGGATGGACTGAAGGTCTACAACTGATGGATATTGGCTCCAAATACACCTTCTACATCCCCTACAATCTGGCCTATGGCGAACAGCCCATGGGGTCCATTCCTCCCGGTTCCACCCTTATCTTCGAAGTCGAACTGCTCGACATCATTCCTGGGAACAACCAAAACAACGGCATTCAGGTAATCCGTAAATAAGTGAATACGTTCGGCACTCTTTTCCGGCTGACAACCTTCGGCGAGTCACATGGCCCAGCAATGGGAGGCATCATCGACGGTTGTCCAGCCGGATTATTTATTGACTGCGATTTTGTCGCTGAAGAGCTCCGTCGCCGTCGCGAAGGCGACACCTCTTCGACGCTCACCACTATGCGCAAGGAACCTGACCCTGTGGAATGGCTCAGCGGTATCTTCGAAAACCGCACACTCGGCACTCCCATTGCCTTCACTGTTCCCAACAGCGACTCTCGGTCGGAGGACTATGAATCGTTGCGCAACTGTTGCCGTCCCGGCCATGCCGACTACACCTATCAACAGAAATACCATCACCGCGACTACCGTGGCGGCGGCCGTGCCTCGGGGCGCGAAACGGTTGCCCGTGTCGTGGCAGGGGCTATAGCCAAGCTATGGCTTGCTCAGCATCACATAGCCCTCAACGCTGTCCATCACGGATTTTTGGTCACCTGCACCGTAACAGGTCTGCCTGCCGGAGTGGGAATCCCCGTTTTCGACCGTCTCAACGCAAGGCTTTCCTATGCCGTTTTGTCCATTCCCTCGGCAGTAAATTTCTGCACAGGCAGCCAGCCCGACGACTGGAGACTGCCCGCCAACGAATATCCTGACCAATGGAATGCCCACGGCCAAAACGAGACCCTCACCTCAACCAACCATTGCGGAGGTGTGCAGGGAGGCATCAGCAACGGCATGCCTGTAGTATTCCATGTCGGATTCCATCCCCCCGTCACCCATCCACAAGACATGACATGCCGAATGCCAGACGGAACCTTGAAAAACGTCTCACCCCATGGCCGCCATGACATTGACCACAGTTCTCGACTGCCTGTCATTGTGGAAAGCATGGCTGCTCTCGCCGTTGCCGACCTGTTTATGCAATGGCTGTCAGAAGATGGAAAATTGTATTAATATTATCAGTTTAAAGCCATAAAGCATGAAAAAAATCCAGCTTATAATTGTCGCCGCAATCCTTGCCCTTGCATCGTGTGGCAACAAAGACGACATCACCATCCAAGGCACCCTTGCCGGAGGTGCAGGCAAAGTCATCTATATTGAGGAGATGACTCCAGACTCCCGACTATTTCTGGACTCGGTGACTCTCGACAGCAAAGGTCACTTCAAATTCCGCTACACCATGCCCTACAAGACTTTCTACAACGTGCATGTGAGTGACGCCGATTACATAGTTCTCCTCCCCGACATGGGCGAAACCATCACCATTGAAGGCTGCTACGACTCCCTTTCCAACACCTATCACCTCCAAGGCGGTTCCGAATCACAACTGTTATGGCAACTGCAAGACTACTCCAATCATGGCAGTCAAGCCCTTCGCGACATCGTTGCTACCGACCAGCAAAACCAACAGCTCCTCAGCGAAGGCACCATTACCGAAGCCGAATACTCCGCCGCACGGCAGTTGACCGACTCCCTTTACCTCTCCGCCTTTGCCGACCAGCAACACTACGTAGTCAACTTCATCGAGGACAACCTCGGCTCTCTCACCACCCTCATCGCCCTCTACAAACCTTTCAACAACCGTCCTCTCATCAACCCCGAAGACAGTTTCGAATTCTACGAAGCCGTGCTCGAAGGCTTGGAAGAAAGCCTTCCCGACAACCCCCACACCCTCAACTTCAAAAACCAAGTGGAGCGCACCCGATTCCAGTATGCCCGGTAATAAACTATATTTCATCACCGATGCCCACCTCGGTGCCGACGACGACTCTCTGCAACGCGAAAAAGAGCTTTGCTTGCTCCTTGACCGCATGCAGACCGATGCCGCCATGGTTGTCTTTCTTGGCGACATGTTCGACTTCTGGTTCACCTACAAATATGTGGTTCCGAAAGGTTACACCCGCCTTCTCGGGCGCATGGCCCAGCTATCCGACACCGGTGTCGAACTGCACTTCTTTGTCGGCAACCACGACATGTGGATGTTCGACTATCTGAAGCAGGAAATGGCCATCACCATGCACAACGAACCCGACACCCTTGAGTTCGACGGCAAACGCTTCCTTATCGGCCACGGCGACGGGTTAGGACACCTTGACAAACGCTACGACTGTCTGCGCCGCATTTTCCGCAGCCCCATAAACCAACGTCTCTTCTCCATCCTGCCCGAATGGATGACCTTCGGACTGGCCACTGGATGGAGCCGTAACAGCAGGAAAGGACACATCAAAAAAAATCCCCACATCTTCGAATACCAAGGCGACGACCGCGAAGGCATAGTAATCTACTGTCGCCAGCGATTGCTGAACGAACCTTTCGACTATTGTGTCTTCGGCCACCGGCACACACCTTTAGTAAGGGAAATCGTAGCCGACAACGGCAACCGCTCCACCTACGTCAACGTAGGCGACTGGCTGTTGCATCGCAACTACGCCGTCTATTCCAACGGAACAATGGAATGCATTGATTTACGAACGTGTTAATTCGTAAATTCGTCAATGCGTTAATCCATCGAATTAGTAAATAAAAAAAGAGGGTGTCCCTAAAGTTAAGGACACCCTCTTTCATTTTAATATTAATGCATTAATGAATTAACACATTACATCAGGCTCCTTTTGCGGGGTTGTAGAAGACAAACTGGTCGTCAATCACGTCGATAATAATTGTATCGTTGGTCTTGATTTTTTCTTCAAGAATCTGGCGCGACAGCTCATTGAGGATTTCTCGCTGAATGACACGCTTCACCGGTCTTGCGCCCATAGCTGGGTCGTAACCTATTGTGGCCAAGTGGTCAATAGCCTCGTCGGTGGCCGAAATCAGAATCTCGTTCTTCTCCAGCATCTTGGCGGCATTGTTCAGCTGAATCTTCACCACCTCGCGGATTTGGTTCTTGGTAAGCGGACGGAACATCACAATCTCGTCAATACGGTTCAGAAACTCGGGTCTTACCTGCTGCTTGAGCAGTTCAAGCACGGCATTCTTGGTCTCCTCCAACTCATACTCACTCATCGCACTTCCCTCCAACCGCTGGCGGATAACATCGCTGCCCATGTTCGAGGTCATAATTATCACCGTATTCTTAAAGTCGGCGGTACGACCTTTATTGTCTGTCAACCGACCGTCCTCAAGCACCTGCAACAAAGTGTTGAACACATCGGGATGCGCCTTCTCAATCTCGTCGAAAAGCACTATACTGTATGGTTTCCGGCGGACGGCCTCGGTCAGCTGGCCACTCTCGTCATAGCCCACATATCCTGGAGGCGCTCCAATGAGTCGCGACACGCTGTGCCGCTCCTGATACTCGCTCATATCAATACGCACCATCATATCTTCATCGTCAAACATCACCTCTGCCAGTGCTCGCGCCAACTCAGTCTTACCCACGCCTGTAGTTCCCAAGAAAAGGAACGAGCCTATGGGACGGCGACCGTCACTCAATCCTGTGCGGCTACGGCGTATGGCGTTAGCAATAGTGCTGATGGCTTCGTCCTGTCCCACTACACGCTTGTGCAACTCATCCTCAAGATGGAGCAAACGCTCGCGTTCGCTCTGCAGCATTCGAGTTACAGGAATGCCAGTCCATTTCGACACCACCTCGGCAATCTGTTCCGAGTCAACCTCCTCGTTGATCATCGCATTGTCGGCCTGCATTTCCTTCAGCTGCTGCTTCAAGTCGGCCACATGCTTCTCGGCCTCCTTGATGCGGCCGTAGCGGAGTTCTGCCACCCGGCCATAATCACCAGCGCGCTCAGCCTGTTCTGCCTCGAACTTGTAACTCTCAATGTTTTTCACCTCCGACTGGATGCTCTCCAC
>DBXQ01000044.1:24931-25441 GCA_002309955.1 Bacteroidales bacterium UBA1208
GAGGTCGGCAATCTCCTTGCCCAGCTGGGCCAGTTTGTCGGTGTCGTTCTCGCGTTTGATAGCCTCGCGTTCGATTTCCAACTGGCGTATACGGCGTTCAATCTCGTCCAGTTCCTCAGGCACCGAGTCAATCTCCAGCCTCAGCTTGGCGGCAGCTTCGTCAATCAAGTCAATGGCCTTGTCGGGCAAGAAACGGTCGCTGATATATCGGTTGCTCAATTCTGCAGCGGCAATGATGGCCTCGTCCTTGATACGCACCTTGTGGTGAACCTCGTAGCGTTCCTTCAGCCCACGCAATATACTAATGGTGTCGTTCACATCAGGTTCGTCAATCAACACACTTTGGAAACGACGCTCCAAAGCCTTGTCCTTCTCGAAATACTTCTGGTACTCGGCCAATGTCGTGGCTCCGATAGCACGCAGTTCTCCCCTTGCCAAAGCTGGTTTCAGAATGTTAGCCGCATCCATGGCACCCTCTCCACCACCGGCACCCACCAAAGTGTGTATCTC
>DBXQ01000116.1:0-926 GCA_002309955.1 Bacteroidales bacterium UBA1208
GCCATGGTGATGGAGGCACCCATGCAGACGGTGGTGTTCAAAGCACCCATGTTGAAGCCGAGGGTGTAGCAACCGATGTCACCAAACACACGGCCGTGCTCGTATTTCTTCATCACTTCGACGAGGGCTTCGTAGCTGTCGATATGGGGGCAACCGACGCACAGGGCGGGAGGACGGTTGGTGACCACCTCGGGCACTGCGGGACCATTGGCAACATCCATGCCGAGGGCCTTGGCCACCTTCTCAGCGTTCAGTTCGCCGTCACGGCGGATAACCTCGTCCAGTCGGCCGTGCACAGGTTTGCCCTTGCCCAGGCAACCCTTAATCTGCTCCTCGACGAAGGGCTGACCGTCTTCGAGCACAAGAATCTCGTCGCACTCGTCATACAGCTTGCTCAGCATGGCGGTGGGCAGGGGATACTGGGTAATCTTCACCACGGGATAGGGGCATTTGCCGCCGGGGAAATTCTCCAGCAGGTAGTTGTAGGCGATGCCGGTGGTGACGATACCACGGCTCTTGTCGGTGCCGGGGATATACTGGTTGAAACCACTATTCTCGGAGGATTCCTCGAACTTGGGCTGCTTGTCAATCAGGTCGCGATACAGCACCTTGGCATTGGCGGGCAGCAACACGAAAGTCTTGGGGTCGGTGGGGTAGTTAATAGGATTCTGGGGCAGCGGTTCGCGACGCTCCACACCGGCGCGGCTGTGTGCCAGACGGGTGGGTATGCGCATCAGGATGGGAGTGCCCATCTTCTCGCTCAGCTCGTAGCCGAAGAAGACCATGTCGTAGGCCTCCTGCTGGTTGCTGGGCTCCAGCATGGGGATCATGGCCCAGTGGCCATAGAAACGGCTGTCCTGCTCGTCCTGAGAGGAGAACATCGAGGGGTCGTCGGCCACTACGATGATGACGCCCTTGGTGCCGAT
>DBXQ01000116.1:942-5233 GCA_002309955.1 Bacteroidales bacterium UBA1208
TCATGCAGGTCATGGCACGTTTGCCAGCGTATGCAACACCGATAGACGCCTCGAGGGCGGTCTTCTCGTTGGCGCACCAGTTGGCGCGGATGCCTTTCTGGGCTGCCTCTTTGGACTTAATCACATATTCGGTAATCTGAGTGGAGGGGGTGCCGGGATAGCTGTTGATGGCACTGCCGCCAGCATCGATAAAGGCTTGGGCAATTGCCTCATCGCCTAAAAGGAGTAACTTCGACATATCCAATATTTTAATTATTAATGTATTACTTTTTGAATTTGCAAAGATAAGGAAAATAATTGATATAGACAAATTTATTTTCCACCATATCCTACAACCCATTGAACCAAAGACAAAAAGCAAGGCAGGGACAGAGACTGCATCCCTGCCCCTACCCCGCCATAGCCTTTGGGCCTATGGCATGTTTCACAAATGGAACATCAATCGTCAATTGTTATCCATGACAAGACGTACGGAACAACCCGTTGAGCGCGCAATGCTGTTGGTGTTAGGAGTGAAGAGATTAATATTAGTGAAGCCCAATAAGCGCGCCCTTGTACCGTCATATTCATCGGACGACCAATACTGGCAAATAGAACCAATATTCGAAAGAGACTTGCCTGAGCGATTGCCCGCCGCAGGCAGAAACACCGCTCCCGCAGCCTCCATCACCGTCCAATCTGTGCTGCTATAGTTGTTGGAGCTCCAACCGTTGGCAGTACCATTGATGTAACTGGGAGATGTAATGCCCGAAGGATGGGTGTAGTTGTCAGGGAAGAGAATGATTCCATTTCTGGAATTCACATTGGCCGCGACATACCGGGCGTTTGTTGTGCCCAAGTTGGTGTTGGTGGCACGGGTCCTGAACAGATAAGTCCACTCGGCAGCTGTCAGCGTGCGCCAGATGTAGGGAGTGTCGCCCCCATTGTCGATGGCATTGTCGCCCCAGTCCTCGAAAGGAGAAGGGTAGGACCAATTGGGAGCATACACCGTTGGGTTATGGCCCGTACTCCAGCCGAAGAGGTCTATCGGTCCGGTGTATGTGTTGCTGCCGATATTGCTGTTGTCATAACCGACAAAGTAGTACTGTTCGTTGGCAAAGTGCCAAGTGTGGCTACCCTGATAATACTGCAAGTTGCCCTGCGAGAACCACACCTGGTCGCCATCCTCGTTGATGGTGAAGAAGCCACCCGTCGCGCCAGTGGGACGAGTGAACGTCAAATCGTCCCCGCCCAGCGTCAGGGTGCTGTACTTGCTGCGCTCTATCACCACATTGCCTGTGGCGGGTCCTTTGGTGCACACTGTTCCGTCGTTAGCCGCAATCTCCAACGTCAGCCTGCTATAGGTACCGGCAGGCAGGTAGATGTAGAAGTCGTGAGCTGTGTTGATGCTCTGGTTGCACACCAGCTTGGTGGTGTTGCTCCCCGTCTCAGAGATGGGTGTAGAAGCCAGCGAGGCCTCGTTGCTAAGCAGATCATTCACCTCGTAATCCCCGTTAATCGGGCTGTCCATAGTTAGCTTAATGGAGGTGACCGTCACACCCGTCTTCTGCAGGTTCACTTTCAGCACACCGCACAAGTTGCGGAACTGCAGGTTCTTGCTGCCGTTGGCATAGGCGTGCATCGGGAAACCCCGCAGCGAGCCGTCCTCGCTCTCCCGCGTGGCGGGTAGCCTCACCGTATTTCGGTTCAAATTGTTGTCGGCAGGATAATAGGCTATATAACTACCCGCATCGGTGAAGTTTTCGTCGGTAGTGGCAAACGTTGCCGAAGTGGCGGGGTTGAGCGGAGTGGCGGTAAAAACCGCGTTGTTGCCAGAGTGAATCATTATCTCGTCGCCCTCCTCCCACTGCAGAGCGGTACCGTTCAGCACGGTCTTGGCGTTACGCACGTCGCCGCAGTCTTCCATCGAGGCGGTGAAAGTCGCCACCACCTGTGATTCCTTCTTGCATGATGTCAAACTTACCAGTCCGGCAAGCAATGCTATGGACACAAAGGATAGGAATCTACTTTTCATCTTCTTGACAATTTTAATGGTCTGTAACTTAACTGAACAAGGTATTGTCGTAGTTATTGCCGCTGCCTGTAACACCTTCCATGTTACTGCTGTGCAGTTGGTTATCGGTCACGCTTGCCTGAAAGCCCTTTTCAACGCGGGTCTCAATCAGTTCTACCATTGGAGCGTCGTACTCCTGTTTTCTTTTTTCAACCATAACAATTACAATTTAAATATTAATGAATTAAAACATGTCTACACAATACAGGCTCTTCCCTCTGGCAATAAGCGAAGCACAAAAAATGAGCGTAGCTGCTGAAGGAGAAGAAAAACAATCCCGCACTGTTGAGTAGGATTAATGAATAGTAAAATACTAAAAAACAATTGCTTATACCTTATGCTTCCTTCCATATAAGACACTGCAAAAATAATTAATTTTCCCAATATGGAAAAAACTTTTCCCAAAAGTCCCACAAACTCCCACCAAACCACACCTCACCAAACCATTAACAAAAAACGCTATATCAACGATACATCAACGATATTTCAACGATATAATATCATCGAACTAACGTTAGAGTATCGAAGAAAAAATGGAGTTAGGGGTGCGGAATGGAAAACAAAGGGAGAAGGGTTAGTGGGTGGTGGGGTGGGGTTAGTTGCTGAGGGAGTCGAGCCAGTTGGCAAGGCTCTCCAGCACCGTGTTGTCGGGGGCTTGGCCGAGGGTGGCGTATTCGTCCACTGCGCCCGTTTGGCACACCTGTCCCAGATGGTTGATGCCCTTCAACTGCACAATGCTGCATTTCACCCTGTTTTTCTTGCACACACGCTTTATGGCAGACAGGTTGGCCTCCGCCAGCACCTGGCAGTCCTTCTCGCCGCCTATTGCCAGCAGCGGACACCGCATCTTGGCAATATAGTCGGCAGGATTTAATGTCAGGAAGGTCGTCAGCCACGGTGTTGCCATCGATACTGCCCAGCCATAGCATTCCGTATTCGTCAGACCACACTGCTGCTTCTGCTCCTTGGTGAGGCCGGCAGAGTGCTGTTTGAACAGCGGGCGGAATGCCATGTTCAACGTCTTGACAGTATCCATCCCTTGCCCCAGAGACAGCGTGTCGCACACTGCAAACAAATCCCTCATACATGCCAGCCGCCGGTCTATGAGGCTGTCGGCCACACCCCGCAGGCGGAATAGTGACTCGTTTTGTTGAAGCAGTATTGTTTTGCCGTCGGCACCTGCGCCGCCCAGCATCGCCACCCCGGCCACCTCTCTACGTCGTGCCGCCACAATGGCAGCCACCGTGGCGCCCTCGCTGTGTCCGAAGAGGAAGATACGCCGAGGGTCGAACAGGTCCGGTTTCATCAATAGGTAATCCAACTGGTACTCCACATCCTGTGCAAAGTCGAGCGTGGTGGCATTGACCATATCGCCTGTCGATTCCCCAACACCCCTGTCGTCGCAGCGCAGCACAGCGTAGCCCCGTGCCGACAAGTATTCGGCAATCACCTTGAAGGGCTTGTGTCCCATCAGTTCCTCGTCGCGGTTCTGGGCTCCCGACCCGGTGATGAGAATCACGGCAGGCACCTGCCCTTCCACCCCGTTGGGCAAGGTCAATGTCCCTGCAATCCGCATAGTGTCGCGCGTTGTCACACTCACGATATCCAACGAAACATCCTGTTCGGTGAAGGTCTGCGCCTGCACACCCGTTGCCAACACCACAGTCAGCAAGATGGTCAAAATACGCTCTATTCTCATTCGATGATGGTTGAAAGGTAACTACTGCTATTTGTTCATGGCCGCTATGGTTGCGTCAATCCATTCCTGTGTGCCGATGGTATAGGGATGCTCGTCTCCCAATTTGGCTTTACATATCTGCAACGTCTTCTCAAGATACTTTAGAGCCTCGGGATATTCCTTCATCTGATAATACAAGGAGCCGATATTGCCATAGTTTGTTGCAGTGTCAGGATGGTCTGTTCCAAGAACTTTTTCATCTATCTCCAATGCCTTTTGGTAGTATTTTAACGCCTCTGGATAGTTGCCTTGGTCATCGTATACCGAGCCGATATTGTTGTAGCTGGAGGAAGTGTAGGGATGGTCTGTACCTAAGACTTTCTCTCTTATCTCCAATGCCTTTTTGTGGTATTCCAACGCCTCTGGGTAGTTTCCTTTGTCATCGTATACCGTGCCGATATTGTTGTAACTGGTGGCAGTGTTGGGGTGGTCTGTACCTAAAACTTTCTCTATTATCTCCAATGCCTTTTTGAGGTATTCCAACGCCTCTGGGTAGTTAC
>DBXQ01000040.1 GCA_002309955.1 Bacteroidales bacterium UBA1208
GGGTCGCCGGCGTTGGCGGCATCGCCTATCATCTTGCTGGTGATGTCGCTGTCCTCGATGTCGGACGTAATCCATCCCGGCATGTGCGGAGCCTCTTGCGGAGCGCCTTTCTCTTTGCGAAGCTCGACATAGGTCTGCACAATGCCACGGGCAGAGGTGTAGGCCTCCAGGCAGCCCTTGCGGCCACAGCTGCAACGTCGGCCGTCGGGAATGAGGATATTGTGGCCCAGCTCACCGGCAGTGCCTGTAGAGCCGTGCACCAACCGCCCGTCAACCACGATGCCGCTTCCCACACCGGTGCCGAGGGTAATCATGATAAAATGGTTCATGCCTCGGGCACCGCCATAGACAAACTCGCCATAGGCGGCAGCATTGGCGTCATTGCTCAGCACAAAGGGACGGTCGGTATATTTGGCAAACTCTTGCTTGAAATCCAAAAGACCTTTGATGGTCAGATTGGGTGCCCACTCCACACAGCCGGTGTAGAAGTTGCCGTTGGGGGCTCCCATGCCGATACCGGTAAGGTCGCTCACTGACATGGAGACAACGCCCTTCTCCGGGTCGCCTTGAGCAACCATGTCTTTAATCTGCTCCATAATGTCGAAGACATAAGGCTCCAGCATGGAGTAATTGCCAGTGGGAAGACTGCGACGTGCCACAATCTTCGAGTCATCGCGCACCATTCCAATATCCGTATTGGTGCCGCCTACATCAATTCCAATTGCATACGTGTTCTGCATAACGATTGTTTTTTATTATGAATTTGCAAAAATACACATTTTTTCTCAATTAATATGTACATGTCGGTTTTCTTTTGTATTTTTGCACCATGGAAGAACCTATCACAGAAAAAATATTCTCTCTCGAAGAGATTGACTACACACGCTTTTGGGGCGACAACGACAAGATTCTTGACTTCGTCAGAATCCTTTTCCCAAAACTGAAAATCATTGCCAGAGGAGACATGCTGAAAGTGGTGGGGAGTACCGAGGACATCAACCATTTCGACGGCAAACTACAAGCCATGAAGACCTACTACGACAAAGTAGGACGGCTGAACGAGAACGTCATCATGCAGATATTTGAAAATGGCGGCTCAACACCCGAGGCCGAAACAAATGACGAGATTCTGGTTCATGGCCGCAACGGTCTCCTTGTCCGTGCTCGCACCCCCAACCAAAAACGTCTGGTGGAGGCCGTGAAGGAGAACGACATGGTTTTCGCCATTGGTCCTGCCGGCACTGGCAAAACCTACACTGCTGTAGCTCTCGCCGTCCGTGCACTTAAAAACAAGGAAATAAAGCGCATCATTCTGACACGACCCGCTGTGGAAGCAGGCGAGAATTTAGGATTCCTCCCAGGAGATTTGCGCGACAAACTTGATCCCTACCTGCAACCGCTCTATGATGCCCTCCGAGATATGATTCCTCAACAGAAGCTCCTCTCCTACTGGGAGGANNGACAACACCATCGAGATTGCCCCTCTCGCCTTTATGCGTGGACGTACCCTCGACAACGCCTTTGTCATCCTGGACGAAGCACAGAACGCCACCTCGGCACAGCTCAAGATGTTCCTCACCCGCATGGGGCGCAATGCCAAATTCGTCATCACCGGCGACATCACCCAAATTGACCTGCCCCGCCACCAACAGAGCGGACTGGTTCAGGCCATGCATATCCTTGACGGCATTAGCGGCATTAGCATCATACATCTTGACAACAGCGACGTGATACGCCACAAACTAGTCACCAAAATAATCCGTGCCTACGACAGCGAACCGTCGCAGGTATTAACTTGATAATCCCTGTTGTCATGAAAAGTCACCCTAATTGCAAGATTAACCTCGGCCTGCACGTTGTGGGCAAACGTCCTGACGGCTACCACAACTTAGAGACCATTTTCTTGCCCGTCCACGACCTCTGCGACGAGCTGGAGATAAATCCTACGACAGCATCCGACACCACCATGCGACAGGAAGGCATCGTGCTCGACAACGCCCCGGGCGACAACCTCTGCATGAAAGCCTACCAGCTGCTACACGACGAATTCAACATCCCGCCGGTGGAGATACTTCTGCGCAAGCACATCCCCTTTGGGGCAGGCCTCGGCGGTGGCAGCAGCGACGCCGCCTTTACCCTCAAGATGCTCAACGACATGTTCTCGCTGGGGCTTACAGCCGCCGACCTTGAACAGCGGGCTGCAAGGATAGGTGCCGACTGCGCCTTCTTCATCCAGAACCGCCCCGCCTACGCCACCGGCATTGGCGACCAACTGGAACCCATCCACCTCGACCTGTCCGCCTACCGCATAGTCATAGAAATACCACCCGACGAGCATGTCAGCACCCGCGAGGCCTACGCAGGCCTGCATCTGCAAGGCGGCAGCCGCCCCGACCTGCGGCAGGCAGTGCGCCAACCCGTGCCGCAGTGGCGTGAAACCATCGTCAACGATTTCGAAGCCTCCGTGTTCCCTGCCCACCCCGCCATCGCCGCGCTGAAAGACGACATGTACCGCCGTGGCGCACACTACGCAGCCATGACCGGCAGCGGCGCCGCCGTGTTCGGTCTGTTCCCTCTCTGATTAGATCTTGGTCATCTCCAATCATTAATATCGAACACGAATTAATGAATATGTTAATGTGTTAGTCGATTAACGAATTAACGAAATAACAAATTAACGAAATAACAAATCCAAATAAGTTATGAATACAATAATGAAACGGGCTGTTCTGGTAGCAGCATTTATGTTTTGGGCTACCGCCTCATTTGCACAGCAGGCAGACTGGTGGACACACGATTTCGAGTCTGTCACCCCACAGGGTGACACCCTTTGGTACGTCATTACCGACACAACGCTGCACCACGTCAGCGTCCGTGATTCCTGGCATCATTGGAATGAGCACTGGGACGGCATCAGCAGATGCAGCGACACACTGGTCATCCCTTCAACCGTGGAGCACGACGGCATCACATACACCGTCACAGCATTGTACCAAGCCGCATTCGCATATCACGGCGAAATAAAATCAATTGTCATACCTGCAACAGTCACCTCTATTGGAGACTCTGCTCTCGCTTTCAGCGGCATAGTAGAACTCATGATACACGACGGTGTGGATACCATCGGCCCAAAGGCCTTCTGCTTTATCAAGAATGTCATATATCACGGCTCGGCCACTGGTGCCCCATGGGGTGCTTTGGCAATGTCTGCCTACGAGGAAAACGGCATCTTCTACCCCGACAGCACACGCACCCGCGTCGTCGGCTGTCGTCCGGGTGTGACACAAGCCCTGCTGCCCTCCTCGGTGCGCACCATCGAACCCACCGCCTTTAGCAGCATCGGCACACTCGAAACCGTCACCCTGCCCGAGGGTCTCGACTCCATAGGCTGGCGTGCCTTTTATCACTGCAGCTCGCTGGGCTCAGTAGTCATTCCCTCAACCGTAAGGGTGGTGGGCGATGAATCTTTCTTACGTGCTTTTAATCCGGACGGTAGCGCCTCAGTGACCATTGCCGACGCCGAATGCAGCATTGGCTCCTCTGCTTTTGGCGGTAGCGGTATGGGAGCTATCGACCTCAGCAACCGCATAACCTCAATTGGAGATGGTGCCTTCGAGTACTGTTACAACATCGACACTATCATCGTCCCCAATAGCTGCACCTATATTGGCAGCTGGGCTTTCGCCGACAACTCAAACCTGAAGAAAATCCACCTGCCCGAAGGCCTCGACACCATACATGCCGGACTCCTGGCCTGGTGTTTCGGACTGGAGGAAGTCATCATCCCCTCCTCCGTGGTATATATAGACAGCATGGCTTTTCGGGAGGATAGTAGTCTTACCGAGATTACCCTGTCAGACAACCTAACCTACATCGGGGACGGTGCCTTCGAGGAATGCATCAATCTTACCGAGCTCACTCTGCCAGCCAGCCTTACCTATATCGGGGGAGGTGCCTTTTACTGGTGCTGGCGCATCCAAACAATACGCAGCCTTGCCACCACGCCGCCACAGGCCTTCTGGAGCACTATCGATTATATTAATTTTGAGCTCTTGCTTATCGTCCCGTGCCACAGCGGCGATGCCTATGCTGCCGACCCATACTGGAGCTATTTCAGCAACATCGAAGAGGACTGTACCGGCATTCCGACAGCCGAAACCCCGCAATCCACAATCCGCACAATTGAGGGAGGCATCGCCATCGAGGGCTGCACCGGCGACCGCATCCGTATCTTCGACACCGGAGGAAGGCTCATAGCCGAAACCACCTGCAACGGTACCTGTACCCTCCGCCTGCCCGCCGCAGGCATCTACATGGTGCAGATAGCCGACCACCCGGCCCGGAAGGTCGTCGTACAATAGACATCTTCCACCCCAAAAAGCCCCTGCCGGAGGTGGCTCTGGCAGGGGCTTTGCCTTTATCCACAAAAATATATTTGTCCATACGAAAAAAAGTTAGTATCTTTGCAAATTCAAACATTGGCAAATCATGGACAATAACGACACTACACTATTAGCATCCAGCGGTGATTACCACCAGCTGATATGCTATCAAAAGGCTGTGATTGTGTATGACTTGACCTATTGGTTTTGCGAGCGATATATGGAGCGAAGCAAAGACCGCACCGTCGACCAGATGATGCAGGCAGCACGCAGTGGAAAGCAAAACATCGTGGAAGGTATCACTGACGGGGCTGTCAGCAAAGAGTCTGAACTGAAGCTACTTAAAATAGCAGCAGGAAGCCTCCATGAGTTGCACGAGGACTACGAGGATTGGCTCCGCATTCACCAACATCCCATCTGGGCGAAAGACAGTGTCGAAATGAAAGCACTCTGGGCTGTGGGAAAAGAGCATAGCGATTCGGAGTACTTTATGCAGTTGGCTCGGACACGTCCTCCAGAAACCACAGCCAATATCGCCCGTGGGATGACAGAACAAGCCATCTACTTTCTCGACCGACTAATCCAATCCAAGGTGAAACAGTTTGTCGAGAATGGCGGATTGAAGGAACAAATGTATCGCGTCAGGCAGCAATACAGGCAACAATCGGGATATTACAACAAGGGAAGTAATGGAAATAATGGAATGACTGGACTCAATTGATTCAATTAATTCCATTAAATCAATAGAACTCAATAAATAAAACAACAAATAATATGGTAGATTACAAGAAAATCGGACTCGTGAACACCCGTGAGATGTTCGCCAAAGCAGTCAACGGCGGCTATGCCATCCCCGCCTTCAATTTCAACAACATGGAACAGATGCAGGCCATCATTCAGGCCGCAGTCGAAACCAAGAGCCCCGTCATTCTGCAGGTTTCCAAGGGCGCACGCGACTATGCCAACCCCACCCTCCTGCGCTACATGGCCGAAGGGGCCGTGGAGTATGCTAAAGAGCTTGGCTGCCCCAACCCCCAGATTGTGCTTCACCTCGACCACGGCGACAGCTTCGA
>DBXQ01000008.1 GCA_002309955.1 Bacteroidales bacterium UBA1208
AAATAAAAAGGCCTGCCCACTCATAGAGGCGCACCAAGCAAGGTCGTAAACAGCTTGATTGCGACCGCTGTGAGTTCAACAGGAATCACCCTGTAACAGCCATGGATTAATGTCTGTTACAGGGTGATTCCTGTTTTATGTAACCATAGTGGATGCTACACTTGAAAGCACGTCCCTGCAAGGTGCTAAGTTCATTTCGTTTTGAGAGCCGCTGTATTCCGTTTTTTGGAATAAGTGTTGAGATTCATCCTTTTTGATTGTACAATCGGGTAAAAACAAAAAGGCAGAGACCGGAATCTCTGCCTTTTGCTTTTACCCGTTGGCGTATCTGTTCCCATCGGGTTATTCGGTGAGAGCGGCTTCGAGTTAACATCGTTGACCCGATTGTCGCTCGGAATAGGATGACTCAAAAAGAAAGCTTTTTGAGCCCCCTTTCTTTATTCACTGGCTTCGGGTTTCAAGAAGACAGTGATGTAGTGCTTGAGGTCGATGAACTTCTTGGCTGCATCCTTGATTTCCTTAGCGGTGACAGATTTAACGATACTATCATAGTCGTTCACCACATAGTCGCGGCTCTCGTTGAAGCGGTAGCTGGCCATTATCTGACCCATCCAGAAGCCGTTGTTCTGTTTACGGTTCTGGCGGTTGATAATCTGCTGTTCCTGTACTTTGGCGAGGGTCTCTGCATCGGGACCTTCCTTGATGTATTTCTTCAGGATTTCGAGAGCGGCATTCTCAATGATGTTAGCACTGTCGGGATTGCAGTTGATGGAGAACTGCCATTCAACCTCCTGTTCTGGCAGACGGCTGTAGTCCACACTGATTTGGGGACTGTAGGTGCCGCCCATCTTCTCACGGATGATTTCGAGAGCGGTGATTTCCATACAGGCACTCAACTGGTCGATGATTTCAGCATTCTTGGGAGTGTGTTTGTAGCCCTTGGTCTGGCCATACATAACCATGATGCCTTGATTGTCGGTACCCTTGTAGACGGTCTCGCGCGGAGTGCCCTTGAAGGTGTAGTCCTTCAGTTTCTTCCAGTTCTCGGGTTTGGCCTTGGTGGTGGGCAGGTTGCCGAGATATTTAGCGATGAGGGCGATATCCTCGTCGGAGACATTACCCACGAAGAAGAAGGTCTGGTGGGCGGCATTGCTGAAGCGCTCGCGGAAAATCTCATACATACGGTCGAGGTTCAGACTGCTGATCTGCTCTTCAGAAGGAATGATGATGTTGCGCGGGTCGTTGGGACGGATGGATTCGTAGAACTTGATGAGGAAGACTGCCTGGGGATTCTGGGCGATGAACTTCACCTGGTTGCGAAGCTGGTCGATGTTCTTGTCGAACGACTCTTTGTCTTTGCGCGGAGCCTCATAGTAGAGAGTGAGAAGCTGCAACATGGTCTCAAGGTCCTTGGGTACGCAACTGCCGCTGAAACCTTGGGTTTGGCCGCTGATGCTGGGGCTGATGCTTACGTTGGTGCCTTTCAGTTTCTTGCTGAGCTGGGTGCTGCTGAACTGGGCGATACCGGCATCGTCGATGAAGCCGGCAGCACTGCTGGCATTGAAGTAGTCGGCGTCGCTATAGAGCGAGGTGCCACCCCAAGCATACGAATTCATCTGGATCTCGTCATCCTTCAGTTCGGTTTTCTTCACAATGAACTTCACACCATTGGGGCAAGTATATTCCTTATAATCCAGCACGGTGTTGGTCTTGGTGATTTTGGGAGTGACGGCAGCCAATTGTTTGTCGAAGAGAGGTTCTTCACGGTAGTTGTCGACCCATGCGGCATACTTAGTGTTGCGGGCACGGTTGTAGACCTTCAGAATGTCCTGTTCTGTAGGCACCTTGTAACCCTCCTGCTGGGGAGCGGTGAGGTAATAGACGAAGTTTTGGTCGGTCACCCAAGTCTTGATAAGGGCATTGCACTCCTCAAGGGTGATTTCGGGGATAAACTCTTTGGCATAGCGGTTCTCGGCCATGATGCCGGGGATTACCTCGCCCTCAAGGAAGTGGTTGGTGTACTCGTCGGCGAAGTTGTTGCTGTTGGTCTTGTTGGCCTCCTTGGCCATTTTGCGGTAGCGTTCCAGAATTTCATCTTTTTGGCGGTCGAGTTCGGTCTGGGTGAAACCGTTCTGTACGGCGCGGAAAATCTCAGCGAGTACGGCTTCTGTAGCCTCTTCGATGCGGTTCTCCTTCGGGGCGCAACTGCCCATAAACACTTCGTCGGTGCGGGCAAGGAATTTGCTGTAACCGGCTCCGGCATAGATGAAGGGGGCGGAAGCTTTCTCAGACAACTCGTTGTAGCGGTCGTCAAGCATGCCGCTCACCAAGTTACGCACCAAGCTGGCGCGGTAGTCGCCCACAGTACCTTGAGGTGCTCTCTGATGTTTCCAGTAAAGCATCATGCTGGCGTTGGTGGCTTCCTTGTCGGTAGCAATGGCCACAAGGGGCTCTTTGTTGGCGGGAATGTCGTAGGTGGGACGCGGACGGGGGTTCTCAACGGCCTTGCGGCTGTCGAAATACTCATGGATTTTAGCCTCCACGGCGTTCACGTCCACATCGCCGACGATAATCACGGCCTGCAGGTCGGGACGATACCAGTCGTTGTAGAAACGGGTGATGACGGGGCGTTTGAAATTACGGATAACGTCCTCGCTACCGATAGGCAGACGGTCGGCATACTTCGAACCCTTGAAGATGATGGGGAAAGTGGCTTTGCGCAGACGGTCCTGAGCACCCAGTCCGCCACGCCATTCTTCGAGGATGACGCCACGCTCGTGCTCAATCTCGTCTTGGTCAAACAGCAGTTTGCTTGCCCATCCGTCGAGAATCTTGTAGCCCATCTCCATCAGCTCGGGATTGTCGGCAGGCAGCTCGACATAATACACCGTCTGGTCGAAACCAGTGTAGGCGTTGATGCCGCGGCCGAACTCAATACCGTTCTTTTGCAGGGTGCTGATCATCTCGTTACCCTTGTAGTACTGGGTGCCGTTGAAAGCCATATGCTCGCAGAAGTGAGCCAGACCCAGCTGGTCGTCGTCCTCCAGCACCGAGCCTGCATTGGTCACCAGGCGGAACTGCACGCGGTTCTCCGGCTTCTTGTTGGCGCGGATGTAATAGGTCATGCCGTTGGCCAGCTTGCCGATTTTAACCTTTTTGTCGACCGGCACCTTGGCGGTGAGGTCGGTCTTCTTTTCCTTGGCGGGTTTGCCTGTCTGGGCAAATGCCATGCTGCCGGCAAACACCAAAAGCAGCATTACGGTCAGAAATCTTTTCATTTTTTGTGTTTTTTTGATTGTGTTATTGTTATTTGTATTTTCAATTCTCAATTCTCAATTCAACCCTCCCGGTATTCCAGCAGGTCAGCGGGCTGGCAGTCCAGTTCGTGGCAGAGGCGTTCCAGCGTACTGAAACGCACCGCACGAGCCTTCCCCGTCTTCAAGATGGAGAGGTTGGCGGGTGTCAGGTCCACCCGTGCCGCCAGCTCGGTAAGCGAAATCTTGCGCTTGGCCATCATCACATCGAGGTTCACTACAATCATCTTTTTGAATTCGCTAATTCGTCTATTTTAATTCGTAATCGTGTTAATTTGTTAATTCGTAAATCAACTAACACATTAACACGTTAACACATATAATTTATTTATTCTCAATTCTCAATTCAAATTGTCAGGTCGTTCTCCTCCTGCATCTCGCGGCCAATGCGGAAAATCTGCGAGAGGAAAATAATAGTCAGTCCGAAGAAGATAAGGGTGAAATGGATGGTATAGTGAGCCTGGGGCTGCCACTGCGTGCCGTCGAGCAAGTCGCGAGCCAGCGTGCGCTCAAGATAGGTCGACAAATCGCGGCACAGCGAGATGACCAGCATCAGCACACCCACAGCTAACATCAGCGTCGAATTGCGGGTAGGGAACACCTGTCCCCGTTTTGTGCTGCGATACAGATTCACCAGCAGCACACCCACCAAGGCCACAATCGCCACCAGCGCACCCATCACCACCGCCTGCAGAGCCACCACCCACCCGATGCGCGGGTCGGCGGTGATTGTCTCGTCCTTCGTGTAGAAGTCCATGCTGAAACGCTCGATGTGTGCGTGCGCCTGCATCGTGGGACGCACACTGTCGATAGCCTGTTCCGTCCCCTGGAGCGACCCCACAGTCTGGAGGTTCGTCACCGTGAAGGCGTAAGGCGACTCGGGTGTCGACAAACCGCCCAGCTGTGGTCCCTCATCGGTACCGACCACACCAGCCACCGTCAGCACCACGCACGAAAGCAGAATGCCTGCAAACAAAATGTACAGCCAGCGAAGATGCTTTATGTTTCTTTTACTCATAGTATTGTATACACCTGCAGCGGGGAAAACACTGCTCTGTTCGAGTGGCAAAAGTACACATTTTTCCCGAATTATTATTGTTTTTCAGTAAAAAATACAACTTTTTTACACTTCGACAATGTCCTTGCCAGTGCCTGCCGACGCGACTTATAGTTAAAATATGTTAAATTTCACAAGGGAAGGGGTATCCAAATGGCACCCAACGACTCTATATAACAAATGGGGGTGGAGAACAGCCACCGGTTATTTATCTAAAATTTATGCTTATGAAAACACATGTATCTTTTTTGTTGGTTGCTATGGCGTTGCTGTTGTCGCGACAGGTCGCGGCACAATCGCCGGGCGCAAGTGTTATCCTGGTGGGAGACACGACGGACATGGTTCTCAACAGTGCATCCAATCTGCCGTATGTCTCTTCGGCTGCGGGCTATACGCAGCAGTTGGTTCTGAACACGGAACTGGAAGGCGCGGCCATGATTACGGGCATCGACCTTTATTGCGGGAGTATCAATATCGGCCGCGCGGGTTGTTCCATTTATCTGGCCAATACCTATGTGCCTGATTTGGGTGATGGACTGGTACCTTTTGGGGCAACATTCCAGTTGGTAGCAGTAGATTCGCTTGCCTGTATGCATCAAGGTTGGAACCACTATGAGTTCGACACGGCTTTCTTCTACAATGGTTTGGGCAATCTCATAGTGGCATTCGACTGCCCTTGGGGTTTCGGGGGCGGTCATTTCTATAGTGAGCATATCATACGGCCGTTGTCGAGGTTTACTTTCAGCCGTCTGGCCAATGTCTCGCCGATAACAACTTCAGACCTCACCTATTACCGCAATGTGATGCGGTTGCACACACAGCCAGTCTCGCAGGTGGTGACGGGCTGTCCCGCACCTACGCTGTGGGTGGATTCGGCAGGTGCCACTGCACTGAGAGTGCGGTGGAGCCCCGGCTACCAGGACACCTTGTGGGTAGTGGAGTGTGTGGCCGACGGCGATACCTCATGGCATGGTAGCAGTTTGGTATGGGGCGACACGTCGTACACATTGACGGGTCTTACGCCCAACACCCATTATACTGTTCGCCTGACGGCTTTCTGTACCGATACCTTTACTATGGTGTTGCGGCATGTGGTTACGAGCTGTACACCCGCTGTGCTGCCATACAGCGAGGGTTTTGAAGGGCAGTGGGATATGCCGGACTGCTGGTTGACGGTGTTGGGCAGCAGGGGTGACTATCCCGCTGTGGGGACGACACCCCATTCCGGCATCCGTAGCGTTTGGATGAAGGGAGGAGCCGTGGTGCTGCCTGCAGTGGATGTGGAACCCGACAGTGTAGAGATTTCGTTCTTTGCCTACTTCTCAGAGAGTCACTCTTATGTCCCGACGGCAGACCTATATGTAGGAATGGTGTCGGATGCGTTGGATTTCTCCACTTTCGTGCCGGTGGACACGGTGACGCTGTCGCGACATGCGGGATGGACGCCAGTGGTGGTGCGTTTTGACCATTACAGCGGTCCGTGGGGACGCATCGCCTTGATGTGCGCCGACACGAACAGACGTGGCATCTATCTTGATGATATTGCAGTGAACCGTATTGTACCCTGCCAAACCATCATGTCGGTCAGCGTTGACCAGGTGACGGATACATCGGCGGTGGTACATTGGGCAGACAGCAGTGCGGTGTATTACGAGGTGGCGTGCGTCCCTGCGGGCTTTGCGATAGACTCCTCACACATCGTCACCGACATCCGCACAGACAGCCTATTGCTGACAGGGCTGCTTGACAATACGCTCTACGAAGTGTATGTCCGCTCCTATTGCGGAAGTTTCAACACCAACTGGTCTGCGGTGGTGCAGTTCCGTACGCATTGCAGTCCGCTCGATACGCTGCCTTATACTGAGGATTTCGAATCGTACACGGGGGGCAGTAGGAACCCCACAACGTTACCCTGCTGGCAGGGACAAGTGGCAGGCAACACATACGAGGATTACTTTGCGGGCGGTGGCCACTCGGGCATGAGGATGCTGCAATGGCGGTGGTACTGGGGCAGCGGGACGACCCAATATATCGTCCTTCCGGCCATCAACACGGCGGTCAACCCAATGGGAACCCTGCTGCTCTCGTTTTGGGCTCGCAACGATCAGGATTTGACCAACCAGTATGACGATGCCCGCCTGCTGGTGGGTGTGATGACCGAACCCGATGTGGACTCCACTTTCCAATTGATTGACACGGTTTCCATCAATAGCGACGAGTGGCAACGCTACGACATCCCGCTTAGTTCTTATTCGGGCTCGGGCAGATACATCACGCTAAGGAACTGTACAGGAGTGGGGACCCACGGTTGGTGTCTGATGTACATTGACGATATTGAGGTGGATTTGATTCCGCCCTGTACTGGTGTGACAGGGATGAGACAAACGGGTCTTACCGCCTCTACTGTTACAGTGGAGTGGGATGATGTAGATACGGGTGCTGCATATCAGACCTTTATCAGTCCATCTTCCACGGCTCTGCCGGTTGCAGACTCAGCTGTGCTCGACACTTCGGTGTGCACTTTCGGGGGTCTCGCCGCCGGAACCTCCTACTATGTGTGGGTACGAGCCATTTGTTCGAAGGGCGGATTATCGCCTTGGGAAGGTCCTTTGCAGGTGGTGCCGGGTGTGTGGAACATGCGAGCCAACCACAACGACACCCTTGCCATGTGCGGGGTGACGGTGTATGACAATGGCGGTCCCAACAGCACGATTACGGCGCAGAACTCCACGCTTGTCATCATGCCTACACAGCCGGGTACCCTCGTCACGGCGAGCGGACAGATAACCCTTCCGAACGAAGACATGGTGTTTACCGTTTACGACGGCGTGGGCACCACGGGTGCGGTGCTATGGTCCAGCGACGGTATTTCACAGTTTTCGTATCCTTTCGGACCTTTGGTATCTAATTCCGGCCCGCTGACGCTTGCTCTCAATCTTTATTATAATCAGACATTTTATGGTGACGGTTTCGAACTCAACATCTCCTGCATCCCCGACACCTGCGTGGTGAAGAACCTGCGTCTTGACTCCGCTGTGCCGCATAGCGACACGATGCTCAATATCACTTGGGACTGCAATGGGGCGACGTACTATGAGGTGGAGTACGGTCCGAAGGGCTTTGTGCAAGGCACAGGCACCCTCGACACAACCTCTGCGGCCAGCTATACCATCGCGGGATTGACCAGCTTTGCCCGTCGCGATGTGTATGTACGCAGCGTCTGCGGTATGGGAGCCAACTGCGACACCAGTAGTTGGGTGCGTGGCACTTTCATCACTCAGCCCTGCCCCGATGCCGTTTATCGCGAAAACTACAATTCTTCCATGAACCAGGTGCGTGACATGGTCGTTCCTATTGGACCCAACAACACATACAGTGAATGTTATTACGTGCAGACAATTGTGGATTCGGCTTTCTTGGCAGGGCTTGAAGGGGGAATCACAGCCATGGCTTTCCATCCCGCTACACCAGCCGTCGCCGACCGCATGTCGAATATGACGGTCTATTTGGCCAATGTGTCCGATGTCGAATTCAGCTCTGGTATCATTGTGCCCGATTCGGCACACCGTTTCGTGAAAGTGATAGATTCGGCCAATTTCTGCTACGGACTTAATACCGAGTGGCAGGTATATGGTTTCGACCGTCCTTTCTTGTGGAACGGGCACAGCAACCTGCTTGTGTCGGTGTTGATGAGGAATCCCATGGCAGGCGATTGGTATGGGACACTTGCCTATTACTATGCTCACACTACTTCGTCGCTGCACAAGAGCTATGTGGTTTGGGATGCTCCCGCATCGTTCAGCATCTACAATGCCAATACCTATACCAATACGTCGTGGAGGGCTGGAACGGGCGACCTGCGTTTCTACACCAACACTTGCCACATGCCGCTTTGTGCCGAGCCGGTGGTGGATACGGTGGCAGTGGACTATGAGAGCGCCACACTTTCGTGGAACGGTACCGGTGGCGGCTACCAGTTGACCATCTCGCCCAATACGACAGGAGAAGGACTTGTGTTGGAGAACGGCACCAGCCACACCTTCACGGGTCTGATGCCGGCCACCACCTACCAAGTGTCTATACGGCAGGACTGCATGGCTGACAGCCTCGGCTATTCCGACTGGATCACCGTCGAGTTCACCACCGACAGTTTCCGTTGCCTTGCTCCCGATAGCTTCGCGGTGTACGACATCACTCGCTCGTCAGCCACCTTCGACTGGGTTGGAGATACTGGCGGCGGAGCGTCGTGGCAGCTCGAGGTGTGGACACCCGGCAGCAGGCATGTCAGCCATCTTGTCACCGAGCATCCATTCGTAATCGAAGACCTCAACCCAGGCACAACGTATTGTGCGTATATCCACGGCTACTGCGGCAGTGCGAACCAGATAACGGGCGAGTGGAGCGATACGCTGTGCTTCACCACTCCGACATGCCCCGATGTGACGGGGTTCGACACCAGCGCGGTCGCCACAACGTCTGTCTCCCTTGTGTGGAATGCCGACGAGCGGGTGCAGGATTACCTAATGGAGTACGGCCCGGCCGGTTTCACTCTCGGCTCCGGCATCAGTCAGATTGCCACGGCCGACAGCTGCACCGTCGGTGGTCTCGCGCCCTCCACGGCTTATGACTTCTACCTGCGTGCGCGCTGTGACGAGGATTGGTTCTCCGATGAATATGCCTCACTGCTCAATGTCGTCACCCGTCAGCCCGTGGGTGTGGTGACTCCAGAGGGCGAGGACGTGCCCTTCTCCCTCACCATCGTACCAAATCCGGCCAAGGGTGTGACCACCTTGTACCTTGAAGGATTGCCCAAGCAGTATCGAGGTGCCATAGAGGTGACGGTATCCGACCTGTCGGGTCGCGAAGTGCTGACCAGAAGCGTGGAATGTGACGGACGTTGTCGTCTGATGCTAAATCTTGAAGACTTGACGCAAGGGGCTTATTTCGTCCGCGTGGAGTGCGGCGGTGGAACCCAGAACCTGGGTCGGCAGGCAGTGCGCAAACTTATCGTGATTGGAGAATAGTGAAGTGAAAAAAGGGGGTTGGCCTCAGTCCAACTCCCTTTTATCCCAAATCAGTCATTAGGCTAAGCAGGCCTCCGGCAGAGACCGTCCAAGAGCAAAGCGGAGACATATGGAATGAAAAGGCTGATAATAACCATTTTATTCTGTTTTCCGTCTCGATGACCGACATAGACTCGATTGTTCTTCCTTCGCTCCTTAGTCCTCAGTTCTCCCATCGTTCTCCCATCGTTCTCCCATTTCAGAAGGAGAACTGAGGTAGAACTGAGGTCGAAGGGTGGATGAACGAGTGAACCAAAGACAGTGAGTAAGGGCCTTGGGCGTGAGTTGGGAAGGATTTGCGGGAAATGGCATGCATAGGAAAGGAATAACGGAAATGGCGGCACCGCTTTTGTTGTGCCCTGGCTGAGAAGAACTGGAGTACCTGAAGGGGACTAAGATAAACCCAAATCGGTCATTGAAATTTCATCCTTGATTTTATTATAATACCAGCTAAATAGTTTTTGTTTTTTTGATGACAGTCATTATATAGGGACGAAATAACATGTTTTTTCTGATTAAAAAAGGATTGCTATTCTCCTAATGACTGATTTGGGTTTGAATGAATTAATGGTCTACGATTAGGGGTATGGAACAATAGGGTCTTTGTTTTTGAGCGAAGACCATTGTGTTGGATGGTGAATTGGGGGTTGGACAGGTTTGGGACAGAATGGGAGCCCCCTCTGGGTTATTTCTTTTGATCGTCGGGGTTGTTTTCGGGCTGGGAAGAGCCTTCAATTAGTTTCTCCAGGGCGTGGCGTAGTTGGACGGGAGTGACGTTGTGGTGGATTTCTCCTTCGACGGCGTAGGAGATGGCTCCAGTCTCTTCGGAGACGATGACGCTGATGACGTCAAGTTGTTCGGTGACACCGATGGCGCTGCGGTGGCGTAGGCCGAGGTTGGGGTCGATGTCGGTGCGTGAGGTGACGGGCAGGATGCAGCGTGCGGCGAGAATTTGGTTGCCGCTTACGATGACGGCGCCGTCGTGCAAGGGGGAGTTTTTGAAAAAGAGGGTTTCGATGAGGGCCGAGGAGGCTACGGCGTTGACGACTTCGCCTGTGCGGACCAACTCTTCGACTTCGTTGCTACGTTTAAAGATGATAAGGGCGCCGGTTTTGCTTTGCGACATGTGCATGCAGGCTTGGATGTAGGGCTCGAAGTTGGTGCCGCTATGTTTGTTGACATCGCTGCGCCAGAATTGAAGCCGTTGGGCCAGGGTGTCGCCGGTGAGTTGGGTTTTGGTGCCGATGAAGAGGAGAAACTTGCGTATTTCGGGTTGGAAGACGATGACAAGGGCGATGAGTCCGATGCTCATGATGCCGCCGAGAATCTGGCTGCAAAAACGCATGTTGAGAGCATCGAAGATGCGCCATGCGATGTACATGACAATGAGTGCCCAGAAGATGCGGATGATGTTGGTGCCTTTGAGCATGCGGTAGAGCTCGAAAACGAGGAAGGCTACCATGAAAATGTCGAGTATGTCGACTATGCGTATGTGCGGGAATGGGAACATGTCTGTGTGTTTTTTATTTAGATGGGTTTTTATAGTAGTCTTGATAATAACGGACTGCGATGAGGATTATTATGTGTGGCAAGAGAAAAAGGTTTTTTGGATGCGTTAAAACGCATTCACGCATTAGCAGTGAGGAGTTGGATGGCGAGGCGTGTGGGGCGGGGTGTGTGGACGCGGAGGAGTGAGGCTCCACCGATGAGGGCGACGGTGTTGAGTGCAAGGGTGCCCAGTTCGGAGTCGGGGAGTTGGGGAAGTGCCGGGCCGTAGGTGTCGGCGAAAAGGGTAAGACGTTTGGTGATCATGGATTTGTTGGAAAGGGCTACGAGTATGGGGTGGGCGGGAAACCGTTCAATCAGTTCGGGGAGGCGGTGAAGGAGCTCGTGGTTTTGCTCAACGGTCTTGGCGAATCCGAGTCCTGGGTCGAGGATGGTCTGTGCGGCACCGAGACGGTGGAGTGTGTTGAGTTTTTCGTCGAAATAGCGGGAGAGGTCGTCGATGATATCGTCGTAGTGGGTGTTTTCGGGTCGCTGCATAGTGGCAGGGGTGCCACGCATGTGCATAAGGATATAAGGCACATGCAGCGAGGCGACGGTGGGAAGCATGTCGGGGTCGATTTGTCCACCGGAGATGTCGTTGACGATGTCGGCACCGGCTTCGATGGCGCGGGCAGCAGGAAGACTTTGGCAGGTGTCGACGGAGATGACGGCTTGGGGCAGGTGTTGGCGCAAGAGGGTTACGAGTGGGACCAGTTTGGCAGCCTCTTCGTCGGCAGAGAGCATGGCTGCCCCGGGACGGGATGACATGACACCGAGGTCGAGGATGTCGGCACCGGTGTCAAGGAGATGCTGGGCTTGAGCCAGCAGGGTGTCGGGGGTGTTGTAGCGGCCACCGTCGTAGAAGGAGTCGGGGGTGGCGTTGAGGATGCCCATAATGGCAGGACGGTCGAAGGTGACTTCGCGGTGGCTTAGGCGAAGGCTGAAAGGTGAAAATTTGTCAATACGGTTCATGTATGAAAAAAAATATGTATCTTTGTTTTTTTTGGTATAAAACGTTTTTTGCTCTTTTTAATTGTGTCACAACAATAAAAAAGGATAAATGGCGTTTTGTGAAAAGAAAAAATGGAGATAAAAGTATTAAAGTAAGTTGTAAATCACTTATTATGACAAATAATTTGCCGGAGGGCGACGGAGTCCGCACCAAGCGTGAGTTTGAGATGGAAATGTCTCGGTGTCGGGATATGTATGAGAAGAAGACACGCGACTATGGCACGTCGTGGCGTGTGTTGAGGCTTCCGTCGCTGACAGACCAGATATTCATCAAGGCAAACAGGATTCGCAGTATAGAAGAGAGCGGTGAGAATAGAGTGGGAGAGGATGTGGAAGCGGAGTTTGTGGCAATGGTGAATTATGCTGTGATGGCATTGATTCAGCTGGAATTGGAACCTGACGATGGTCAGGATTTGCCTTTGGAAAAGGCAATGGAGTTGTATGATAAACATCTGCACCGTGCTGCTGATTTGATGCTTGACAAGAATCATGACTACGGGGAGGCTTGGCGGATGATGCGTGTAGGGTCGATGGTCGATTTGATACTGATGAAGTTGCGCCGCATAAAGCAGATTGAGGATCACAAGGGGAAGACGCTTGTCTCCGAAGGTGTGGAAGGCGGTTATATGGATATTATCAATTATGCCCTTTTCTGTTTGATTCGATTGCACGAGAAAGTTTGAAAGATTTAAAAGGTATCTGGCCTTTTAAAACGTAAAGCCTTAATAAATAACGATATTATGAAGATTAAAGATACAAATCTCAATTGGACACTGAATGTGATAGCCCGCGTGTTGGTGGGACTGGTGTTTATTTTTTCCAGTTTTGTAAAGGGTGTGGATCCGATGGGTACTTCGTTCAAGATAACGGAGTATCTTACGGCATGGACATTCCTGGGAATGAGTTTCGATTGGCTCACTCCTTTGGCTACTATTATGTCCATGGGTTTGATAACATTGGAGTTTTTGGTCGGGGTGTTGTTGTTGACAGGCGGGTTCCGCAGATTCAGCGCATGGCTGTTAGCGTTGATGATGCTCTTCTTCACGTTCACCACGCTGTTCGATGCCATTACGAACGAGGTGACGGATTGCGGATGTTTCGGTGACGCCATCAAGCTGACAAATTGGCAGACGTTTTGGAAGAATGTGTTGTTGGATGTGCCTACTGTATGGATATTCCTAACCCGTAATCTAAGACGGAAACTCCGCTTTGAGCGCGATATGCTTATTTCGCTTTTCGCTGTTGTGGCGATGGTTGTCTTTGGTCTGTATAACATCAATAATGAGCCTTGTATTGACTTCCGCAGCTGGAAAGTGGGCAACCAGATGATAGACATGGACAAGGATGCACAGGTGAAAAGTTATGTGACATATGTCAACAAAGAGACTGGCGAGCGAGACGAGTTCCTGTCGGACGAGCTGGTGCAACGGATGGAAGACCCTGAATGGGAACAGAAATGGGAGTGGGAGAGCAGCCGAGTGGAGGATCCGCACGAGATTAGGGCCGACGGTTTTTCGATGTTGGACATGGATATGAACGACCATGCCAAGGAGTTGATCGGGTCGGAAGAGTATTTACTGATTGCCACGATACACCATCTTGAGAAAGTGAACAAGGATGGTGTTGAGGGCATTGAAGAGGCTATGGAATGGGCAGAGGAGTCGGGTGTGCAGATGGTTTTGCTGACATCGGCATTGGCCGAGGATGTGCAGTCGTTTCTGTATGCCAATGGGTTTGATAATCTTGAATTCTATTTTGCCGATGCCACGGCGATTGAGACCATGTTGCGTTCCAATCCGGGCTTTATCCTGTTGAAAGGGGGTAAGGTGTTGGGCAAATGGCATTACCGTCATGCCGACGATATAGAAGACTTTAAACTTCTTTTTTGATGATGCAAAATTAAACTCTAAAAGTATGATACAGAGAAAACAAACAATCTTTTTGCTTTTGGCCGTGTGCGCATTGGCTATGTGTTTTGTATTTCCGGTAGCCAAGTTTGAGGCAGAAGCCCCTCTCGGGATGCCTGTGACGGGTCAGTTCAGGATGATTCCCAAGGATGTGCCTGAAACAATGTCGCAGATATTGAACGGAGAGCCTGTCGAGATAGGACAGCGCGGTTATGTGAAGACATGGCCTTTGGTGGCTTTGACTATTGCTGCCGGAGTGATAGCATTGGTCAGTATTTTTATGTATAAGAACAGGATTAGGCAGATGCGTGTGGTGGCAGTGGGGTTCCTGCTGGGTGTTATAGACCTGTTTTTGATATTTATATGGGCGGTGGATTCGTTTGTGGAACAAGCCACGAGGGCAATGGCCTGCACCAATGTGGAGGTTACCTATGGGGTGGCCACATGGGCTATTATTGCAGCGGTGGTACTGATGTTCCTGGCACAGCGTTTTATAAAAAAGGACGAAGAAAAAGTCCGTGCCGCAGACAGACTAAGATAATCATTGCATTGAAACGTATATTTGACAGATTAGAGCAGTTGCCGCAAGTGGCATCAGATTTGCTGGAAGAGTATCGAGAAGAGCGCTTCTTTGCATTCTTCGGCAAAATGGGGGTTGGCAAGACAACCTTGATAAAAGAGATGTGTACCCAGTTGGGAGTGAGTGAAACGGTGTGCAGTCCCACTTTCGCCATTATCAACGAGTATACGTCGGGAGAGGGAGAACCCATATACCATTTTGACTTCTACAGGCTGAAGAGTGCAGACGAGGCTTACGACATAGGGTATGAGGAGTATTTTTATAGCGGAGCATATTGTTTCACTGAGTGGACAGAGAAAATCGAGCAATTGCTGCCAGAACATTATGTAAGGGTGGAAATAGAAGAACACAACGAAATAAGAACACTTATTGCAGACTTAATAAATGACTGAATCGGAAGTATTAGCAAAATTAGCCGCACAGGCTTTGGACGAAAAAAAAGGACAAGACGTACAGATACTTGACATGCGAGGGTTGCAGAATGCACCAGCAGCGTTTTTTGTCATAGCATCGGGTACGGTGCCGGCACATGTAAGCGCATTGAGCGACCATGTTTTTGAAGTGGTGAAGAAAGCGACAGGCCTGAATCCTTCGAAAGTGGAGGGGTACACGAATGCCGAATGGATATTGATGGACTATTTCGATGTGGTGGTGCATATATTCCAGTCGGAAAGACGTGATTTCTATAGGCTTGAAGAGCTGTGGGGAGATGCAAAGAGTATTAAGATTTAAAAAGATGAAATTTAATGGCAGAGCAGAATAATAAACAAACCCCTGGAAAGGGTTTTCAAGGCAACAATAAAGGTGCTCCCAAGAAAAATTGGGTGATGTTTGTTGTGTATGCTATCATTCTGGTTTTGTTGGGAAGCATGCTGCTGCGCGATGACGCGGGCGGTGCAGCGCGACCCATCAGTTGGGCAAAACTGGAACGGATTTTGGAGAAGCACGATTATTCTAAAATCGTGATTGTGAACCAGAAATATGCCGAGGTATACATAAAGAGTTCGGCTGTGAAGGCAGATACTGCCTATAAGGATCTTGTGAGCCGCAATATGATGGGGCAGGAGATAAAGGATGCCAATTTTTACAAGTATGAGTTTGTAACGTTCGAGAGTTTTGAGAAGGATTTGGAGAAGGTGGAAGAGCGTACAGGCGAGCGGATAGATTTAACTCCAGACGAGCGCACCAGCCCGTGGCGTGACATTCTTGTAGTGTTCGGGCCTTTCCTTATCTTGATTCTGTTCTTTGTGATTATGAGCCGTATTTCGCAACGTCAGATGGGCGGTGGCGGAGGCGGTATCTTCGGTGTAGGGAAGAGTAAGGCCAAGATGTATGACGGGAAGACTCCGACAAATGTCACTTTCAAGGATGTGGCCGGTCTGGCAGGTGCAAAAGAGGAGGTGATGGAGGTAGTGGACTTCTTGAAGAATCCGCAGAAGTATACTGATTTGGGCGGCAAGATTCCAAAGGGTGTGCTGCTTGTTGGACCTCCGGGTACGGGTAAGACCTTGTTGGCTAAGGCTGTGGCTGGTGAGGCCAATGTGCCGTTCTTCTCCATGTCGGGTTCGGACTTTGTCGAGATGTTTGTCGGTGTGGGAGCATCGCGTGTACGCGACCTCTTCGATGAGGCAAAGAAGAAGTCTCCCTGTATTATTTTCATCGATGAGATTGATGCCGTAGGTCGTGCCCGTGGCCATGCAGGACTGAGCAATGCCAACGACGAACGAGAGAATACCCTGAACCAGTTGCTTACAGAGATGGATGGTTTCAGCAGTGGAACCAATGTGATTGTGCTGGCAGCAACCAACCGTGCCGATGTGTTGGATAAAGCATTGTTGCGTGCAGGCCGTTTTGACAGGCAGATATATGTAGAGCTTCCTGATTTGGAGGAGCGCAAAGCTATCTTTGATGTGCACATGCGCAATCTGAAGTTGAACGAGAATGCCAATAGTGAGGGATGTGTGGACAGGGATTTCTTGGCCAAGCAGACTCCGGGATTCTCGGGTGCGGATATAGCCAACGTATGTAATGAAGCTGCCCTGTGTGCTGCCCGCAAGGGGAAGAAGCTTATAGAGAGACAAGACTTTTTAGATGCCATAGACCGTATTGTGGGAGGCTTGGAGAAGCGCACGAAGGTGTTGACGGAACATGAGAAACGTGTGGTTTCCTATCATGAAAGTGGACACGCTTCAGTGAGTTGGTTGCTGCGTTGGGCTAACCCGCTGATTAAGGTGACGATTGTGCCCCGTGGCAATTCACTGGGTGCGGCATGGTATCTGCCTGATGAGCGTCATCTGACAACGTATGCCCAGATGTTCGACGAGATGACCAGCTTGATGGCCGGACGGGCCGCTGAAGAGGTTGTGTTTGGCGAAGTGGGTACTGGCGCATTGAACGATATGGAGCGTGCCACGAAGATGGCTCAGTCGATGGTAGTGTACTATGGCATGAGCCCGAAGATTGGTAATATCAGTTTCTATGATTCGTCGGGACAGACGGATTACGGCTTTACCAAGCCTTTCAGCGACAAGACTGCCGAGGTGATAGACTCGGAGGTGAACCGCATTGTGGAAGAGGCTTATGCCCGAGCCAAAGGGATTATCGTGGAGCACCGTTCTCAATTGGATGAGCTGGCAGGACAATTGTATGAGAAAGAGGTGCTCTTCCGCGACGATTTGGAACGTATCTATGGCCCGCGTGTTGCCGATCTCGAAGCGCAGAAACTAAAGGAAGATAAAAAAGCGGAGAATGATTTGCTTGAGAGTCAGACAGGCCACGATACCGACGAGAACACAGAAACAACTAATGATATTGAATCATGAAGACATTCTGGATACGTACAGCGAGTGCGACGGTTTATGCCTTGCTCTTCCTCGGTTCCATCTATAGTGGCCGTCTGGTAGGGGAGACATGGGGTACTGTCATCCTGTCGGCTTTTGCCCTGTTTGTGGCGTTAGGTTGTACCTTTGAGTATTATCGTATTGCCGAGAAACATGGGGCACATCCGATAAAGCCTTTGGGCTACGCCTTCAGCACCATTACGATTATGGTATGGGCTGGTAACCAGCTGTATGATGGCTATGTCTTTGGTGTGGACGCTCTGGGTTGGATACTGCAATTGTCATTGGTGATTACGCTTGCAGTCCAGCTTTGGCGCAAAACGGAAAATCCCTTTGCCGACGTGCTGCACACATTGCTCCCAATGTTTTATGCCGCCACCCCGCTTTCCATGATGCCCTACCTGCACTATTCAATGAATGTGCTGGTGATGTGTATTATCATGGTGTGGGTGAACGACTCGTTTGCCTATATGGGGGGCTCGTTGGTGGGCAGGCATAAGATGTGGCCTCGCCATTCACCCGGCAAGACGTGGGAAGGCACTGCCATCGGTGTGGCCGCAGCAGTGGCAGCAGGTCTGTTCATTGGTCCACTGTTTAAAACTCATCTTGTGTGGTACGACTGGTTGGTTCTGGGACTTGTGTGTAGTATAATAGGAACATTGGGCGACCTGGTCGAGTCCATGCTCAAACGGTCTGTGGGGTTGAAAGACTCTGGTAACATCATGCCCGGTCACGGAGGTTTTCTCGACCGTTTCGACAGCCTCCTTTTCATTCTCCCCGTGGTCACCGCCTATTGTTATCTCATGGTTCACTAATAATTATTTAATCATAAACCCATGTATATTCATAAAGAAGGACGCAAACTTATCGGGGTGACTTTCGCTATTGTGATGGTCATCTTCACTGCCATGATATTCTTTGTCCACCATTGGACATTCTTTCATGGCCTTTTTATCGCCATCCTTTTTGCGCTATGGGTGGCGGTGGCTCTCTTCTTCCGTATTCCACGGCGGGTTTTCACCGACGATTCCAAACGTCTTATATCCCCTGCCGATGGTACTATTGTGACTATCGAGGAGGTGGAAGAGAAAGAGTACATCAAAGGCGAGTGCATCCAGATTAGTGTTTTCATGTATGGCACCGACGTTCATGTCAATCGCTATCCTTGCGATGGCACCATTGAATATTATAAGTATCATCGAGGTAACTATTTCGTGGCCTCCTATCCCAAGTCCAGCGACCTCAACGAACGTACCACAGTGGGACTCCGCCTGCCCGACGGTCAGAAGATAGTCCTTCGCCAAGTGGCTGGCACCATGGCTCGCCGTATTGTATGTTATGCCCGCGAAGGAGAACAAGTGAAACAGAATCAGGAAATGGGATTTATCAAGTTCGGCTCTCGTGTCGATATCTTCGTTCCTAAACATTTTATGATTGATGTTAGTGTGCAAGATACTGTACGTAATGCTATCTCGCCCATATGTACCATTGTGCCGCAGCCTCAGGAAGAATCCCAGACTCTGTCATAAATCACTGATTAATAAGTAGCCCCGCTGTTTAGAAATGACCATTGCCGACCAAATACTGTATGAAGATAATCATTTGATAGCTGTCAATAAGCTGTCAGGACAGATTGTGCAGGCTGACAAAACCGGAGACATTTGCATGTCTGACCTTATCAAAGCTTATATAAAGGAGCGTGACAGCAAGCCCGGCAATGTTTTCTGTGGTGTCATCCACCGATTGGACAGACCTGTAAGCGGTGTTGTCCTCTTTGCAAAAACCAGCAAAGCACTCAGCAGGATGAACCAGATGATAAAAGAACGTGATTTCCAAAAAATATATAGGGCTATAGTCACAGGGAATCTTCCTGCCATGCAAGGCCATCTCGAAGACTATTTGGTGCGCAATGCCAAACTTAATAAGAGTTTTGTCACAGCCGACAGCACCAATCCCGAAGCCAAACTTGCCTCGCTTGACTACCGTCTTCTTGGTACCTCCAATGGAGGATATAATCTTGTTGAAATAGAGTTACATACGGGGAGACATCATCAAATTCGTTGTCAGCTTGCTCATATGGGTTGTCCTGTCAAAGGAGACTTAAAGTATGGAGCCCCTCGTTCCAATCCCGACGGCAGCATCTCCCTCCATGCCTATAGTGTTACTTTCATCCATCCCGTTCGACAACAGCCAGTCCACATCACGGCATCCCAACCCTGGCAAAACATGTTCTGATATTTATACCGATAATAATCCTTAAACAATGAAAAGACATATTATCATCATTATTTTTCTGATTGCCGCATTGCTTTCCGAAGTGGCGACAGCACAGTCGATTACTCTTAGGCACGGCGATTATTCAACTGCCCAATTTGAATTCCGTTGTCCTGCACTGAGCCTTGACACACGACAGGTTCAAGGGCATACCTTCACCGTCGCCACCCTGCAGGGTGCAGCACCTTCCACACAGATGGGAGCTCCCGATTTACCCATCTTGGCTGAGTATATAGAAATACCCGTAGGTGCCGATGTCCAGGTAGAAGTGTCGCATGTTCAAGTAAAAGGTGTGTCTGCAGAAATCCTTTCGAGTCCGCTCATGCCCGTACAGCCAGCACCCTCTAAGTCAGAATTGGGAGACAGACCATTCGTCATAGATAGTGTGCTTTATGCAACGGATACTTTCTATTCCCATCCAGCCGCATGGGTTGACCCTGTAGGTATAGCCCGCGACCGTCGTTTGGCTCTACTGCGTATTTCTCCAGTGTCGTACAACCCCGTTACAGGAGAGCTGCAACAGATCACCTCCATGACAGTTACGCTCATATATAAAGGTGCCGATGTGGCTGCCACTGAGAAGATGCATCGTCTTCACCATTCGCCCAGTTTCACATGGGGACAGCGGGTTGCAAACACACTCCCAGCAGCCAAAGAAGTGACTTGTGGTGCACCTTTGCATTACTTGATTGTTTCGCACAGCAGTTTCCGTGATGCCCTCGACACGCTTATTAACTGGAAAAAACGTCAAGGGTTCCTTGTCACTGTCGCCTATACTGACGATCCCGAGGTGGGTACGACTTCTGGATCCATTGCTCAATACATCAAGGGATTCTATACCAATGCAACTCCTGAGCTTCCGGCTCCGACATACTTGTTGTTGGTTGGCGACAATGAGCAGATTCCTGCCTTTACAGCCCGCTGTGGAAGTCCGGCTGTCGACCATGTGACAGACCTTTACTATGCCACCTGGACAGATGGCGACCACATACCCGACTGCTACTATGGACGTTTCTCTGCACGCAATGTTGACGAACTCATGCCTCAGATTGAAAAAACAGTCTATTATGAAAGCTATGCGTTTGCTAATGATAGATACCTTGGCAAAGGTGTACTTATAGCCGGTGTAGACAGAGGGGCCTCGTCAGACAACGCATACCGTTATGCCGACCCTGCTATGGATTATATCGCCTCCACCTATATTCATGCCGGCAACGGTTATACAGGTGTATGGTACTATAAAAACAATGTTTCCTTTGCCCCAACAGGTGTTGCTGTATCGGGCAGCAGCCAGACAACAGCTTCGGCCAATACATTAATCCAGTTATACAACAACGGTTGCGGTTGGGTCAACTATAGTGCACACGGATACGACGACAGTTGGTCGCAGCCCAGTTTCACTGCCGCCAATGCTTCCCAGATGACAAACAATGACCGTCCTTCCATTATGATAGGCAATTGTTGCTTGTCAGGAAAGTTCAATACGACCAGATATGATGCTTGTTTGGGTGAGGCACTATTGCGCAAAAACAACAATGCCGGGGCTGTCGCCTATATCGGTGGGACTAATTCGACCTATTGGCCTCACGATTTCTGTTGGTCAGTAGGGGTTCGTAACAACATATCCAACACTATGAACACCCAGTACGACTCCGACAATCTCGGCATGTACGACCGTCTGTTTCATACACACAATGAACCTTACTCCGAGTGGTATAACACCATGGGTGCAATTGTGGCTGCAGGCAACGCAGCAGTCGAAGCATACGACAATGCCTATTCATATTACTATTGGGAAATCTATGAACTCTTTGGCGACCCTTCCCTCATGCCTTGGCTGGGACCTGCTGCCGACATGAATGTTAATGCACAGTCTCGTGTCAATATTAGTGAAGAACACTATTCCATCACTGCTGTGCCCCATGCCTACGTTGCTCTGGTAAACCCCGACGACCTAACCCTTATTGCCGCCACTTATGCCGACGAATTGGGTGATGCCACACTTACCCTTCCTGCCAACTTTAGCGTTGGCCAGTACGAACTTGTTGTAACGGCACAGAACTATAAACCCTATTTTCAACAAGTGTCGTTCGAAGTCTTCAATGGTCCCTATGTCGTTTTGACTGATGTTCGACCCTCCTCGGGTAAAATTTTCTCAGGCCAGGCTAACACTTTTGATGCCACAATAGTCAATGTGGGGAATCAGTATCCGTCCCAGGGGCTTATATACCTTCACTCCGATATCGAAGGAGTGGCCATCGCTCCGCCCGAAGCTCATTTCGATGCTATCGCCCCTGGCGATACAATGGTTCTCACCGGATTGTGGCATACCTATGTCCCGGAACACATTGCAGACAACACTACACTTACCTTTACCGCGGAAGTCAATTTTGGTGAAGGCACCTCGACCAAGAATTTCCGAATGCAAACCACAGCCCCCCGTTTGGTTCTTGCACATGCAGAATCCTTCCCCATCCTTTACTCAGACTCCACTGCCACCATCAGTTGCCAACTGGTCAATCGGGGGCACGAGAGCACCCCATCCCTCACACTCATGTTGCCCAATCTCTTTGGATTCATGACCGAACCTCCCCTTCCGCAGACCATCGCTCCGTTGGAACCCGAACAATCGGTCACCGTCGACTTCCCGGTCTCCCTCGCTTCCGACTTGCCCAACTCAACATTGTTGTTTTCCCTCCATGCTGCTGACGGACAGGACACCTTCGCCGTTGGACAATTCCACCTTCAGGCAGGCATTGGTGTCATTGAAGACTTCGAAACGGGAGACCTCTCCTCCTTCGATTGGTTCTCAAACAGCCGTCCGTGGGTTGTGACTGATGCGGACTCCCATCGTGGCAGTTTCTCCGCCCGTAGCGCTGAAAATCTGCCCAACCGTGCCGACTCGCGGCTCTCCATCAGTTGGACATCGCCAAACGACGACAGCATACGCTTCACCTACAAAGTCTCTTCCGAAGAAAACTACGACAAGTTCCGTTTCCTCATTGACGATGCCGAGCGTCTCTCCGCATCGGGCGAAGTGGACTGGACTACCGTTTCCTTCCCCGTCGCCGCAGGCACCCATACATTCTCCTTCTCCTATGCCAAGGACAATTCCCGGTACGGTGGTAGCGACTGTGCATGGATTGACGATGTGTATCTTCCCTTTACCGGTGCTGACATCCATTTCCTCATCGACACCATCTGTCAGGATCAAAGCTACATCTTCGGCAACGAGGGCTCCATATCCACCGAACATCTCGGCTGCTACCATTATTACGACTCGCTTTCCTCCACCCACCTCTCGCTGTTGGTCACCCCCCATCCCGACGTTCATATCGAAGTGATAGGCACACCGGGCATTGGACAATGCCTGTTGCTCAAGGCAACCGGGGCTACCGACTACGTATGGAGCACCGGCGACTCAACCCAGTGTATAGCCGTCTGCCCGGCTCCGGGCAGCCAGTATTCCGTCACCGGCTACCGTGCCGGCTGCAACGGCTCCAGCCAGATCACCCTTCTTGGCATTGATAGTCCAATCGCTGGACATCCCGTGTCCGTCTACCCCAACCCCGCCACCGGCCACGTCACCGTTCAGGCCGATAACCTCCGCCGCATATGGCTCGTCAACCTGATGGGGCAGACCGTTATGGAAGCTGAAGCACACGGCTCCATGCTCACCCTTTCGCTTCAAAAACTGCCCAAGGGAGTCTATTTCATGCGGGTTGAAACCCCCGAATCTTTAAATACAGAGAAGTTAATACTAAAATAATTGCATTTTATAGCCCTGCAAATCAGCCAAATGAAAGTTTGGCTGATTTTTTTTATACACTTTTATATAATTGTCTGTAAAAAAAGAGTACCTTTGCAACTCAATTACATCTGTCCGTTTGTGTGCAATCCGCGCAACTTGGATGGTTCTATTAACAATAAAACAAACTCACTCCGATGAAAAACAAATACTACGATCTGGTCGACCAGACCTTCGATTTCCCGCAGGACGAGTTCCACACCGAGGACGGCGAACTCTACTTCCACGACATTCCCCTGATGGAGATCATCAAGCAATACGGAACGCCCCTCAAAATAACATACCTGCCCAAAATAACCTCCCAAATCCAGCGCGCCAAGCGCATGTTCAACGTTGCCATAGCCAAGACAGACTACACCGGAAGCTACAACTATTGCTACTGCACAAAGTCGAGCCATTTCAGCTTCGTACTCGAAGAAGCCTTGAAAAACGACATCAACCTCGAAACCTCCTCCGCCTTTGACATCAACCTCATTCAGGAACTCCATGCCCAACAGCTTGTCACCAAAGACATATTCATTATCTGCAACGGCTACAAACGCCAGCAATACATTGAAAACATAGTCGGACTGTTCAGTGACGGCTTCTCCAACATAGTTCCCATCCTCGACAACAAAAACGAATACTTCGCACTCGACAAACTCCTTTCCTCCGCAACCGCTCAATCCGCACATGCCGCTCCCCCCATGAAACTCGGCATCCGCATTGCCTCGGAAGAAGAACCCAAATTCGACTTCTACACCTCGCGCCTCGGCATGCGCTACAGCGACATCGTCAGTTTCTACGAAGAACAGGTGAAATCAAACAAGCGGTTCACCCTCAAAATGCTCCACTTCTTCATCAACACCGGCATACGCGACACCGCCTACTACTGGAACGAACTGTCCAAATGCGTCAACGTCTATTGCGACCTCAAACGGGTCTGCCCCGAGCTCGACTCGCTCAACATCGGGGGAGGATTCCCCTGTAAAACATCCTTGGCCGCCACCTACGACTACGAATACATGGCCGAAGAAGTGCTCGCCCAAATCAAAAACATATGCACCCTGCGGGGCGTGGAAGAACCCAACATATTCACAGAATTCGGCAGCTTTACCGTGGGCGAAAGCGGTGCAACCCTCTACAGCATACTCGACCAGAAACAGCAGAACGACCGCGAATTGTGGTACATGATCGACAGCTCGTTCATCACCACCCTCCCCGACACGTGGGGCATCAACCAGCGTTTCATCATGCTTCCAATCAATCATTGGGATTGCGAATACCAGCGTGTGTTCCTCGGAGGCCTCACCTGCGACAGCGAAGACTACTACAACGCCGACTCTCACGCCAACGCCATCTTCCTGCCCAAACTGCAAAAAGACGACCCTCTCTACATCGGCTTCTTCCATACGGGGGCATACCAGGAAAGCCTTGGTGGTTATGGTGGCATTCAGCATTGCCTCATCCCCGCTCCCAAACACATCATCATCGACAAAGACGAAGACGGTGAATACATCACCAAACTCTTTGCCAAAGAACAAAGCCACAAATCAATGCTGAAGATATTAGGCTATTAGCCCGTTAAGGTGACCTTTTCAACCCCCGCCCGGGTCCCCTTCGCACCGCCCTTGTTTCGCGCTTCGTTCCATCCTTCCCCTTTCGTTCCACCTCAGTTCTCCTTCTGTAATGGGAGAACGATGGGAGAACTGAGGACTAAAGAACAGATATGTTGAGAATGTGTTAATGTGTTAATGCGTTAATGCGTTAATGTGTTAGTCCTTGGTGCATCAAAGACTCACGAATTTACGAATTAACACATTCAAGAATTCAACATAAAACATATCAACATCCAACAACACAAGTGCGAAAAAGACCGTGTGTCAGTCTTTTCCGGGGCAGAGAAAACAGCCTGGCAGAAAAGCCTTGACAGTTTAATCGTCGAATATCGTGTGCAGCTCCACCTCGTAGATTACAGGAGTGTAGGGTGGGATACCCTTGGCGTTCTTCACCTTTTCGAAAGGGAAGTAGAAACGGTATTGGCTACCGGCATTCATCATTTGCAGGCCTTCCAATATGCCCTCGAACATCGGTCTTCCAAGTACGTGGATTACCGATTCGCGATTGCCGTAAGTCTGTTCGATGAGATCGCCAGTGAACATGTTCGTGCCCTTGAAATCGAACTGGATACGTTTGCCTATAGTGGCTTTGGGTCCCTTGCCTTCGCGCAGCACTTCGTAGTAGAAACCCTCGGGGGCTTTTTTGATATTGGGATTATCGGCAATTAGTTTGGCGAGAGTCTCCTCCTGGCGTTTGGCATTGTCGGCCGTGTGTTGGGCATCGGCTTGACGGGCGAAACCCGAAGCAAGATAGCTCAAATATTGGCAAGCCTCGTTGTATTCGTCTGTAGTGAGGGGTTGGTTCTTGTCGTTGAGATAGCTTTCGAAAGCCTTAAGCACCAATTCTTTGTCAAAATTGTAGAAATCGCTTTTGACCGTTTGGGCTAAACTCATGCCCATAGCCCAGCTCAGAGTGTCGCGTTCGCTATTGAGGGTTGCATGTTCAGCGCTGCGGCCGCAGGAAACCATACTGACGGCCATTGTTGCTACGGCGATGATAGAAAATAGTGGCTTTTTCATTTCGGATAGATTTTTTTATTGTTTTGTTATTGATTGCATTGCATGTTGGTATGTTTTATGTTGAATTCTTGAATGTGTTAATTCGTAAATTCGTGAGTCTTTGATGCACCAAGGACTAACACATTAACGCATTAACACATTAACACATTCTCATTTGCCCCGTCCCTGGAAGATGATGAAGACAGTGTAGATAAGAATCTTGATATCGGTGGTGATAGACATGTTCTCCATATACAGCAAGTCGTACTTGAGGCGCTCGCACATCTCGTCGACAGTGCTTGCATAGCCATATTTCACCTGCCCCCAGGAAGTGATGCCCGGCTTGATGCGCTGCAGCAAGAGATACTCGGGACAGCGTTTCACAATCTGGTCGATATAGAACTGGCGTTCGGGACGATAGCCGACAATCGACATCGTACCCTTCAGGACATTGTAGAACTGGGGAATCTCGTCAAGCCGCACCTTGCGCATAAAACGTCCAAAAGGAGTGATGCGCGGGTCGTCGTCGCGCGAGAGGGCGGGACCGCAAGCCTCGGCGTCGGTATACATGCTGCGGAACTTGTGCATCCTGAACGGTTTGCCCTTATAGCCGATGCGCTCCTGGGCGTAAAAGACAGGGCCGGGACTGGTGCATTTGACAATGACAGCCGTAATAAGGAAAACAGGACTGAGAACAACCAAAGCCAAGACAGAGAGAGCAATGTCGCAAAGCCGCTTCACGCTATACTGCCACTCCTCCATGAGACGGGTATTGATAGTGATGAGGGGAGAGTGGAAAATGCTGTCCACGCGCACCATGCCGAGGATAATGTCGCGGGCATCGGGGGTAATCTTGATGATCACCTGACCACAGCCGTCCAACGTGCGGATAATCTGTTGAATCCGGGTGTGTTCATTATCCTCCACGGCAATAATGACCTCCTCGATATGGTGACGGGCAATGAGATTGGGGATGTCGGCAGTAGTTCCCAAACGGGGCATGACAGCGGCTAAACGGCTCTCGCACAGCTGCGCGGAAGGATTGCCCTCCACCTCCACAAACCCCGTGAAGAAATTGCCCGAATAGCGTTCCTGGTTTTCAAGGTCGAGGTATGTCTTGTAAGCCTTGCTATGACTGCCAACAAGAAGGGTCGGGAAACCGATTTGGCGGCTGTGCACCCTCCTTACGGTAGAAGAGGTTTGCACTAAACGGCAGGTATAGGTGAGCGCAAAATGCACTATGATGAGGAATAGGAGCGAGAAATAGTAGTTGGTGCTTGTCTCTACTTGGTCATCGAGCATCAAGGCGAAGAATAGCACCACGGCACCAATGATGGTGGCGGTGACGGTTTGTTGCAACTCTTTAAGGCGAGATTTGCGCAGAACGTTTTTGTATGAGCCTTGCAATGCATAGAGAGCCACCCAGCCCAATGGCACAGCTATGATTCCCCGCCATAGATTGGCATCGGTTAATACGGTGTCCAACTGACCAGGAGCAAGGTGTTCGAAGCCTACTTTGCGGAACATGAATAGTAATGCCCAAGCAATCATTGCGCTCAGGAAATCGAAGATTATGTATCGGGCTGTAACCCATCGTGCGTTCATTGGTGAAGAAGTATTATTAGTGATTAGCGAATAGTGAAATAGACTGTAAAAGAAATATAGTTTTTTAAGGTTTCTTGAATTCGTTAATGTGTTAATTTGTTAATGGGTTGATATGTTTATCTGTTTATCCGTTGATACGATGCGAGTTGTTAAACATATCAACATTAACACATTCTATTTCGGTTTATCGGGTTAGTACTTTGACGTTGTCAATGCGTACGGTGCCCCCTGTTTTGCGGGAGTTGACGGCTTGGAAAAAGATGGTGATAGGGGTGTTGTAGTTGAATTGGCCCCATGCTCGTCCCAGATTGATGTAAATTTTCTGCCAATCGGTATTGGGCACAAGACACATGACGGACACTGACGAGGCACTTCCGTCGGAACTGACGCGGAAACCAAGCAGATTGATGTAAAGGTCTATGTCGGTTTGATAGTCCATTTCGAGGTATAGGTATTGTCCGGCCTCAGGGAAGAGATTGGTGGTGATGGCGAATGTCTGGATTGTGACGGAGTCGGGTACCGTTACCATGCCAAATCCTTTGCCAGTGCAGGCGGCTGTTGCGCTATCGCGTACCCAAGTCAGACAACTGTCGAAGTTGGTTGAGAAGTTAGTGGGTTCGAAGTAGTCCTCGACAAGCACATTCATCTGTGAAAGTGGATAGTAATGGGCTGTGAGGATCCACTCGTTTTTTTCCGCATTGTATTTGCCCAGATTTGTGACACTGTCGGCAACGGTTTTGACGTTGTCGAAACGGAGGGTCTGATAGAAGGGGTAGGCTATACGTGTGGAGGCCATTCCGTTTTGTTTGACTACAGGAACCACCTTCACGTATTTTATGGTGCCATGGTATAGCACGGGTGCTGTTATGGGCAGTTGGTATACGCCCAAATCGGTTTCTGATGCGTCGCCCTCAAAATAGCATATCAATTGGGCTGCATCAATCACCGATGTGTAGAATCCTGTCTCGGGCGAAGGGGCAAGTTGTGTTTGTGGCCCGACTTCAATGTGGTCAACATGGAGGTAAGCGGGTACTTCCACATTGCCCTTGAATTTCTCGCATGCGCTGAATAGCAGTGTTGTCAACAGCGTGGCGAGTATGGTTTGAATAGTCTTTTTCAAAAAAATCATACATACATGTAACGCTTTATTGTTTTTTTTAGTATCTTTGCAATGAAAAAATATCGGATATTATGAAAGAATTATCAATGCATGTGTATGATTTGATGGAGAATTCGACTGCTGCCAACTCGACGGAAGTGAAGCTGACAATCCGTGACAGTATAAAGGACAACGACTTCCATTTTGTGATAGAGGATAACGGAAAGGGCATGTCGCCTGAATTTTTGGCTCGGGTGACAGATCCATACACTACGTCACGTACTACACGAAAGGTGGGTTTAGGGTTACCGCTCATTAAAATGAACACAGAAAACTGCGGCGGTGGCATGAAACTGACCAGTGAATTGGGAAAAGGTACCCGGCTTGAGTTCTGGTTTCAGCATGACCACTGGGATCGTCCCCCAATGGGCGACTTGGCGGGTTCGCTGGTTATGTTGGTGTCTCAGCATGAAGATATCCATTTTATTATTACTTATGTCACCGATGAAGGCGAGTTTGTGTTTGATACCGATGAGGTGAAAGAGGCATTGGGCGGCATGAGTATGAACGACTTGTCGATTCTGAAATATCTAAAGGAGATGGTTCTTGAGAATCTATCTGAAATACACGCCAACGAATGAAGCGCATTGGGGTATTGAGCGACACGCATGGCACAGTGCCTCAGCAGGTGTACACGTTTTTTAAAGACTGTGACGAATTGTGGCATGCGGGCGATATTGGACGTGGAGTGCTGGAGCCGCTTCGCCAACGCTGGATAGTGCGTGCTGTGTATGGCAATATGGACGATTATTCGATGCATTATGATGCACCGAAAACGCAGTTGTTTAATTGTGAAGGATTGCGAGTGGTGATGACTCACATCGGTGGCTGGCCGGGGCATTACCCCCAAGAGATGTTGGCATTATTGAAGAGTGAGCGACCAGACATCTTTGTATGCGGGCACAGCCATATACTAAAAGTGATGTACGACAAGGAATTGAATTTATTACATATCAATCCTGGTGCAGCAGGGCGTGTCGGTTTTCACAAAGTGTCCACCTTGGTGCGTTTTGTAGTTGACGGTGTACCAAAAGAATTGGAAATATTGGATTTCCCCAAATGAAAAGGTTAAAAGAACGTGTGAATGTGTGAATGTGTTAATGTGTGAATGTGTTAATCTATATGATGAATTAACACGGTCACGAACTAACGAATTCAATTAATTGCTCTTGGCTTTTAGTTGTGCCAGCACTACGCCACCCACTACTATTACCATTCCGAGAGGTTTGGACCATGTGAGTTGCTCCTGTCCAATCAGTATGGCAGCAATAAGTGAGAAACCGGGAATGACATTGGTGAAAATACAGGCTGCCGTCGCTCCAAGTTCGGCCACACCGATATTGTAGAAGACGTAGGCAAGGGTGCTGCAAAACACTCCCAGCACCAACAGGAGTAGGAAAAACTGTGGAGAGTAATCAAGAAGAGGCAGCTGCGAACCGTCCGCAATCAACATGAAAGGAATGAAATACAGGCAACCAAAGAGGTTTTGGTAGGCAGTGATGGTGAAGGGCTTGTACCGTCCCACAAGTTTGACAAGCAAGATAGTGAAGACAACAGCAATAAACACTGCCCCCGCAAGCCATGCAAGACCTACAGGATTGGCATCGAGATTGGTTCCATCCCCGTTGCCGCCAAAGAAAAGCATCACGGCAAGACCGATAAGCGAAAGGATTATGCCGCACAGCGTTACTGGACGTACCCTTTCTTTGTAGGCCGCAGCCATGCCAAACGGAACGAAAAGGGGGATTGTGGCCACCACGATTGAAGCCATGCTCCCGCTCACCAATTGCACTCCGCTGGTCTCGCAGATGCTGTATATAAACGGTTCGCACAAGGCCAAGAGAAGAAACCACTTCAAGTCTCCCCGTTGGATGGGTTCTAACTTCTTGAGCGCAAGGAGAACGGGGATAGTGGTAATCGAAGCCAGCAGTAGTCGGAAAGTAAGAATGATAAGTACAGTGATGTGGGGTTGAGTGACAAAAAGCTGTTTGGTGATGATAAAACTGACACCCCATATAATGGCAGCTAAAGCCAAGAGGCTATAGACAAGAGTCTTTTTCATTTCAGAATTTTATATGTTTTTCAATGAACGTGTAAATGAGTGAATAGATTAACGAATTAGCACGTTTACGAATTAACGAATCCTTAATTTGTGGTGAGTTTATAACTATAAATACCCTCTTGTTGTTGACCGTGGTAGAAAGTAAGGGTGCGCAGCAAAGTGCCTCGGGATACAAGCAGTGGCTCAACATATACAGATGATTCCGGTGTAGGGTCGCTCCCGTCAAGAGTGTAGTAAATGCAGCAGTCGGCCACCTCCGTATCAATAGTGACAAGCAGCCGGTCGGCATGAGGTGTCCGGGTGACGAGAGGTTTGAACGAGCCCGGACAGTATTTGTGACCGCTTGTCGCGAACTTCGTCTTGTGTTGTTCAATTTTATGGCGGAAGTGCTGCCAATCCTTGTGTTCTGGACGAGTCCAGAGGCATTCCGCAAAGGCACACAGGCGTGGCAACAGCTGGTATTCGGCTTGGTCGTAGGTATGGATGTGGTCGGTCCATAGTGTGCAGAGGCCGCCCCACACTTGTTTATGTCCGGTTGCAGGGAGGTTGCGGGGCATGGGGTTGAATTGGTAGGCATGGTGCAGGGTGAGCTGCCTTGGGAGGGCGGCGGGATGGTGCATGGTGTCCGCTTGATAGGTGTCGAAACTGCAGTAGTCGGGGTCGGCAACCACAATGCCTTGAGCCAACAGCGAGGCAATTGTCGCTACACTGTCGCCCTTCGTAACAGCCACAACGGCATCGGCGGGCACTGTTCCGCAGTCCAGCATGTCGTCCCAGCCTATGATGCGTTTGCCTTTGCGGGAGAGATGTTCGGCCACTTGGTTGACGAGCCACCCCTGCAGTTCGGTCTCGCTGCCCAGATTCAATTTGCGTTTCAGGGCTTGGCAGCGGGGGCATTGTTCCCACGGCTCGGTTGAACAGGGGCTGCAACCTATATGGATGTATTCGGAAGGGAAGAGTGAGGCGATGCAGTCCAACACGTTGTATAGGAAATGGAGTGTGGAGTCGTTGCCGACACACAGTGTCGCGTCGTGTGGCCAGCAGGGGCCCGTTGCGACGGTACGCACCCGTCGGTCGCAACTCAGCGAGGGGTAGGCCGCCAGTATGGCACTGCAGCGCCCCGGAATGTCAATCGACGGAATCACTTCGATATTGCGGCTCGAAGCATACTCGACTACTTCCGCAATGTCGGCCGGCGAATAGAAACCGCCATATGTGGCTTCTTCGCCCGGACGGGCGGCGGGAGCGCTGCCCCAGGGGTAGTCCCTGCGGTCTACCCGCCATGCACCGATGTCCGTCAGTGCGGGGTAGGGGTCAATCTCCACCCGCCAGCCTTGGTCGTCGGCAAGATGCCACACAAATTTGTTCAGTTTGTAGGCTACCATTAGGTCGAGGTGCCGTTTGATTTCTTTCACTGTGAAGAAGTGGCGCGTCACATCCAGCTGGCTGCAACGCCATGCGTACTGCGGACGATCCAGGATGGTGCATTCGGGCAGCGTGATGTGTGCATAGGAGGTTGAAAGGATGTCGGGCGGCAGCATTTGGACGAAGGTCTCGAAGGCGTACAGCAGCCCGGCCTCGGTGTTTGCACTGACGAAAATCCCGTCGGGCTTCACCTGCAGCAGGTACCCTTCGTTGCCCAGCTCGGGGTTCACAGTATCATTCAGCGAGAAAAGTATGCAGTCGCTTTCCGGACTGCCAACGAAGGCAGGCCGTACGTGCATCCGCCGCAGCGAATTGGCAATGTATTTTGCGGTCGGGGTGTTGCGACCCAGATTGGCGAAACACAGTCGTGTGGACGAAGAAAGCGTATAGCTGCGACCTTTCGACACGATATACTCAGGCTCCGGAATAATGTTGTACTCTGTCACTTCCACTTTCCTGCCGCACGATGTCCAAAGAACTGTCAGCAAAAAAGAAAGTATTATCCAGCGCGCTGTAAGGGTGTTTCTTATCATTCTTGAATGCGTTAAAGTGTGAATGTGTTAATGTTAATGCGTTAATGTGTAAATCGATTAACGAATTAACACGTTCACGAACTAACGATTTTAAAACATTTTCAGTGTCAGATGTTTTTTTTCAATTTGCAAAAGTACGAAAAATATTTCTACTGAAAGCATTGCAAAGTGTAAGTTAAGAATAATTAACTGCATTCTTGACCCAATCCTTTCCCTCCCAAAGTCCGTCATTTGTACTATCATTTCTCCTTCCGTAGAGGGAAAACGAAGGAAGAACGAAGGAATAACTTGGGTAAAACGAGCGAAAGAAGAATGTCCACAGAGTTTCCCGCAGGCAGTTAAACCTATAACAATTAAAACGTTTTTAAGGTGTGATTTAAGTTTTTTGGCGGACGAAAGAGTCGTCGATGCAATATTATTTATTATTTAGCGTTATAATAATAAACACTCGCTATGGCTCAGAATTCACTTAAAAGACTTTTTTCGGATACGATGATATACGGTGTGAGCAGTATAGTTGGCCGTTTCCTCAACTATTTGCTGGTGCCTTTGTATACTTATAAAATAGCGGCTTCGTCAGGAGGGTATGGTGTTGTTACTGAGTTGTATGCCTACACAGCTTTGATGCTGGTTATTCTCACGTTCGGTATGGAGACTACGTTCTTCTATTTTGCCAACAATAATAAGGATCGTGCCGAACAGGTTTTCTCCACTTCGGCTTTGTCGGTGGGAGGGGTGAGTGCGTTGTTTGTATTGTTGTTGGGAGTGTTGCTTGAGCCTGTGACGCGAGCAATGGGTTATGCTGGGCATCCCGAGTTTGTGATGATGATGGGCTGTGTTGTGGCATTGGATGCGTTTCAAGCCATCTTTTTCGCGTGGCTTCGTTTTAAGGGTCGTGCATGGAAATTTGCCGCTCTTAAGCTGCTCTTTATTGTGTGTAATATTTCGTTGAATTTATTTGTGTTTCTTGTGGTTCCGCATCTCAGCAAGACGCATCCCGCTTTGGTGTCGTGGTATCGTGCCGACTGGCAGGTGGGGTATGTGTTTGCGGTTAATCTAATCTGCACGGCTGGTGTCACGCTGGGTTTTCTGCCCGAGTTGAGGCATTTGCGGCATGGGGTGGATTGGTCGGTGCTGCGTCAAATGCTTCGCTATACGTGGCCGCTGCTTTTGCTGGGCATTGCGGGTATATTGAATCAGGTGGCGGATAAGATTTGCTATCGTCATTTGGTGCCGGGTTCTGAGGGGGAGGTGCAGTTGGGCATTTATGGCGCATGTGTCAAAATTGCCATGATTATGGCTATGATTACTCAGGCATTCCGCTATGCTTACGAGCCTTTCGTTTTCGGTGGTGGACGAAGCCGTGAGGGCTCCGAGAGCCAGGCTTCAGTGATGAAGTATTTTGTGATTTTCGCTTTGTTGGCATTCCTCGTGGTGATGGCTTATTTAGATATTTTCAAGTATGTGATTGATGATGATTATTGGGAAGGTTTGCGTGTGGTGCCTATAGTGATGATGGCTGAGATTCTGATGAGTGTCTATTTCAATCTGTCGTTCTGGTATAAGCTTACGGGCGAGACTTGGTGGGGTGCCGTTTTTTCGGCGGCGGGATGTGCAGTGTTGTTGGCTGTGAATATTGTGGGTGTGCCCCGTTGGGGCTATATGGCTTGTGCATGGGGCGGTGTGGCAGGATATGGTGTGTGTGTATTGCTGTCTTATTTTGTGGGTCGTCGCCGCAACCCCATCCCTTATGATGTGCTTGGCATAGGCGGGTATTTCCTCTTGGCTTTGGTGCTGTATGGTGTCAGTGTGTGGGTAAGGCCTGAGCCGTTGGGTTGGCGTTTGGCATGGAACACGTTTCTTGTGGCTGTTTATGCGGCTGTGGTTCTGTGGCGTGAACGTTCGTTGTGGCTTGGGGTTGCAAGGAGGTTGGTTAAAACGAAGCATTGAGTGTTGATGTTGATATGTTGGATGTTGATATGTTGCGAGTCGTATAAACTTATCAACGTATCAACAGATAAACGGATAAACAATAGATTATGGATATGAAAAGGTTGTTGTTGCTGTTGTTGGTGTGTGTGCCGTTGTTGTCGGTGGCGCAGACGGATGATCTGTATGACCATACAGGTGTGCAGTATGCTACGCAAGGTACTGATTTTTGGGTTTGTTTTCCCCGCACGTACCATGGCTTTTCTCCCAATGTTTCGAAGCTGTATGTGGTGTGTGAACATGATTGCGATGTGACTGTCGAGGCTCCCAGAATAGGATGGTTTAAGACGTTCCATATCATGCACCGGCAGATGTGCGGCCCCGACACGAACTATATTGAAATCCCCCAGGTCTATTCCCGGTTTTACGATACGATCACTTTCTATTTCCCGTTGACACCTCATTATGATCATTCGGGCTCGCTGATGAATGAGGTGCAGCCCAATGTTTTTCATGTGACGAGCACGGATACTATCAGTCTTTTTACTTGGATTTATTCTGTTGGTGTGTGTGATGTCACAAATGTGCTGCCAACCGAGATGTTGCGCGACGAGTATGTTGTCCAAGTGTTCCCGAAGTTTCTCCAGAACCGGTATGGTTTGTATATGGATTCCACGGCGATGCCGCGTGGGTGTACGCCCAATGAATATGATCCTGAGTTTATCAGGCAGTTGGGGCAGATGGTCGAGGTTGTGGGTGTTGAGGATAGCACGGTTGTGGATATTGTGCTTGGCGATTGGGATATTGTCAATCGCCCGAAGGGGGATACAATCACCGTCACGCTCAATGCGGGTGAGTTGTTTTATATGGCGGGCGGGGAGGTTTTTGAGAAGTATTGCCCGTTGTTCGCACCTTATTATTATACGAAATGCCGTGCTATGTCATCCCCTCTTGTGTCGCCTGAGCTTATGCCTCAGATTCCAAGCCATACTTTCACCGATTCGCTTGTCGTTATCGACACTTTCGCCGTCGACCTCTCGGGCACTCATATCAAGGCTCGCGACTGCAAAAGGATAGCCGTGTTTGAAGGTGGAGCTATAGTTTACATCACTCATGAAATTGAAGAGGACGATACGGCCAATACTTCCGATATGCTTTTCGAACAGTCGGTGCCTATCCGTTATGAAGGTACCAAGTTTCTTATCCCCAATGTTTTCGCTTCGGTGACTGACTATATCCGGATCACGGGTTTGTATGACGGTACGGATATAACGATTGTTGACGCTTTGCGCGGCACTTCGGACACACGGCATCTCTCCGTCGACAGGGGTGAGACCGAGTGGTTTGAAATGGAGGAAGGTGAAGGGCCGTTCTATATAGAAACTTCCCATCCTGCCATTGTGAAGGTGTATATTCGCGAATTCAACATGGAATATGGAGACGAGGCCTACTATGCGGTCACTCCCGAGGAATGGTGGCACGACGGGCAGGTGAACTATGGCACAATAACCCAAGTCGATGCCAATAATAACCGTTTCCGTAGGGACAATGCGCTCTATCTCTTTGCCCGCACCGAGGATGTCAATTTCCTTCGGGTGGACGATTACCCTGTGGGGAACTATTTCAGCACTATCTCCGGTACCCCGTATAGCTATGCTTTTTTCCCGGTGCAGCATTCGTTCAATTCCGAGGGGACCCATCATATCGAAAGTATGCAGAACAATCGATTCATGGCGGTGATGTCCAGCACGGCCGATTGGGAGGCCACTATCTATAATCTTCCCCACATTCAGCATACTGGCGTTTCGCTATGGGTAAACAACATCCCTGCCGAATCGTTCCCGACGGACACGCTGATGTGCCATTTCGACCATGTTACTTTCAAGGCTCAAAACAAGCGTCCCGCCGACAGTCTGCTGTGGGATTTCGGTGACGGCACCAGGGTCTCTTTCTCCCATCGCGATGCCGCATACTCCCAACCTGTGCCCCATACATTTCCCGCTCCCGGTCGTTACAGGGTTATGGCCATCTATATCTACGAGGATGAGGGATGCTACACACGCAATCCCGACACGCTTTCGGTCACACTCAATTTCGGTGGGCATGTCGATTCCACACTCAACGTAACCATGTGCGAGGGCAGTTTCTTCTTCCGTGGACATGAATTCAGCTACACAGGCACCCACACGCTCACCACTTATTGGACAACTACAGGCTGCGACACTCTATGGACTATCGACCTCGTAACCTGTCCCCATTGCCATTGGGAATACGACACCGTTTCTCCCGAAGACCTTCCCCACACCTTTAATGAGCATAACTTTAGTACAGAAGTTCGTCTATACCCCATCTATCTCGACATCAACGACTCCTGCGACAGCATCATCTATTATACATTGGCGGTTATTCCCAACTGGGGTGAGCCGCCGTTAGACAGCACATGGGTTCTTGTCCCCAATGTCTTTACCCCCGATTTGGACGGCAACAACCGGTTCTCTATCGTTTGCAGTTCCCATATCAAACAAGCCGAAGTGATGGTATTTGACCGCCGTGGCGACTTTGTGGCCAAGTTCAACGGGCTCACCGACAACTGGGACGGTACACATAATGGGCGTCCATGTCCGCAAGCCTCGTATGTCTATTACATCCGCTATATCGACTCGCACGACAATGCGTGGAAAACCCTGACGGGTACGATAACATTGTTACGGTAATGAGAATGTGTTAATGTGTTAATGTGTTAGCCCTTGGTGCATCAAAGACTCACGAATTTACGAATTGACACATTCAAGAATTCAACATTAAACGTATCAACATCCATTGATAATCAGTATTCCCATTCGCACAGGCTGTAGCGTTTTGTCGCCAACCCGTCCAGATATACCATATCCACACAACGTTTTCCTTGTTCATCCAGCTCTTCCGGTGTGTAGTAATCGACTGTCATATTGTTTTTAATACAGCGGCAACGTTTTCTGCATGAAACCGAGGTTATGCACATCACAACCAGCAGCGACAATGCCACAATGCCCTTCCAGTTCAATGTAGTCCTATTCTTCATACTTTAAAAAGTGTGCAATTTGTTGCTCGTCAATATTACGATAGTGGCAGGTGGCCGTTACTTTGCCCGCTTCCATTAGGAACACCATGGGCCGTTGTCCGTAGGTAATGAGGGCATAGGTCATATTGGGTATCCGGTAGCCCGGTCTGACAAACGATACCGTGTCCAGACTCAACTCTGTTGCCGTGCTGTCCATTGTCGGCAATAAATATACGAACGCTGCCGAATCCAAGTCGTTTCGGTGGCAGATGTGAGTAAGTTTCTCATCAGCCATACGGCAATAAGGACATCCTGGCGACAAGAACGCCACCACACGGCGACCTTCATTCAAATGCAACGTCTCCAGGTCGCCTCCTTGCGCCAGCGCCTTGTCCAACTCTTCGGCATTGTATATCTCTTCTGCAGGGCCGAAAAGCCAGTTGTCTGGTGCCGAAATGACAAACACTGTCACTATAGGTGCAAGCACCACCGGGACCCACAGATACCACTTGGGTTTCCAGTTCCATGGGCGCGCTCCCATCGCCACCAACAGCAGCAACAGCAACACTGCATTCTTTACAATCGAATGTATCGGGTTAATCTCAATCAATGCACCCATGCACTGGCAGTTGTCTGTGCGTCCAATCAGTGCGCTGTAGCACAGAAACACCGTAAACCCTACCAGCATCAGCAATGCGCATGTGTCAACAAACCGTTTCCACACATTCGCAATCAGTCCTATGCCTACCAGTATCTCGGCTACTATCACTAACCTTGCCGCCAGCATAGCCGCCTTCAGCTGCAGCACATCATACGAGAAAATATAAATCTCGAACTCGTCAATGCTTAGCAACTTCAATATAGCCGACACGATGAAGAAGGCACCCAACGCCATCCTCACCGTCAGAGCTGCAATTCGTGCGGGTTTGTTTTTAAATATTGTCATCCTTCGACCGCTCGCACTTCACCACATACAGGTTTCTCACCAATTTCCCCTCCAACAGCTCCTCGAACCCAAGTTTGGTTATCTGTCCGCAGGCCGAACCCGACTCCACATCTATATAGGTGATCAATGGTCTGCCTTGTGCGTCCACAGCATCCACGGCCTGGCATCTGCATCGTGTACTCTTCGAGCAGCCGCACATCAGTGCCAATACTGCCACGGCCGCAATTGTCATCATGGTTTTCTTCATTGTTCTCTCCCCCTGTTTTTATTTGTTATACACTATCAGCGAGTCCGCCTCAAACGGATAGTCTGTACACACCAAGGTGTCGACATGCAGATTGTCCAGTATGTCGCGGTAGTTGGCATAGGTGAAATCGTGGCAATCTCCTTTCTTGATGGTGATTATGCGTACCGTCTGTGTGTTGGTGACAGCGCAGCGGCAGTTCTTTTCTTTGGCACACGACACAGCCAGCAGCGCTGTTGCGGCAGCCAATAATAAAATTCCTTTTTTCATGTTAGGCCTATATTTTGAAAATGCAAAGATACAACTTTTTTCCGACATACAAAAAACTTGAATGTGTTAATGTTGATATGTTTAATGTTGATGTGTTTGACGGCTCGCATCGTACGGGCGGATAAACAGATAAACTTATCAACGTATAAACGATTCATTGACACGTTCCAGAGTGATGTCGGCGAGCAGCACCGCATATTCTTCTTCTTTTTCTTTGTCTGCAGTGTTGTTGTCGTGGGCTTCGGTCTGCTGTCCGCGCCAGGCAACGATATATCCCACCTCTGCCGACACTTCTTTGTAGCCTTTCTCCCTCCATTGTGCCAATTCCTCCCGCATTTTTTGGGAATACCACACTACGGGTATGCCCTCCATTGTGGCAAGCCCTCCCTGTATGCACTGCAAAGGGTCGCCGCTTTGCAGCGCCAGTATTGTCCTTTTTTTGTCCTTGAAATAATCCAAGTAGACATCGCGATGCGTCAGCCTCAGCGTGATTTGCTCAGGCAGCGGGTAGTGGTATGGGTCGGATTGGATGTGTAAATCAATGTGTGAATGTGGTAACGTGTTAATGCGTAAATCGTTTAATAAATTGATGGTTTCACGATTTAACGCGTTTGCAGCCCAGTGTATATGGAGTTGCCGTTTGGCACGTGTCAACCCTACGTACAGTTGCCGCAGATAGTCGTCGGGGTTCCCCCGTTGGCAGTCTGTGGCTATAAACACGGTGTCGAATTCCCGTCCTTTGGCTTTGTGGATGGTGGAGCAGACCACTTCTCCGGTTCTTCCATGGGGCGAGAAGTCCTCGATCGACGATTCGTTTACGAATTCGCGCAGGTCGCTGATGTATTTTGTCCGGTTGACGCTTTCAAACTGGGCGAAGAATACTTTCGTCATGCCCAAGCAATGGCTGCGGGCATATTTTTTGTACACGGACGCTTTAGCCTTTTGCCACACTTCGTCGGTGACGATTGGCGAAGAGCGTCTGCCATCCTCAAGGGTGTTGGCCGCTTCTATTGCCTTGATGAAATGGCGTACTTCGGCAAGGTCGCCGAAGCGGAAGCCGTCCGTCCCCTGAATCAATCGGCAGGGGATGCGGTGGTGACGCAACAGGGTTGCAATACACAGGGCTTCTTCGTTGGTGTTGGTGAGCACCCCGCAGCTGCCTTCATTCAGCGGACTGTTTCCGTTGCCGGTTCGGGGCATTAAGGTTTGCAGCAGGTGTTGTACAACAGGCACCTCCAAGTTGCCGTCGACGTGTTCTGTAATGCTGACCGTACCCTCTTCGGAACGGATGGCGGTTATAGGCGTGGCTTTCATGCGGTTCTTGATACCCTGCACAAATCTGTTGGCCAATTCCACGATTAGTCGGTCGCTGCGATAGTTCTCCGTCATCTCATACAGCTTTGCCCCCATCTCGTCCACCAACGTCCGCATATAGCGTGAGTCGGCTCCGCGAAACTGATATACATTCTGGTCGTCGTCGCCCACGGCAATCACTCTCATCTCCTCATTCCGTCGCATGAGTGCCTGCACCAATGCATACTCGTCTTTATCCATGTCTTGCGCCTCGTCTATCACCAATACCATCTTGCTAATGCGGTTCGGTTCCACTTCGCCGCGGTTTATCATGTCGGAAGCCTGTCCGACCACATTGGCCGATAGCTCTACGCTCCCTATGCGCCCCAGCAGGTCGAAACAGTATGAGTGGAATGTCTTTATCTCGACAAAGTGGGCTGCATTGCCTATCAGTTTGATAAGGCGTTGCTTAAACTCTGTCGCCGCTGCACGCGAGAAAGTCAGCATCAGCAGCTGCTCGTGTTTGACTTCCTCGAGCATCAGCAGTGAGGCCATTTTGTGGACCAGCAGTCGGGTCTTGCCGCTGCCCGGACCGGCGGCCACCACAATTAGGCGCGATGCTTTGTCGTTGATGATTTCCCGTTGCCGCTCCGACAAGTCCCCGAACAATTGCCGGTACTTGGCCGGTGTGATGTTTTTCTGCAGTTCCTCGGCTCGGTCGCCTTTGAAGTATTTGGCTACGAATTTTTTATAATCCATGTTGAAGTAGTCTTGCACATACTGCAAGGCTGCGTCATAGTCGCGCACCATCAAGTTGGCGTATTCGCCCACGATGTGCACTTGCTGAATCTTCTGTTTGTAGAACTCGTTCAGCAAACGGTAGTCTTCTGTCTTGTATCTGATTTTGTTGTCTTTCAAACGGTTTATCTCCATGGCATTGTACAACACCAAAAAACCGCCTTCCAGATGCAGCGCATCAATCTTCGACAGGTAAAGCAGAGCCTCTTCCACATCGGCAATGGTGGTTTCGGCACTCTCCGATGAGGCTGTATTGTTGTCGGCGAAAAGAAGTTTTTTCTGTTCTGCCTGGTATTGGTGCAATAGCTCAACCACCGAGAACTGTATCGGTATCTGTCCCGATGACGAGGAGGCCTGTTTCGATGCGAGACCATACATCCGTTCCACCAGGAAACGGCTTAGAAGTATGCGGTGTTGAAACTTCTGCAAAGTTTGTCCCCTCCCTGTCGACAAAGCTATCGACATTGGGGTCTCTCCCCCTCCGCCTTTCTTTTTCACATAGCCTTTCACTGCAAGAAAGTTCAGCAAGGTGCGGATGTTCTTCACCGATGTGCCTGTCACACCATCATTCACCGCCCTGTCATTCAGTTGGCGGCATGTGATTTTCAATCCTTCGTCGGGTATCAGGTTCAGCACAAACTGCTCTAAATTCTTGTATCGTTCCAGAATAAGGGAAGAGCGGTGTTCGCTGTCTTTCTCATACAGGTAGGCTGTCATGTCGCGGGTGTCGGCCAGTATCCCCTCTTGTCGCATGCGTTCCACCACACTCACCACCGTGGCTTTCTCCATCCCCAGCATATCGGCCAAATAGTCCACGCGCGACTCGGCGGCATCCTCCTGCGCGTTGGCAATGCTACGGCTCGAAATGAGCGACTTGATAATGCGTATGGCGTTTTGTTGTTCCTGCTTGTCAAACAGGGGCGAAGCCACAATACGCTCGTGTGCCTCGTCCATGTTCTTCACACGGATTCCCGTCGCATAGACGTGGGGCACATTGTTCCCCCTCTTCACATATCCCGCCTGTTCCAGTGCCGCCACTGCTGTGCGGATGCGGGTCTCCACATCGGCCATCGTGTCGTCCCAGCCCGCCGCGCGGGCAATCTCCAAGGCCGAGCAGCAGGTGCGGTTGCGTTGGCGCGTCAGCTCTTTGACGGCTTTCCACACCTGTTGAATCTCACCCATACTCAGTTTGGTCTGGTTCAGCAACACAAAATGCTTGTCCAAATCCTGGTCGCCGTACAGCACATAGCAGCGTGCCTGCATCTGCGGGTCTCTCCCTGCGCGGCCGGCTTCCTGTACATAGTTCTCCAACGAGTCGGAGATGTCATAATGCACCACCATCCCGACATCCTTCTTGTCCACTCCCATGCCAAAGGCCGAGGTGGCCACTATTGTGAGTACTTCCCCATTCATGAAGGCGGTTTGGTTGGCAATCTTTTCTCTGGAGTCCATGCGTCCGTTGAACGGCAATGCAGGCATGCCGTCGTGTGTCAGCCGCTCGGCCAGTTCGCGGGTCTTCCGGGTGCGCGCCACGTATACTATCGAGGCGTTTGGACACTGCCCTATAAGGTCGCGCAGGCGGCTGTATTTTTCATCGTCGCTGTCGACGTGGATGACGGAGTATTGCAGATTCTTTCTCGACGAGGATGAGGCAAATAGTTGCAACTCTACTCCGAGAGTCTTCTTAAAATAATCGCAAATATCGCTGATTACCTTCTGTTTGGCCGTCGCCGTGAAACATGATACAGGGATGGGATGTTTATACTGTTTTCGTTCCTGCAGGCGGGCAATAAACTCGCCTATATACAAGTAGTCCACGCGGAAATCCTGACCCCATGCCGAGAAACAGTGCGCTTCGTCAATCACAAAGCGAACCACGTGACGCATTCCAAGCAAGTGTTCAATCGTCTTGGAACGCAGCATCTCGGGCGATATGTACAGGAGACAGGCTGTGCCGTCCGCCACCCGTTGCACGGAGTCGGCACGCGAAATGGGGTCGAGCATACCGTTGATGGTCACTGCCGAGGTGATGCTGCGTTCGGACAGATTGTCAACCTGGTCCTTCATTAGCGACTGTAAGGGCGATATGACCACCGTAAGACCGTGGACGGTCTTGGCCTCCATCAAGGCTGGCAGTTGGAATGTCAGTGATTTTCCCCCACCTGTGGGGAAGACGGTCAATAGCGATTGCCCCTCTACAGCGGCTCTCACCGCCCGTTCTTGCAAGGGCTCTCCGTCGAAGGTGCGAAACTCGTCGTAGCCGAACATGCGTTTCAGGGCTTGGTGTACATCCAGCTTTTCGCGGCAATAGTCGCAACCTTCTTTGCATGGCGTGTGCCGCAAAAACTTCATCACATTCTCGACCTTGGGGAAATTGTACAATACCCACGGGGGAGTGATGGACTGGCTGTCATCCGTGCGGACGAGAGCAAGTGCATAGGCCAACTCTACCGGGTAGTGACGAACCATCAGTGCAATATCGCTGTGGGCGCAGATATGTCCACGGTAGGTATCGGCAATTAGGTCGGGCAGGTCAACTGTGTCGGGTCGAAAGCCTGTGTAGTGAAGAAATCCGTCAAATTCAGGGTTCCCCGTCAGCAGTCTCCCCATGATTTGCCGTTCGGCTGCGGGCAGTTTGTTCCATTCCGCCACCTCATCGTAGAATAGGGATTGTGCCTTGTGGCAATCGTTCACCGGGTTGTTCAGCTCCTCGCTGCGTAGTTTGTCGTCTTTCAGTAGCTTGTGGTAAGGCCGTTTCGGGAATAGCAGCGGCGACATGTAGAGGGTGTCGATGGCCGTCATTCCGAAAGGCACTGCATCGGCGAGGAAAGGCAGGTCGTGGTGTACAATGTTGTGCCCGCACAGATAGTGTGCCCCTTTGGCAAAATCGGTCAGGCGGTCGCGCAGACGGCTGGCACTTGCATCGGTATGCCGTCGGAATCCGGGTTCGTGCAACACGCTTTTGTCTTCGCGCAAAGCACCGATGTCGTACACGGCATGGGTCGAAGAACTTGCCTCGATGTCAATGAATATTATGTCATCTTTTTCGGACATAATGTATTACCGTTTCTTAGCATTCTGACACACTCTGCAAAGATACGAATAAAATGTGAATTATGACGTATTTTTCGTTCGGAGTTATATTCCTTGGCTTAGGGTAGTCTATTCAGCTACGATCCATTCCTTTGTGTCCCAATCCTGCAACGCTTTCCTGCTGGTGCAACTTCGTTCTTCCTTCGCTCGTTCTCCCATCGTTCTCCCATCGTTCTCCCATTTTAGAAGGAGAACTGAGGAAGAACTGAGGGGGGAGGGTAGGTGAAAGAGCGAACCAGGGGCAGTGCG
>DBXQ01000036.1:0-5208 GCA_002309955.1 Bacteroidales bacterium UBA1208
CGAAGTGCTGTCCCGCTTGTAGAAGCACCCGTTATGGGTGCCCTTTCTTCGCGAGCCCCTCCTTATGTTTCGTAAGGCTGATTAACGTATCCAGCCTATTGTCTGCAGCTGTGCGGGAGAACTTTTCCCCGCATAATGGCTGTTTTTATAACGAAAAGGGACTCATTCCCCATATTGTCATTTAATTTGAAATTAATAAGATGAAAAAGATAGTTTATTTTTTGGCACTGGCCTTAACAATAGGTCTTGTGCCATCGTGCCATCACAACGAACATGACCATGAACACGTCCATAATCATGACCACGAGCACGAGCATGACCACGAACATAACCACGAGCATGACCACGACCATGAGCATCATCATCACGACCACCATGGGGTCAATGTGATACAGTTCTCCGAAAGCCAGGCCAAGAAAGTGGGTTTGGCGTTGGAGAAAATAGAACTCCGTAGCTTTGGGCAGGTTATCAAGTCTTCCGCTCAGGTTATGCCCTCGCAGGGCGATGAGCGCGAGGCGGCGGCTACTGCTTCGGGCATTGTGAAATTCACCAATCACAATCTGGTGGAAGGCACTGCCGTCAAGGCAGGACAGATGCTCTTTGAGATTGAAAGCAGCGGAATGGTGGACAATAATGTCAGTGTCAGGCTTCAGGAGGTCACGGCACAATACAATGCCGCGAAAACTGCATATGAGCGCAAGCGGCAGCTGGCCGAGGACAAGATTGTGTCGCAAGCCGACTTGGAGCAAGCCCTTGCAACGTATGAGAGCGCCAAGGCAGCCTACGACAACTTGAAGGGTAATTTCTCCCAGCGTGGTGCTGTGGTGCGTGCCCCTATCAGCGGTTATGTACAGCAGATTCATGTCAGCAACGGAGCCTTTGTCGAGGCAGGACAATCTGTTGTGACGGTCTCTCAAAACAAAGATTTGCAGCTCCGTGCCGAAGTTCAGCCGCGCTACTATTCCTGTCTGAAGAACATTGAAACCGTCAATGTGCAAATACCTGGCGACAACCATGTCTATACGCTCAAGGAACTCGGCGGCGCACTAATCTCGTATGGCAAAGCCACCGATACCGACTGTCCGTTGGTGCCGGTCGTCTTCCGTGTCCGCAACACGGGTCACCTCCTTAGTGGCAGTTTCGTTACGGCTTACATTGTCACCCGTGGCAGCCAGGAGGTTATCACTGTGCCGCAAACCGCACTTGTAGAGGAAATGGGCAACTTCTTTGTCTTTGTCAAGGTATGCGATGAGGAATATGAGAAACGTCTCGTCACGCTGGGCTCCACCGACGGTGTGCGCACCGAGATAACGTCAGGGCTTTCTGCGGGTGAAACAGTTGTCTCCCGTGGAGCCTCGATGGTGCGTCTGGCACAGAATTCCGCAGCCCTCGACCCTCATGCCGGTCATGTTCATTAATGATTAATAGAATCTGATAAGATGAAAAAAATAGATACCAAAAAGAAAACCTTAATGGCTTTCCGCACGATGGCCCCGATGCTGTTGTTGTGCGCTTGTGTGTTTCCCTGTCTTCTCAGTGCTCAGACCCATTATGCTCAAGTGCTGAAAGACGTGGAAGCCAATAATCCCGTGCTCCTTGCCGCCCAAAAGCGGGCGGAGGCGCAGCAGACTGCAGCGCACGTTGGAGCGCTTCTGCCCAACCCTGAGGTCGAAGCAGCCTATTATTGGGGCGACCCTGCCTCGGTCGGTGTAAGGTGGGATCTGGGCATCTCCCAGTCCTTTGAAATGCCATCTGTAATGGTGCGTCGAGCCCGTCTGCGCAACTTGCAGGAACAGGCCGCTGACCTTGACTATAAAGTGATCCGAAACGCAACCCTTCTCGAAGCACAGCTTACTTGTGCCGACTTGATTTACTACAGGACACTGAGTCTGATATACTCCCGCCGGTGCGAGGCGGCTATACGCATAGCTGAACTCTATCAGCGGCGTTACGCAGCGGGCGACTGCTCTATCCTCGAATACAACCGGGCACAGATGAATTTGGCCGATGTCCAGAACCGTGCCGCCGAAACAGACCTACAGGGCGACCTTGCAGTACACGACCTTCATCGGCTTGTAGGAGTGGAGAACTACCCCTTCCGTCAGAGTGAATACGAAGAGGTGGCAGTTGAATCCTCGTTTGAGTCGTGGTACGGGCAGTTGGAAATGCTCAATCCTTCCTTACGTTTGCTTGATAATCAGGCCAAGGCCGCCCACTATCAGTTGCAGCTCAGTCGAGCACAGTGGCTGCCAGAGATGTCGGTGGGCTATGCCTCCGAGAATGTTGTGGGAGAGACTTTCCGTGGTGTCAAGGTTGGACTCACCCTTCCGCTCTGGAGCCAGCAGCGTGCCGTGAAGGCATCGCGCCTGGCCGAAGCTGCCGCTACTGAGGAACTTGCCTCACAGCGTGTAGAATGGTTCTCGCGGCTGCGCTGCATGTTCCACCGCCACGAGACGTTGCGGCGCAATGTCCACAACCTGAAAGAGGCATTCCAGCGGTGCAACAGCATCGAGCTCCTTGACAAGGCTTTGGATGCAGGTGAAATCTCGTTAGAGCAATACCTGCTCGAAGCCGACTACTACTACAGCATTGAGATACAGCTCTGGGACACTGCCCACGAACTGGAGCAGTTGCATCTCCACCTCTTTTCCATCACACTCTAATCCAGTGTAAGCAACACCAACTAAAAAGAATAGTATGTTAAACAAGATAATTAAATTCAGCCTTGACCATAAGCTGTTCATCATACTGGCCGCTATCCTCTTGATGGTTGCCGGTCTATGGTCTGCCAACCGCACTGACATCGATGTTTTCCCCGACCTTACCGCTCCGCAGGTGGTGGTCATGACCGATGCTCACGGCATGGCCGCCGAAGAGGTGGAACGTCTGGTTACCTTCCCCATCGAGACCGCTGTCAACGGAGCCACCAATGTGCGCCGTGTACGCTCCACTTCCATGCAGGGGTGTAGCTTTGTTTTTGTAGAGTTCGACTGGGGCATGGATGTTTTCCGTGCCCGCCAGATAGTAAGTGAGAAGATGACCACTTTGGCCGAACAGTTGCCGGACGGCATCACTCCTGTTCTCGCGCCGCAGAGTAGCGTCATGGGTGAGATTCTTTTTGTGAGTCTGCAGGTGGATAGTACTGCCGTCGACCACCCCACCACTCAGCAAGAACTCCGCACCCTGGCAGAATGGGTGGTTAAACCCGCTATCCTTGGTACCGGCGGTGTGTCGCAGGTTACCATCATCGGCGGCGATTATAAACAATATCAGATTCTTGCCGATCCTGTCAGGATGCAAGCCTATGGCATTACCATGGCCGACATCGAGTCGCTGGGCAGTAGTCTCAGCGGCAATTCCACAGGCGGAATCATCCGCGACTATGGCAACGAGTATGCCCTGCGTGGTATCGGCCGTACGTGTGATGTGGATGAGTTAGGCCGCACCTTTGTCGCCATGCATAACGGCCATCCTGTTCGCCTCTCCGATGTTGCGGAGGTGCGCATAGGCAATGCTCCCAAGCAGGGCTATGCCTCTTGCAACGCAACACCTGCCGTCATCCTCTCCATCTCCAAACAGCCGAACATCAATACCCTACGTGTAACGGAGAAGATAGAGGCAAACCTCGAGAACATCCAGAAGACGCTCCCGCCCGATGTCAAGATGAACACGAAGATTTTCCGCCAAGCCGATTTCATCCAGTCGTCGGTGGGCAATGTGGGAAAAGCCTTGCTCGAGGGGGCACTGTTCGTCATCATCATCCTCTTCCTCTTCTTGGGCAGTTTCCGTACCACGCTCATCTCCATTATCTCCATCCCTCTGTCTTTGCTGGGTACAGTGCTGTGTCTCTATCTCATGGGGTACGAAATCAACACAATGACCCTCGGCGGCATGTGCATAGCCATCGGCTCGCTGGTCGACGATGCCATCATCGATGTGGAGAACGTCTACAAACGTCTTCGCCAAAACCACCAGTTGCCGCCCAAGCAGCGCGACACGGCATACAGTGTGGTCTTCCATGGCTCGTCCGAGATACGAAGCTCCATCATCCATGCCACCCTCATCATCATGATAACCTTTGTGCCGCTCTTCTTCCTTGACGGGTTGGAGGGCCGTATGCTCAAACCCCTCGGCATCGCTTACCTTGTGGCACTGTTCATGTCCCTGTTGGTGGCCATGACTCTCACACCGCTCCTCTGCAAGCTGCTTCTTTCCAACGACACCTACCTTGACCGGAGGCAGAAAGACAGCCCTGTGGCCGCATGGCTCACCAAGGGTTACCGACGTGCCCTCAACTGGACGCTGGCACACAAAAAAACTGTTGTAGGTTCTACGTCTGTACTGCTTGTCCTTGCTGTCGTCATGTTGTTCACCATGGGACGCGACTTCCTGCCTACTTTTAATGAAGGTTCGTTGACCATAGCGGCTGTTGCCAAACCAGGCATCTCACTCGAAGAGAGCAACAAGTTAGGAATGATGATTGAGCAGGAACTCCTTTCCATCCCGGAAGTGACCGCCACTTCGCGCCGCACTGGGCGTGGAGAGCTGGATGAGCATTCCCAGTCCACCAACGGTGCCGAGATAGATGTCAATTTCAACTTAGACAAGCGTAGCAAGGAGGCCTTCCTCTCCGACGTGCGGGCACGATTGGCCGCGATACCCGGCATCGTCACCAGTGTTGGACAGCCACTTGGGCACCGCATCGACCACATGGTCAGTGGCACCCAGGCCACCATCGCAATCAAGGTGTTTGGCCCTGACCTCAGCCGTCTCTATATGCTGGGCAATCAAATCAAAGGAGCCGTGGACGGTGTTGAAGGACTTGTTGACGTCAGTGTCGAGCAACAAACTGAGACGCCACAGCTCCAAGTGCGTGCCAACCGCGACATGCTTGCCCAATACGGCATCACCATGGAACAATTCAACCGTTTTGTTGAGACTGCTTTCAATGGAGAAAAGATAGGCGATGTCTATGAGGGTCAGCGCAGTTTCGATCTTGTCCTCAAACAGCGTTTTGTCAACGACACACTCACCATTGATGATGTCAAAGATGCATTGATTGACACCTATAACGGTGGCAAAGTGCCACTCGGCATAGTGGCCGATGTGGTCTCCGTGGGCGGTCCCAACACTGTCTCGCGCGAGAACGTGCAGCGTAAACTTGTCGTCTCGGCCAATGTCAGTGGTCGCGATGCCATAGGTGTTGTG
>DBXQ01000036.1:5264-17383 GCA_002309955.1 Bacteroidales bacterium UBA1208
TACGGCGGGCAGTTCGAGAGTGCCCGCACCGCTACTCGTACCCTGGTGCTGGTCTTTATCCTTGCGCTGGTCATCATCTACCTGCTTCTCTATACCGAGTTCCGAAACCTCTCCCTTTCACTCATTGTGCTCCTCAATCTGCCACTGGCTCTTATCGGTGGTGTATTGGCCGTCAAACTGGGTGCCGACAGCCTGAGCATCCCAGCCATTATCGGTTTCATCACCCTCTTCGGAATAGCTACGCGTAACGGCATACTCCTTGTAGCCAAATACCAGACACTCACTGTCCAAGGACTTCCTCTGAACGAGGTTATACGAAAAGGGTCTGCTGATCGGTTCAACCCCATTATCATGACAGCCCTCACTACCGCACTCTCCCTTGTCCCCATGATTTTGGCTGCCGACCATCCTGGCAATGAAATCCAAGCTCCTATGGCCGTTGTGGTGCTGGGAGGACTTATCACCTCCACTATGCTCAATGTCTTTGTCATCCCGATTGTTTATGGATGGTATGCCAAGCGTGCCAGAAAGGAATTAAAATCATGAAACAAACCACCCTCTGCTATTTAGAGCGCGACGGAAAATACTTGATGCTCCATCGTGTCAAGAAAGAGAACGATGCCAGCCACGACAAATGGATAGGCGTGGGTGGCAAGTGCGAGGCCGACGAAAGCCCCGACGAGTGCATGTTGCGTGAAGTGAGGGAAGAAACAGGTCTGCAGGTACTCAGTTGGCGTTACCGAGGCATAGTTACCTTTATCAGTGACGTGTGGCCCTGCGAATACATGCATCTCTTCACCGCTTCCGACTGGAGCGGTGAGGAGGGCATTTGTGAGGAAGGCGACTTGGCTTGGATTGACAAACAGCAGTTGTTCGACCTCGAGTTGTGGGAGGGCGACAAGATATTCCTCCGTTTGCTGATGAATCCCGCTCAGTCATTCTTCTCGCTCAAGCTTGTCTATCGTGGCGACGACCTTGTTGCTGCCAAACTTGACGGCCATCCCTTGGATATTTGACTCTTGTCCTTGCATTCGCCCATTTTCACAAGCCAGTGTTCTTTCGCACTGTCCATGGTTCGCTTTTTCTTCCACCCTTCGACCTCCGTTCTACCTCAGTTCTCCTTTTCTGGAGGAAGAACGATGGGAGAACGATGGGAGAACTGAGGGCTAAGGAGCGAAGTAAGAGAGACTGTGTCCATGTCGGTCATCAAAACGGAAAATAGAATAAAACGGTTGTTATCAGTATTTTCCATTTTACAAGTTTCGTTTTGCTCGTGAATGGTCTTTGCAGGAGGCCTACTTGGCCTAATGACTGGTTTGAGGTAAAATGGGAACGATGGCATATCTGGGGGAAGGGGTTGGCGGCTGTGGTTTCGTGGAAAGGTTGGCTTAAAAAAGATTCCGATAGATTTTCAGTGATTTCTGTGGCGAATTGTTAAAACGGGTAGATTTCGCCGAAAAGAATAAAAAATAGAAAAAAAACAGTATCTTTGCATTTTGAAATTTGGATTATTAATGTTAAACTAATTTGATTATGCAACGAAAAGTATTTCTTTCCGTGCTTTTTATGAGCTGTATGATTTCTCTCGGCGCTCAGAATATCACGGTGATTTCGGCAGCAGGGGAGTCCCCCACGCACTTTGTCAACAGGGCATTGGCGGGTAAAGGGGTTTACTTGTATAATGCCAGGTTCAGTAATAGTGCTTCCCCGATTAGCACTGACCAGATAGGTGTGTTTCGCAGCAATGGGTTCATGGATTTCCAGATGGATTCGGGCATAGTGATGACTACGGGTAACCTATCGGTGGCTCCGGGGCCTAACATGTCGGGCAGTGCTTCGTCGCCTGTTGACGGCTTTTATTCAGACCCGCAAATGGAGTTGCTCGCTACGAATACGGTGAATGGTTGTGCTACGCTGGATTTTGATTTCGTGGGATTGACGGATCGGATTTCGTTCATGTATACTTTTGCTTCGGAGGAGTATCCCGAGTATGTATGCTCGAACTTCAATGATGTGTTTGCTTTCTTCATTACGGGACCAGACCCGGAGACCCTTGAAGAGCGCACGTGGAATGTGGCTATCATCCCAGGTACTGTTACTGACAGTACGCCTAATGGCATTGCCGTGGCTATCAATTCGGTCAATCCGGGAGTCCCTGGTTCTCCTGGTGGCAGTGGCGTTGGATGCTACTATGACTATGCCACTTATTATATCTCGAATACGAACGATACTGCCGGTGTGCAGTATGACGGTTACACTTCGAAGCTGCTGGCACAGGCCACCATCGTTCCCTGTGCGGAGTATCATATGCACCTGTCAGTATGCAATGTGGGTGACAACGCTTTCGACTCGGGCGTGTTTTTGGAGTATGGCAGTTTCAACAGCCCCAGCACACAGCTCGGATTTGAGCAGGCGGTCAGAGATACAGTGCGCATAGGTTGCCCCACCATGGTTCCGTTCGACATCACCCAGACGGCATACGAAGACGGGTGGGTGCACGTGACTTATGGCGGCAATGCTGTTTATGGAGTGGATTTTGAGGTGGTGAGCGATTCGGGTGTGGTGATGGATGGCACGAACAGTTTTTATATTTCGCGTGAACAGTTGCACTATCTCGAAATTGCCGGCTTGCATACAGCGAACTTGTCTTCGCCGAAGTTTATTGAATTGTATTTGGAAACCAGTGTGTGTCCCGAATTCCCGGCCTTGAAGGTTTATGATACCATGCATTTTGTTATGACTGCCAATGCACGGTTGTCGGTTCGCGACACGAACATTGTGGCTGATTACCTTTGCACTCATGTGGGTGTAACGGTAGAGACCGGTATGTCGCCGTTTACATATAGATGGATTCCCGCCGACAATCTGGAGAATCCGTATGCTCCGGAGACGGATGCTTTTATTACTGAGAATGCCGAGTATAAGGTAATCGTTACCGACCGCTATGGTTGCAGCATAGATACTGCAACGGTGACTGTTACAATTAATCACCCAGTGGTGGGTATTGACGAAGCCGGCGTGGCTGAAGTAAAAATCTATCCCAATCCTGCAAGCGGTGTTCTGAATATCGATGCCGAAGGATTGAAAGCGGTGGAGATGTATAGTGTGAAGGGACAGAAGGTGCTTGTTGCACAATGCGGTGGAAACCATTTGTCCATTAACACGGAAGACATGGTCGCAGGGATGTACTATCTGCGTATCAGCACTGCTGACGGCATTGTCACACAGACAGTGGTTGTAAAGTAATTTTCAGATGGCTTTTGTACAACATAATATCTTTAAAACATGAAAAGGTTTTTATCTATCATATTGTTGGTTGTCGTTTTGTCGGCAACTGCGTGGGCTCAGTGTGACCCCGGGCAGACGGATTGTTCTATCACGGTGACGGGGTACGATCAGTATAGCGACGGCTGGAACGGTGCCAGTCTTGCCATTTATCAGGATACTATCTTGAGAGGAGTGTTCTCTGTTTCGGGGGCTAACACTACCCAGACTTTTGCCGCTTGTTCGGGTCCCGTCAGTTTTGTATGGACGAGCGGCAGCTATGATGGCGAGTGTTCATTCACTATCACGGATTCGCTGGGTGTGGTTCTATACACGTGCAATTCGGGTTTGGGTCTTTCGGGTGTGTTTGCCACGAGTTATGCTTGCCCGACGTGTCTGCCTCCGACAGGCATTGTTTCCACTGTAACATCGGACAGTGCGACGGTGTCGTGGCAGGCAAGCGTCGATGTTTTGGGCTGGTTCTATCAGTGCCATACAGGAATGTATCCTACGGGGACATGGCAGTTCACTACTGACACTGCGTTGGTTCTTGCGGGGCTTTCGGCCAATACGGAGTATAATTTTTTCCTCCGTGCCTATTGTGGCGTGGACGATACATCGACAGTGACGATACATTCGTTCCGCACTTTGTGTGGAGATATGACACTTCCTTTCAGCGAGGGTTTTGAGAACAACGGTTCGATGCCTTTTTGCTGGACTCTTTGGGAGCATTCGTCGTATACGAACTATGGCTATACTTATTCTTACCCTCAGATTTATTCGTATAATAGCCATGGGGGGAATTATTGCATTGATATGTATAGCGACTATGGACCAAACTCTATTATTTCTCCGCGAGTGCTTATACCGGCCAATCAGATAGAGGTGACGTTCTGGGCTTATGGCAACTATGGTTATATTCAGGTGGGATATACCACCTCTGACGATTCAGCTACAGCGGTGTTCCATCCTGTGGGAGAAGTACAGTTGAGCAGTGAGTATGAGTTGTATACTGTCAGTTTTGACACGATTGCCAGTACCGACTCGGTGTATGTGGCATTCAGGGTGGCTAATAATCCATCGTATACTTACATCTATCTTGACGACATTACTGTCCGTCAGCGCAGGGCTTGTCCGTTGGTGAGTTCGCTTTCGGTGGTTTCTACTGACCACAATCAGGTTACACTGAGTTGGGATTGTCCTACCGGCACAGCTTGGGAGGTGGCCTATGGCCCAATGGGATTTGATCCCGACAGCGACACAACACGTGTGGTCGTTAATACCATTCCCGCAACAATCACGGGTCTTTCGGATAGCATGGTGTATGATTTCTATATCCGTTCAGTGTGCGGCACGGAGTATGGCTACTGGTCGCTTCCTGCCACGGGGCAGCCCAATGTGTACAATATGCTGGAGACGGGCAACGATACGATTTATACCTGTGGAAAGGCTATTGCCGATCCCGGTGGAGTGGTTGGCAATGCCCCGTATTATTGTGACGGCACGTTGATTGTCTATCCCGACGACAGCACTATGTCTGTCGGTCTGAGGGGCTTCTCCAATCTCGGCGGCGGGACTATGGATGTGTATGAGGGTGCTGGAACCAATGGCCGTCAGCTGGCTCATCTCACGGGTTACAATGCTAATGTTGATGTGGTTTCTTATGTGGGTCCCATTACATTGGTGTTGAATACTTCGTATTATAGTCCAGAAGGTTTCCTTCTCTATACCTATTGCTCTCCCTTGTCGACATGTACACCGGTTTACAATGTGGAGATGTCGAATGTGAGTGCCCGCTCGGCTACGGTGAATTGGAGTTATGACTCTCACACCGTTCCTTTCGAGTTTAATATTACACTGACTGACACGGCCAACGAAGATGTTCTTTATTTCACCGCTCCCGATACCGCCCGTAGTATGATTCTCACAGGATTGAATCATCATACAAATTATTTGCTCGATATCCACGCCAGTTGTGAGAGCGGTGATACATCGGAGAATGTGTCCCTTTGGTTCGTTACGCCCTGTCTGGCAGGCGGTGAGGTGCTGATAGGCGACGAGAACTCCATTTCGTCCAGTGCATATCTGCCCGATTATACTTTTTACAACTATAGTTGCAGTCAGCAGATATTCGATTCTACCGAGGTGATGGGATTCGATACCATTTTTGGTATAAAGATCAACATGGTGTCGGGTGCTGCTTCCACTCGTCAGATAGATGTTTATATCGACACTACAAGCCGTAGCAGTTATACTTCCTTTTCCAGTCTTGTGCCGCAGGTGGACTCTAACCGTTATTTCTCGGGAACATTCACTGTTATACCTGGATGGAACGAGTTGAGGTTTGATTCTGCTTACGTCTACCCGGGACATGGTAACATCATCGTTACATTCGACGACAATACCGGTAGTTATGTTACATCCTATAGTGCACAGTCTCATAGCACTACTGAATCAAAGTCCATCTATGCTTATGCCGATAATGTCAACTTCGACCCATCCGACAGTACAACTATCGGTTCTGTCTGGGGTTGGGGTATTATCTCCGAACGTACTAACATGATATTCTTGACACCCTGTGTCGATGCAACGTGCGCAGCACCCAATGTGACAGTTGCCAATGTGGATACAGGCAGTGTGACGCTTTCGTGGGTGCAGGGTCTTGATGAGATAGCGTGGAGTGTTGAATATACTCCGGTAGACAGTATGAACTGGCAAATGTACAACGCATACACTATGTTGGAATCGGCTGTTGTCTCCGGCTTGACTCCGGCAACGAACTACCGTTTCCGTGTTGGCAGTCTTTGTGGGGATACTACAGTATATACCATTGTTGATGCGACCACCAATTGTGCTCCTTACACAAGCATTCCGATGGTGGAGAATTTCGACAATTTTGTTGCAAGTTTCAGTGACGAAAGTATGCAGAAATGCTGGGGACGCTACACCAATTATACTTCTTCTTACTCAAATTATTATTACCCATACATATATGACTATTCAGGCTATTCCCGCAGTGGCTACTCCATGTTTTTTGGCAGTTACTCGAACAACTATTACAGTCAGCTTGTCCTGCCTGAGATGGGTGTGCCTGTTGACACGCTGCAACTCTCCTTCTACATGATGGGTACATATGTCGCAGCTTATACATACAAAGTAAATATCGGTGTCCAAACCGATCCCAACAATCCTTCAACTTTCGAGTTTGTCGATAGCGCTGTTTTTTCGCTCAATGACTATGAATGGCAACTTGTTGAGTTTGACCTCTCCCGCTACACGGGCAACGGCCGTTATATCTGCATCCGTAGCGATGAATATGTAAGCGACGGGTTCTACATTGATGACCTCCGTGTGGATTATGTCAATCCTTGTAAGGCTCCCATTAACCTCGCAACACGCAATGCAACCGTCAATTCCATTGAACTCTCGTTCACCGACACCAATAATGTAGGCAATTACACCATTTTCTATGGCACAGCCGACAGTCTTGCCAATGTTACAGACTCTGTCAATATTACTACCACTACTTATACACTTGGTGGACTCCTGCAGGCAACTGCCTATCATGCTTGGGTGCGCGTCAATTGTGCTGGAGGTCTCCATAGTGCATACAAAGAATTCCCTACTTTCAATACCCGTTGTTTGCCAATAGTGGTGAACGACACTGTTAGCTATGATGTCGATTTTGAGGCTGGCTTAGACGACTGCATGGTGCAAGAACGTTTGGATGGACGTATCGACTGGGAATGGGCAACAACGACTAACAATCCTGCCGGAGCTTATAGTGGTGGCCACATTGCTCAATTCTACAGCTATAATAATTCAGGAAGAGGCATGCTTATCCTCCCCACGTTCGACTTCTCTTCGCTTGCAGCCAATGCCGAGCTTACTTTCTATTTGGCTCAGGTGGCTCTTGGTGATGTTCAAGACAAACTCTATGTCGCCTATCGCATGTCCAGTACCACCGACTGGATTGTGATTGATTCGTTTACCAATAGTATCAACTCTTGGTCACGTCAATATGTCTCGCTCCCTGCCTCAGCGGGCAATGCCAACTATCAGGCAGCTCTCATCGGTGTATCCAACATGGGTAACGGTGTCAAGATTGACGAACTTAGTGTACATGCTGCTCCCACCTGTTCGCGCCCCACGGGTTTGACAGTAACAGCGGTGACAGACAATTCGGCAGACCTTTTCTGGGACAATTCCGCTTCCTCGTATGAAGTGAGATATAGAATTGAGGGAAGCTGGTCATGGCAAAGAACAGTTTCATACACTAACAGCGTTACCCTGACAGGTTTGCAGAACCTTTCTAACTATGAAGTACGTATACGGGCACTCTGCTCTGCCTACGACCGCAGCGAATTCTGTGACATTGTCACATTCACTACCAATGCTTGTGTCATCCCTGACTTCTACTACAACTACAACCCTGCCACGGCAGTGCCGGCACTCTCTAACAATGCTCCCACCGATACCTATTACCCGTATACCTATTCCGAAGTTCTTGTCGATGCTGCCACTCTTGCAGGTCTCGACAACATTATTGGCTTCGGTTTCGATCCCACCAATACAAGCATTGGAAACAGATTCTCCAACTGCGACATCTATTTTGGTACCACTACCGACACGGCTCTCAACAACTTTAAGTTCGATAGTTCATTTGTGCAGGTATTCCATGGCAGCCTTAACTACACTTCCACGGGTTGGAAGTATTTCCGTCTGGATACCGCCTATTTATACGATGGTACCAGCAACCTTGTCGTGGCTGTCCGGAGTTCGGGTGGCAGCTATGGCGCCTATGGTGGCAATTCTGCCTTTACAGGCCATACCAACAACTGCATCAAGACTCTCTACGCTCAGGACTATTCCGGACCTATCGATCCTTTCACAGCTTCGTCGCTCCCCGTCTTTGCACGCGTTTCCGATACGGTATCACCCAACTATGTGTTCCTCTCATGTGCTCCCTATTGTGAGGATCCCGAGATTTATTCCACATCCTCCACAACCTCGTCGGTAACCCTTCAATGGAATGCTGGAAACCGTTTTGCCGAGGTGAGCTACAAGATGGCAACCGAACCCGAATGGTCAACCCCCATTCCGGTGGAAGGCTATAGCTATACAGTGACAGGGTTGAATCACTCAACGCTCTACCAATTCCGTGTCCGTCAGAACTGCACTGCCGACAGCCTTGGTGTCTCCCACTGGGTATTGGCATCCGAAACTACGGATTATGTATGCAATATTCCCACCAATGTTCAGGTGTCTGGCATCACCAATTCCCGTGCCACTGTGACTTGGACTGCCGATTCGACAGACAATGGATGGGAAATCAGAGTGTTCAACAATTCGTTTGACCAGACCTACCGTACCACTTCCACAACCTATGAGGTTACCGGACTCTCAGCTGGCGAGCGTTATCATCTCCAGGTGCGCACGCTCTGTGGCCCTCAACATAGTGTTGTTGGCGACTATTCCGAGTCGATAGACTTCACTACCCATTTCTGTGGCGCTGTAGGTGGTGTGCGTGGCGAAGCCTTAGGCAATGCTGTCAAACTCACGTGGGTCGCTGGCGACTACAACCAATTCTGGGAAGTCCAATATGGTCGTGAAGGCTATGGCCCCAATGAGGTTATCAATACTATCCTTGTCCCCGATACCCATGTTGTTATCAGCAACCTTGTACCCAATTTCACCTACGGATTCCGTGTCCGTGCCCTTTGTGGATTGAACTGGAACAGCGACTGGACTTCGAACGAGATAGTTGTCACCACCGGCGAGCGTACCGGTATTGACGATGCCAGCCAGAATTTCGAATGCTCTATCTTCCCCAACCCAGCTAACGACATGGTTAGCATCAACGTGGCTGGTGTCGATGGACGCATTACCATCTCGGTTGTTGACATCAACGGCCGTACCATGGCCACCGAAACATTGGAGTGCTCCTCCGACTGTACCAAGCAGATGGATGTCTCTGGTCTGAGCCAAGGGGCATACTATGTACGCATTGTTGGCGACAATGTGAACTCTGTTCGCAAGCTAATTGTGAAATAAAAAGAATCACCTTTTTGCCTTTGGGGCGGTCCGGTTTCCGGACTGCCCCATTTTTTCTGTCACGGGAGATTGTTGCTGCTATAGCGGGAGTGGAGGTCGTCACACTGCCGACGGGGTATAAAAAAAGAGTCGCTGCAGCGACTCTTTCTATTGTTCGAAGTTGTCCAGCACCGGACTGGACAGAAAGGTGCACCAGTGCTTATTCAGCGTTGATGACGGCTTTGTGAACAGCATTCCAACCAGCAGCATTGATACCCCAGTTGTTGGTGGAATTCTTGTTGACATTGATTCTCACCTTGCTTCTTTTTACTTTTTTATTGGCATTGATACCCATAGTTGTATAATTTTTTATTGTTTAACTTCTTGATTCACCGTGCACAATAACAATATTGCGTCTCTCGAAAGATTCTGCAAAGTTACGAATATATTTTGATATACACAATTTTTTTTACCATGACACTTTCAAACGCGTCGAAAGAATCTTTTTCGGGACGGTGTTGCGGCATGGAGAAGGATGGATACCAACTTCCCCGCCTCAAGTGAGGCATTGTCTGAATCTTTTGCGTCGTCCTCATCTCCGGCATGTTGTTTCGACAGGTGGTCTGTTGTGCGAATTTGGTTAGGATGAAGATGTTACAATGCTGCCAAAGGCTGTTTTAGTAGAAAACTGTTGTTATATGCAAAAAAATATATATCTTTGCAATCTGAAACAATCCGCTCCGAAAGCGATATATGTATTGTATGATAAAAAATTAGTCTAATGAAAAAAACATCAATCTTGATTCTGGCCATAGTAGGCCTGCTGGTTGTCTGCTTCCTTTGGGGTGTAGGCATAAACAACAAACTCGTCAACACCGAAGAAAATGTCTCCCAAGCTTGGGGACAGGTAGAGAATGCCTATAAACGTCGTGCCGATCTCATTCCCCAGTTGGTCGCCACAGTGCAGGGCGCAGCAAACTACGAGAAAGGAACTCTCACTGAGGTGATAGAAGCCCGAGCCAAGGCCAGTTCGGTGCAGGTGGATGCCAACAATCTCACCGAAGCCAATGTGGCTCAGTTCCAGAAAGCACAGGATGCCCTGTCGAGTGCGTTGACCCACTCCATCAATGTGGTGGTTGAGCGTTACCCAGAATTGACTGCCACCCAGGGATTCCGCGACCTTCAGGTTCAGCTTGAGGGCACCGAGAACCGTATCGCCACCGAGCGTGGGCGCTTCAACGATGCCGTCAACGCCTACAACAAGATGCTGCGCCGTTTCCCCAACAACATCATTGCCGGCATTTGCGGCTTTGACAAAAAAGGCTATTTCACCGCCCCCGAAGGCAGTGAAGAACCTGTCGAGGTGAAGTTTGACTTCTGACAAGAATGAAGAAACTGCTGCTTTTGCTCTTTTTGTTGCCTACACTGGTTGTGTCGGCACAGGATTTGTGGTGCCCCGAACCAACCAACAGGCTCGTGAACGACTATTCGGGCATGCTCGACCCTGCGCAGTGCGCAAGTTTGGAGCAGCGGCTGGTGGCATTCGACGACAGCACCTCCAACCAGATACTGGTTATCATCACCCCCTCGCTCCATGGATGTGAAATCATGGAACTCGGTACCCGCATCGGTACCACATGGGGAGTGGGACAGAAAGACCTTAAAAATGGATTGGTGATTATCATCAAGTCCAAGACCGAAGAGGAACCCTATGGCGATGTGGCTCTTGTTCCCGGTTACGGCCTTGAGGGTGCGCTGCCCGATGCTTTTTGCAAGCATATTATCGACGATCAGATGATAGGTCCCTTAGGCGACGGAGACTACTACACTGCCCTCTGTCAGGCTTTGGATGTGATAGAACCTGTATGTAGAGGCGAGTACAGCTATGCCGACTACCGTAAGGAAGAACGGCAGGCATTGTGGTTTTTGCTTGGGTTCATGCTCATCATTGTAGTCATTTTGGTGTTGGCACACCGGTATGACAAGAAACATCACAAGGATGACCACGGCGACCATTTCAGCGGCAATGCAGGCAAAGGCTCGGGGCCTTACTGGGGTGGTTTCTTCTTCCCGCGAGGTGGTTCGTGGGGCGGTGGTGGTTTCGGCTCAGGCGGTTTCGGCGGTTCAGGTGGTTTCGGTGGCTTTGGTGGCGGCAGTTTTGGCGGTGGCGGAGCCCACGGACGTTTCTAAACGGCTCTATCCTTCCGAAACGGAATATCCGTACACTTGTCCCAGTCCGCTTTTGTAGCACGCTTTCCTTTTTGTTGGCACGATTCCCCAAGTGATAGCATATTCCTCATCTCTTCCAAATCATGGAGAGGTGAGGAATGGCTTTTACAATGCCGTTTCAACAGTTTTCGGTTGTTGTGAGTCCTCATTGAGGTGGAAGTGAGTGGTTGATGCGTATAGGAGGTGCTGTTGTCTAACCATTTTTGGTACATTCACAAACTGTTCTACCTTCGCTCGCTGTACCTCAGTTCTCCCATCGTTCTTCCTCTATTGAGGAATAAATGAGGGTATATCTGACGGAGAAATGAAAGAGAAGGAGTGGGTGAAAGGCGGGGTTGGACATACCTTTCCGACGTGGGATGACGGCCGATAGGGGTCTTAGGTGGGAGGGAAGGGGAGGATAATGGGGCGGTCGTTAGTAACCGCTGCGGTATTGTGGGTGTTGCGCCTAAAAGCAATGTGAAGGATGGCGGAATTGTATGATTCGGATTGATTGCGGTATGGATAAAGAAAGCCGGCATGTCTATTGGATGTGCCGGCTTTCGTGTGGGTATCGTCTGTTTAGCTTTCGAGGTGCTCTTTGCGGAGCAGGT
>DBXQ01000056.1:0-36547 GCA_002309955.1 Bacteroidales bacterium UBA1208
TTGTAGTAGTTTTCGGGGTCTGTCGGGTCGTAGGAGTCATAAAGTGGATCCGAGCCTTGGTAGATGGGATATTTGATTATGATGTCGGGTACCTTATCCCTGTTTATGTGGAATGTCTGCTCTTTCACCACCTGCAACTCTGGGACTCCGACGCTTGCCTTGTAGATGACCACAGTGACATCATGATCCCTGTCGAAATAGTAAGTGAATTCGTTTATTTCTTGATTAAAATAATAGAGTGAGGCGGCTACCCCTTTTATGGTCACGGTTTTTGTGCTGTCTTCCCCTTTGAATAAAAAAGGGCACCCATAAGCATACCAGTGAGCGATTGAATCGCATAAAAAAGGAAGTGAAAAGGCGTCGTTACTGGAGTGATGAGGATCAAATCCCCGGGTGGGTGTTATCTTCTCAGGGCATGGTATTTCTTGATATAGGTAATTGGGGTTTGGGTAATCAACAATTGGTTGCCATTGCGCCGCAGCATCGTTCAAGGCTGCCGCCATTGCTATTAGGGATAGTATTGTGTATAAATATTTGTTGTTCATAATACATGGTTTTATGGTGAATTTTGATTTATTATTATGCTATGGGTTATTATTATGCTTATGGGCATCCGATACGTAACTCATGGGGCAGGGTCTTATTTATCACTGAACCGAAAATTATTTGATGAGGCACATCTTTCCCCTTGGTATTGTAATAGTTTTTTCATTGTGTTTAAGTGGTATAATAAGTATAAGCTGTTGTAAATATGTGTTTTGTATGTAATGGATGCGTACGATTCTGTTTTATTTGTGTATGCAAATATACATTTTTTTTCTATTCTCCAAACAATTTCTTTAATGAAGGTGAAAATGACGTGGAAGGAAATAAGAGGCGAACGCAGGGCTAAGGTTGAGTTAGGAGGGTTCGATGGACGGGCTATTGGAAGGATTGTTTTGTACGAAAGGCCGTCGGAGGGCAGTTGTTTGATAGGGATTGGGATGAAGCAGTGGTGAAAAGACACCGCGCCGGCCACGGGAGGGTCGGCGCGGTGCTATGGTTGCGGGTAGGATGACGAGCGGAAGCGTACAGGTGTCGCTTCAGGCGGTTATCGAACCACTATTTTGCGGGCTTTGTCGCCGTCGATTTGCAGCATGTAGATACCGGCAGCAGGGACATGGATTTGCTGGCAGTCGGAAGTGGCGGTGAGGGTAGAGAGGCGACGACCCATGATGTCGAAGAGGTTTACTTGTTTGCCTTCGGCTCCGAGGATGGTGATGTCAAGTCCTTGGGTTGTGATGGTGATATTGTCGGGCTGGGCTTCGTCAACACCTACTGCGTTGTAGAAGTAGGCTTGGAAGGTGACGTTGGCGTTGACGGTGATGGTGCGTTCTATTTGAGTGTTGCCGTCGCTCCAGCTGCGGAAAGCAAAGCCAGGGAAGGGTCGGGCGAGGAGAGTTGCTTCTTCGCCATAGTTGTAGATTCCCCCACCGTAGACGGCACCCATGTTGGGGTCGTTGGAGGTGGCGGTGACGGTGAAGGATTGCGGGGCAAAGATGGCAGTGTATGTGGCATCGGTCAACACCCTGACAATACGGGTGCTTTCGGTGTTTCCGTCACTCCAATATTTGAAGACGTAGTGGGGGTAGGGGTTGGCGGTGATGGTTATTTGCTGGCCGGCGTGATAGGTGCCTGAGCCTAAGACAGTGCCCATGGAGTTGTCGTTGCTGTTGACGGTGATGTTGTATGTGGGATTGCTTTCAAAAATGGCAATGATGTTGCTGTCGCGTGTGACGGTGATTATACGGGGATTGGTAGTGTTGCCGTCGTTCCAGATGACGAAGTAGTTATGCTCTGTTGCAGTGGCGAGGATTGTAATCTGAGAGCCGTATTCGTAGAGGCCGGAGCCCGAGACAATGCCTTGCAGGGTGTCGGAGCTGGTGGCTTGGATTGCGTATATGTTGGGGAGGAAGAGGGCGGTGAAAGCGGTGTCGGAGGTGATGACAACCGAACGGGGGTTTTGGGTGTTGCCGTCGCTCCAAGAGGAGAAATAATAGCCGTAGTTAGGCAGGGCGGTGAGGACGGCTGTGGAGCCGTAGGCTAAGGTGCCGGTACCGGTGACAGTGCCTCGGAGGCTGTCGACAGTTGTGGCGTAGACGAAATAGGAGTCGGTGACGAATTGGGCGGTAAGGATGGTGTCGGAAATGACTGTCAAGACACGCGGGTTGTCGGTAATGCCGTCGTTCCATTGAACAAAATGATAGTGGGCAGCGGGGATGGCTGTGAGTGTTACGGTAGTTTGGTAGTTATAGTTGCCGCCACCGGTGACGGTACCGGCAGCAGGTGAGTTGGTGTTGGCAATGACGGAGTAGGAGTTGAGGGCGAAGAGGGCTGTGAAACCTATGTCTTCGGTGACAAGAATGGTGCGCGGGTTGTCGGTGTTGCCGTCGTTCCATTGAACGAAGTGGTAGCCGTAGAAGGGAGTGGCGGTGATGATAGCGGGAGTGTTGTAGTTGTATGTTCCGCTGCCGCTGACAGTGCCATAGGCTCCGTTGCCGCTAATGGCGGTGATGGTGTAGGAGTTGAGGGCAAATTGGGCAGTGTAGGTGGCATTGTTTGTCATGGTGATGAGGCGTGGGTTGGAGGTGTCGCCGTCGTTCCATTGAACGAAATGGTAGCCATAGTTTGCTTGAGCGGAGATGTTGACGGGTGTGTTGTGGGTGTAGGTGCCGCTACCGGAGACGGTACCCATGGTGTTGTTGTTGCTAAGCACGGTGAGGGTGTAGGTGTTGATGGCAAATTGGGCGGTGAGAGAGGTGTTGGCAGAGACGATGAACGAGCGGGGATTGTCGGTATTGCCGTCGCTCCATTGGACGAAATGATAGCCGTAGAAGGCTGAGGCGGAGAGGTTGGCAGTGGCGCCGTAGTTGTAGCTGCCACCGCCATAGGCTAAGCCCATGTTGGTGTCGTTGGAGGTGATGTCGACTGTGTAGGTGTTGGGGACAAAGATTGCTGTGAAACTGGTGTCGGAAGTGACTTGGAATATTCTTGGATTGGAGGTGTTGCCGTCGCTCCACTGAACGAAGTGATAGCCGTAGAAGGCTGTTGCACTCAGTTCGACGGAGGTGAGGTAGCTATAGCTGCCACCGCCGATGACGGATCCCATGGTGTTGTTGCTACTGGTGGCTGTGACGGCGTATATGTTGACGGCGAAGTTGGCGGTGAAGGTGGAGTCTTGCGAGACGAATACAGTACGTGGGTTGGTGGTGGAGCCGTCGTTCCAGAAGGTGAAATGATGGCCAGAGAATGGGGTGGCGGAGATGACTGCCAGATTTTGATAGTAATAGGTGCCACTGCCGGAGACGGTACCCATGGTGGGGTTGTTGTTAAGGACGGTGATGGTGGAATGGTTTGAGAGGAATATGGCTGTGAAGAGGGAGTCTTGGGTGGCAATGATGTAACGCGGGTTTTGTGTATTGCCGTCGCTCCAGCATTGGAAATGGTAGTCGGTGAAGGGGGTTGCGGTGAGTGTAGCGGTGGAGTTGTAGCTGTAGAGGCCGGTACCGGTAACGGTGCCTCGGGTGGAGTCGTTGCAGGTGACAGTGATGTAGGAGTTGTCGGAGACGAAGAATGCAGTGAAATTGGTGTCGGAGGTTATGTTGAGTGTGCGGGGATTGGAGGTGTTGCCGTCGTTCCAGCGGAGAAAATGGTAGTCGGTGTAGGCAAAGGCCTGTATGATGGCTGTGGAGCTTGAGCAGGAGGGTTGCTGAGTGACGGAAGCATTGCCCATTATGGGATTATTGACATTGAGTGTGAGTTGGTAGGGCGATGTTTCGGTGAGGTTGGAGAAGTTGTCCCAGTAGTCGGCCATGAAGTAGGATAGCAGGGATCCACAGGGCACATTGACTTGAGTGGAGGATGTGGCCGAGGAAAAGGTGTTGGCAAAAATGACGGGCGGGATGCTACCCAGCATGGTGATGGTGGTGATGGGGGCAGTGTTGGCAAAGGCCCGGTTGCCGATGGTTGATATGGATTGGGGGAAAGTGAACTGGCCTCCAACCAAGGAGCAACCGTTGAATGCGTCGGCACCGATGGTGGCGAGTGATGGGTTGAAGGTTGGATTGGTGAGTCGGAAGCATCCCCCGAAAGCATTGTCTCCGATGGATGTGAGGGAGTCGCTGAGTGTGACAGTGGTGAGACGGATGCAGTTGCGGAAAGCAGAGTCGCCAATGGAAGGTGTGTGGCTACCCATGGTGACTTGGAACAAGCGGTCGCAGCCGTAGAATGCTTGGTCGGGTATGGGGGCTGATGAGAAACCGGTGTTGAAGAAGATGATGCTGTCGCAGTCGCGGAAGGCTCCGGTACCAACGGAATTCAGGTTGGCAGGGAATTGGAGAGTGGAGTTGATGCGTGAGCATCCCTGGAAGGCATAGTCGCCGATGGAGGTGAGGGAGTTGGGGAGGAGCAGTTGGTTGGATATGTTGCGGCAATAGGAGAAGCTGTGGTTGCCGATGGATTGGAGCGTTTGCGGCAATGTGAGGCTGGTGAGGTTGTTCATGCCGAAGAAGGCGTAGGAGGGGATGCGCAGGACGCTGTTGCCGATTAGTAGTGAATTGAGTTGTGTGAAGGGTTGGAAACCATAGGATGGTGAGTTGCCTGTGGGTGAGCAGAAAGAGGCATCGGAGCAGTTGCGGGCGTTGTAATGCAGGTAAACGACTCCATTGCAACCGGCAAAGGCATGGGTGTCGATGGTAGTGAGGTTGAGTCCGATTGTTACTGAGTCAAGGTTTGTTGCATTCATGAAGGAGTATGAATGAATGGCTTGAACGCTGTCGCCAATGACAAGTGTTTGCAATGAGTTGACAGGGAGGGATGACTGGTGGCCACTGCTGGTCATGTAGCTGCATACAGCATTTGAGGCGTTGTAGTGTATGTAGTGCACGTTGTTGCATCCGGCAAAGACGTTGTAGGATATTTGTGTCAGGGATTTGCCGATGCCGATGGTGTCGAGGGCGTTGCAGTTGCTGAATGCCCAGTTGCCCAAGATGGTGACTGAGTTGGGGATGTTGATGGATTGGAGAGAAGAACAACCTTCGAATGCAACGTTTCCGATGATTGAGATGTTGTCGCCAAGAAGGGCGGTCTGGATACTGGTGCAACCTTGGAATGCTCCAACCCCGATGGTGATTACGGAGTTGGGAATGGTTACGGAAGTGAGACCACTACAGTGGTTGAAAGCACCGTCGCTAATGACAGTGATGGAAGTTGGGATGGTTACAGAGGTGAGTCCGGTGCAGGAATGGAAAGCATTGGCACCGATGGAGATGATGCGGTAGGTGTTGGAGCCATAGACAACAGTGGCGGGGATGGTCATGTCGCCTGTGGGTTTGGTGTAGTTATAGTAGTAGTTGTTATTGTTGAGACGAGGGTAAGTGATGGTTGCAGTTGAGTCGGAAAGGATGTTATAGTAGATGCGCTGCCCGGAACTGCACACAGCAGAGAAATCAAAGGCTTGTGCGCTAAGGTTGAATGCTGTAAGGAACAGCATAAGAATGGTTTTGAATATGGTGCTTCTCTTCATTGTGATTGTTCTTATCGAGTGGTTGCAGTATTAATGGGTGACAAAGATAAATTGTTCGCCGTAAGAGGTGCCGATTACGTTGGTGGCATAGGCGCGATAATAGTAGGTGGTGCCGGAGGTAAGGTTGGAGAGGTGGCTGACAAATTGGCCAGTGCCTGCACCGTCGTAGGTATGGTTGTCGGAGAGGGTAGGCAGGGGGGAGGTGCTGAAGCATATTCCCCTTTGGAGAATAGGGAAGTCGCCGTCGTTGAGTACATTGCCACCAGATACAGCACTTTGGCTTGTGATTTCAGTAACGGTGGTTGTAGTAACAGTGGGCATTCCGTTGAGGGTGGTGAATGAGGAGGTTTCGCCGTAAGCTATGCCGGAGGAGTTGCGAGCGTATGCCCTGAGGTAGTATTGGGTGTTGGGTTGAAGGTTTGTGATTTGGGTTTCGAAATCGCCGATACCTGTTCCCAGATTACGGTGGAGATTGTCGATGGTTGGATTGGGTGTGATGCTCCAGCAGATGCCTCGGTCGGTGATGGGGAAACCACCGTCGGAGATAAAACTACCAGTGCAGGTGGCTTGGGTGGATTTGATGTTGGTAATGGCGGTAGAACCTACGGTGGGCAGTCCATCAAGTGTTTTGAATGCAATTTGTTCGCCGTAACCGATGCCAATGCTGTTGCGGGCATAGGAACGAACGTAGTATGTGGTATTGGGGGAGAGTTGGAGGGTGGTTTCAAGGGTTCCGTTGTTGTTTGCAACAACGGCTTTATGGTTTTCGATGGTGGGGTATTGAATAATATCATAGACGAAACCACATTCGATAATGGCAGAATTGCCGTCTTCGATTATGTTGCCATGGAGTAGTGCGGAGTTTGTGGTTATGTTGGTGGCATTGCGAGTGGTTAGTATTGGTGTTGAGGGACCTTTGATTTTAATGATACCGAAATCGTAGGTTTCAAGGCCGGGAGCGATATGGTCTAAATAGAGGTTTTGGCTTTTGTAGAGGGAATCGGGTTGAATGGCTATAAAGTAGCCGTCTTTGATTTGTTGGACACTAAGGTCGATGGAGAAGGCTCCATCGTTGTCGGAATAGATGGTTTCGTGTACTCTGGCCCCATTGGTGGAGACTATTTTTATGTTTTGAAGGGGTTGGAGAGTACGCATGTCTTGTAGAACTCCGTGGTAGTGGGTGGTAATAAAAATGCCTTCTTTCTTCAGGTCTTTGACACATGATTGCATGGTCAAGGACAGAAGGAATGAGACAAGAATCGTAACTATAATGTTTTTACGCATGGGATTAGAATCTAAGGGTTAAACCGACAGTGGGAGCCAAGGATTGTGGTGTGGCAATGATGGATGGTTCGAAGGAGAGATCGTAAGGACTTTTGGGTTGGGCAGTAATGGCACGAATGATATTGAAGACATAAAGAGTACCGGCCATTCCCCATGAGATGTAGGAGAGGGATTGCATGGTATTGTATTTCTGGCTGGCGTTTGCGAAATCGTTGATGGAAACATTCTCGGAACGCATGATTTTGAGTTGGTCTTGCGCCACTCGGTAGCTTATGATACCGCCACTTACAAAAGCGGCTTCACCTATGAGGGTGAAGATGCCTTCGGTGACGTGGTCTTTGCTCATTTGACCCCATCCGGGGATGACTATTGATTTGGCCAAAGAGACAAGGTTCTCGGCTGTGGAGGTGAGGCCTAAGCGATCCCAAACGGGTTCGACATTGCTCATGGACGCCACTTGGCAGAGTACGTAAACCCACCATTTGCCATTGGTGAGTTGTGTGGAGTATAGTCCGACACGGTTGACGGGAACATCGTATTGTTTGGATATTGTTTGATAGTCGGTTCCTGCGAGTAGGGCTTCGCTAACCTTTTGGGCATCGAAAGGCTGCCCTAAACGGTTAGCGGTGCTTTGGAAGACGCGTACCATTGCTTGGGCCAAAGCAATGTTGACGGTAGTACCTTCGCCAGACTCGCGGACGTAGATATATGTTTCATTGCCGGGTTTGGGTAGTTCTCGCATCCAAGCTGGTTCTCGTTTGGCTTGGCATTGGAAGATGGTGGCTAACAGAAGTAGGAAAAGAATGTGATGTTTCATTTTCATCGGGTAATCAACTCTCACTTATTTTTTCTAAAACATTTTCGGAAACAAGTCGATAGTGTCGACCACAGGAACATTTGAGGCTTTGGTCAAGGCGTTGACCGCATTCGCATACCCAACCGATGTGTCGTGCAGGAACGCCAGCCATGAGGGCGAAGTCAGGAACATCATGGGTTACGACGGCTCCAGCAGCAATGAGTGCGCTGCGACCTACGTTGTGACCACAAACGACAGTGCAATTAGCTCCAAGGGAGGCACCTTCTTTGATGATGGTTTTTGCGTACACGCCGTGGACGGGGAAATGGGCACGAGGTGTGGTGACATTGGTGAAGACGCAGCTTGGACCACAGAAGACGTTGTCTTCGATTTGAACACCTTCATAGACAGATACATTATTCTGGATGCGGACACCGTTGCCGATGTGTACGTTGTTGCCAATATTCACATTCTGCCCCAAGGAGCAACGACTGCCTATGCGGGCTCCTTTTTGAATATGGCAGAAATGCCACACTTTTGTGTCTTCGCCAATGATTACGTCATCATCGACGTAGCTGCTTTCATGTATAAATGCCTCACTCATGTTTTTTATTTTATAGCAGTTCTTATTTTAGAGGTCTATTTTGTTGGATATCCAAGATTGGACAGACATACGGAAAGGCTGTCGGTCCAGTAGGGAATAGAAAGTCCAAATGTGTTTTTGAATTTGGTTTTGTCAAGCACAGAATAGCTGGGACGGACAACAGGACTCGGAAATTCATTGCTGTGGCAGGGCTGGATGTCGCAGTTGAGATTTTGGGCCTGTCGGGCAATTTCTTTGGTGAAATCATACCAACTGCAGACACCTTCATTGCTGTAGTGATAGATGCCATTGTTGTTTTTGTCCAGTCCTTTTTCAAGGATGGTGAAGATGGCTTCTGCGAGATCACCGGCATAGGTGGGTGTGCCAACTTGGTCGAATACGACATTTATGCTTGGTTTTGTTGCAGTTAGATTAAGCATGGTTTTACAGAAATTTTTCCCGATTTCGCTGTAAAGCCATGATGTGCGTATGATAATATGCCGACAGCCCGATCGGAGTATTGTTTGTTCACCAGCTAATTTTGTGCGGCCGTAGGCTCCTGTTGGATTTGTTATTTCTTCTTCAGTACAAGGGGTGTTGTTTTTATTTCCGCCAAATACGTAATCGGTTGAAATATGAATTATGAGTCCATTTGTAGATAATATTGCGTCAGCAAGATATCCAACAGCAATGTGGTTCAAACGGTCGGCCAATATTTCTTCGCTTTCAGCTTTGTCAACGTTGACATAAGCTGCGCAATTGACGATGGTGTTAATCTGATTGTCGTGGACAAATTGTTGTACGGCCGATTGGTCGGTGATGTCCAGCTCAGTGATATCTGTATAGAAGTAGTTGTGTTGAGAGTTGGAACTACAACGCCGAATGTGACTGCCTAATTGGCCATTTGAACCAGTGACAAGGATGTTCATGATTTCTAATTAGTGAAAGGTGTTCGGAATTCTTTGAGGGAAGGGTGGTACTTGTCTTTTTCAGATAAAATTATTTTGTTTGGAGGGATTCCCCAGTTGATGCTGAGTTCAGGATCGTCCCATGCGATGGCTCCTTCACTCTGCGGATTGTAGAATGCGTCGCATTTGTATTGGAAAATAACATCTTGGCTTAAAACGGAGAATCCGTGAGCACAACCTTTGCCCAAGAAGAGTTGACGGTGATTCTCTCCGGAAAGTTCCACTGAAATATATTGACCGTAGGTGGGTGAATTCTTACGGATATCAACTGCTACATCAAGAACTTTACCCTTTACTACCCGTACTAATTTGCTTTGTGAAAAAGGAGGACATTGGAAGTGTAGACCACGGATGACCCCATAATGTGACATTGATTCGTTGTCTTGGACAAAGTTGATGTCCATCCCAGTTTTTTCGGTAAACTCGCGAGCATTGAAGCTCTCGAAGAAATAGCCGCGAGCATCCTCGAAAACTCGAGGTTCAATTATGAGTACTCCGTCAATTTTAGTTCGGATGATTTCCATAATAATTTAGTCCTTGATGAGGTTTATTAGGTATTGTCCGTATTGGTTTTTTAACATGGGTTGAGCTATACGACGCAGGTCATCAGCAGAAATCCATCCCTTTTCGTATGCAATGCTTTCAAGACATGCCACTTTTAAGCCTTGGCGTTTTTCGATTACTTCGATGAAAGTAGAGGCTTCGGCCAAGGAGTCGTGGGTGCCAGTGTCAAGCCAGGCAAATCCACGGCCAAGGAGTTGTACTTTGAGTTGATTGTCATTGAGGAATTGTTGGTTAACAGAGGTAATCTCCAATTCCCCACGAGCAGATGGTTTGATTGTTTTGGCGACAGAGACCACTTTGTTGGGATAGAAGTAGAGTCCAACAACAGCATAGTTTGATTTAGGTTGCTTGGGTTTCTCTTCGATGGAGAGGACGTTGCCGTCTTTATCAAATTCGGCTACACCATAGCGTTCCGGGTCGGCCACCCAATAGCCAAAGACTGTGGCCTTTTGGTCTTGTTCCGCAGCAGCGACGGCATCGCGTAGCAGTTTTCCGAAGCCGTTTCCCTGAAATATGTTATCACCAAGCACTAAACAAACGGAATCGTCACCGATGAATTCCTCACCGATAATAAAGGCTTGAGCCAGCCCGTCGGGAGAGGGTTGTTCGGCATAACTGAAGTGGACACCATAGTCAGAGCCATCTCCTAAAAGCCGTTGGAAACCAGGAAGATCGTATGGGGTTGAAATGATTAGTATATCTCTGATTCCAGCTAACATAAGAGCTGAAATAGGATAGTAGACCATTGGTTTGTCATAGATAGGTAAAAGTTGTTTACTGACTCCCTTTGTAATGGGATACAGGCGGGTACCAGACCCGCCTGCTAAAACTATTCCCTTCATATATACTTTGTATTCGTATGAGATAATAAAATTTTACGACTCTTTTTTCTTTTTGCTTTCACTATCTCCATCACCATAGCCGTAACCATAGCCGTAACCATAACCGTAACCATAGCCATAGCCATAGCCGTAACCGTAGCCGTAACCATAGCCGTAACCATAGCCACCGTAGCGATGCTTAATAACAGGTACGTCAGTCATGATAATGGCCATGTTTTTGAACTTGTTTTTGTCGCTCAGTTCTTGAATGAATGGGAACGAACTCTTGTTGAGGTAACCCACACGCATGATGTAGGTGGTGAGGTCGGCACAATGGTTGATGATGGAAGCATCTGCAACGATTTGTGCAGGGGTAGAGTCAAGGATGATATAATCGTAATTCTCTCTCAGGTAAGTCACTAAGATGTCCATTTTGTCGCCAAGCAGCAGTTGTGTTGCGTTAGGAGGAGTCTTTTCACAGACAATGTAGTCAAGGAACGGTGAGGTTTCACTATGCATGATAATCTTTGTAAGATCGTCCTCTTTTCCTAACATATAGTGAATAAGTCCCTGACGGTTGTGACGGTCGATAGTCTTAGAAAGGCTACGCTTACGTAAGTCACAGTCTACTAAGATGGTCTTCTTTCCAAGGTAGGCCAATGATAGTGCAAGATTGAGTGCCACGAATGATTTACCTTCACCGGGTACGGTAGAAACGGTTTGAATTACCTTTTGATTATCTTTCAAGAAGAATGGGATATTGGAGTGCAGTATTCGGAATGCTTCAGTAACCACATCTGTCCCATTTGCTGTCACAATGATTTCATCATTTTCACGACCTTCAGGTTTCTGAGGAATTTCTCCTAAAATGGGGATTGTCATGGCCTTTTCGATATCGAATTTGGTACGTAATTTGATATTGAAGAAGTTGATGCAAAACATTATCAGAGCAGGAATAGCAACACCGCACACCAGTCCTACTAATATGTGCATAGATAGGTGAGGACCTAAATTAGAACGTACTGCGGGTTCTACGACTTTTGCATTAGCAACAGTAATTGCAAGGTTCATTGCATTTTCTTCACGTTTGCTCAACAGGTAAAGGAAGAGTTCCTCTTTGATTTTCTGTTGGCGTTGAACCTCTTCAACGGCTTTGGTTTGGCTCGGCATAGATGCAATTTGACCTTGGGCACGGGATTGCTGCGCTTTTGCGCTGCGAAGTCGAATGTTAACAGAACTGATAAGATTGTCAATTGCAGCAAGAATAGCATTCCGGTTGGACTCCATTTGTTGCAGAAGTTGACGTACTTGTGGGTTGTTGGGACCAGCCGATTTGAGTATCTTTTGGTATTGTAGCAGTTGGGTATTGTATTGATGAATCATGCTCTGAACACCGGCATCGGAAATACCTACATTACCAGGGAGTAATTCATCTTTATTAGAAGGATCTGTTAAGTAGGATTTGATGTCATTAATCATGGACAGCTCTGCCTCCAAACCGATAACTTCATCCGAATATCTCGTTCCAGTCTGAAGTATTATGCCAGAAGCATTGTATAGTTCAGGTAGTCCTGCGCTTTTTTTCACCTGAGCTACTTTTGAGTCCACATCTTCAAGTTCACCAGAGATCAAAGCAATGCGCTCTGATACAAATTGTTCTGTCTTTTGAGCAATCAGATTTTTATCATTGATGGCATCCTCATTGTAGGCCTCAACTAAAGCATTAATGGTTTCTTTAGCTCGTATTTCGTTGTTGTCGGAATAGGCGATTACGAGGATGTCTGCATTTTTGTCCATGCGACCTACCGATAACCGACGGGCTAATTGGTATGCCTTGGCCATCACGGGACATTCAGACATATGATAAGTCACCCCAATGTCTTTATCGGAGAAGAATGATGTTTTATCAATAGTAAAAGATATATAATCATTAAGGGATACAGGATCGGTATAATATGCGGTTCCTTTATTTTTTTGAGTACCGCCACTCACTGTGGTCACTTCATAGTTATATCGACTTTTATCAATGGGGGTTACTTTGACATTAATATTTACATCGGAGAAATCAGTATTCTGTGTAAATACTTTCATTTCAACAGGACGATCATGATAGTAAGAAATCTTTGTGAAGAAACCTTTTCGATCACACATTTGGTGAAGATTCAATTTGGTGACCACGTTTTTAGCCAAAGGTGAGGATTTTAATAGGTAGATTTCGTTGTCCAACGAATGTGTACCAAAATCGTCTCCTAAGCTGTTGAACATGGCATCCATATTTCTCATGGAGTAGTTACGATTATTTGATTCGTCACGCACCATAATCGTAGAACGGCATTCGTAATCTTTCGGCTTGGTCTTAAATATAATACCTGCAATTAACAAGCAGACGAATATTGACAAGGCAAACCAATACCAATTATTGATAACTATGAAAACAAGGTCTCGCAATGAGATTGTACTCTCTGAATCCTGTTTGTTGTTTACTTGGGGATTCTGTACATTTTGTATTTGCTGCATATTTTCCATAATCACTTTATTTGAAATATGTCACTTTGTTTTTTAAACTCAAATTCTGAATTATTACAGATATCGTTTGGATAAGATATAATAGTAGAACACTGACGAGAGAACCGATATGATGGAAACCGCACTCGATACATATGTCATTGTCATAGGATCCCTGTCGGCATTCTTTTTCTTACGCATATTGGGTTCCACATAAATCACATCGTTTTGATGAAGATAATAGTAGGGGGAGTCGAACACAGACTGTGATGATAAATCTATTTCACCAATGGTACGAAGTCCATTCTCCTCACGGATAATAGTGACATTATGGCGTTGGCCATAAATCGTCAAGTCTCCTACCATACTCAGTGCCTCAAAGATTGTCAGACGTTCACCAGCGACGACCAACTGACCCGGCCGAACCACATCACCTAACACACAAACTTTAAAGTTCATCAGTTTGACGGTTACCACAGGGTCGGTGATATGGCCTTCACTGATAAGTTTGCTTTCTATCATCGAGGCCAATTCATTGTGAGTGAGGCCAACGACATGCAATTTGCCAAGAACAGGGAAAATAATGTCGCCATCATGATTGACAAGGTATCCTGAAACAACAGAACTTCCTGGATTCATTACGATTCCTTGTGAGATAGCAATCTTATTTGTTTCTTGGTTAAATTGAATTGTTGACTCGGGCGTTTCGCTCTCTACATAAATGCCCAGAAGGTCGTTGGCTTGGATTCCGCCTGAGAACTGTCCTTTCAGTGCAAAAGCTGAGTCTCTTTTTGCATCATGAATATATGCTATCTCAGAAGACGGTCCACAGGAGACGAGAAATAGTGAGAGAAGCGCTGTGCTTAATAATAATTTTAATATTTTCATATTATACTTTATTTATCATTTTTTTCAATATCAATACCTTGGGAATTTGTTTCATAAAAACATATTCCATACTATATTTTGCAAAGATACATTTTTTTTTGTGTCTATTCAATTTTTTTTTTCAAAAAGATGTTTTTTTTGAAGAAAAAATTGTGAAGGGTAACGCTCTTATCGGTGAAAGGAGTCTGAATATTTGTGATTTATAACCGATGCAAAAAACAATATTTTTCATTGATTCAAAAAAAGAATGTATCTTTGCATTTCAAAGAGATAGTGTTATGCAAGCATTTATTCCTGCCGCAGGATTGGGTACCCGCCTGTTTCCATTCACCGAACATCGGCCGAAAGCCCTTGTTGAGGTTGACGGAGTCCCTTTACTGAAAATTGCTATTGACAACTTGACCAGTCAAGGCATTTCCAGAATAGTTGTGAATGTACATCATTTCGCTGATATGATTTGCGACTACATTACTAATCATTCATGGAATGCAGAAGTTATTATTTCGGATGAAAGGAATCAGTTGCTTGACACAGGTGGAGGGTTAAAGAAAGCCGCTTCCCTCTTCAGCAACACTGAGCCTATTTTGATACATAACGTTGATGTTTTGTCTCGTATTCAGTTCTCCGATTTGTATCAAAATCATAAATCGGACAACAATTTCATTACACTTGCAGTATGCAAAAGAAGCACTTCGCGATACTTACTATTTAATCAAGTCCGTCAATTGGTCGGATGGTCGAACCAAAAAAGTGGTGAAATAAAATGGGTTTTTTCAGAAGGCCCTCAGTTCGAACAATTAGCGTTTAGTGGCATTGCGGTCGTGGAACCACAAACGTTGGAGTTGATGCCGCCATGCAATCGACCATATCCCATTGTTCCAGTCTATCTTGACATTGCCAAGAATCATAGAATAAGTTACTTCCAACACCGGCCACAGGACTGGCTTGATGTTGGAACACCCGACAGATTATTACAAGCTCAACAATGGTTCCATTCTTAACAGAGATAGCTCAACGGCTTCGCGCAATTTATCCAGATAATCTTGATCAGGTAACGGTTGTCTTTAATAACCGTAGGTCTGGACTATTCTTAAGACACAGCTTTTTAACAGGTGTATCAGCAACACCCTTCTTTTTGCCCCAAACCATGGGAATGGACACTTTAATCAACGAATGGTCAGGGCTTGATATTGTACCCAATGAATTGCTATTATTTGAGTTGTACGATATATATAGCCATCAGTCGGAAAGTGACATCAAATATAATTCGTTTGAGGAGTTCATGTCATTCGGTGACATGATGCTATCTGATTTCTCTGAGATTGACCTTTATCATGTCGATGCAGCTCAGTTATTTTCCAATTTACATGACATCAAAGCTATTGGGGAGTGGGATATAGAGACAGGTTGTCTAACCTCTTTTCAAGAAAGATATCTCCATTTTTATAAGTCTCTTTACCATTTTTACTCCACTCTTCATAGTCGTCTTTTGTCACAGAAAAAAGCCTATGCCGGCATGGCCTATCGTTATGTGGCCGATAACATTGAAGATATTGTTCAAAGAATAGGAAACCGTTACTTCTGTTTTGTGGGGTTCAATGCCCTTTCTATGAGTGAGGAACGCATCATTCATGAGTGTGTTCTGTCCGGTAAGGGCACTTTTTATACGGATGGTGACCCTTTTTACTTCAATGATGAACAGCAGGAAGCAGGCTATTTTCTTCGAAAGCATCGACAATTATTTTCTGGAATAGGGGATTATTGCAATCATTTTTCATCGGGTAAAAAAAATATTACAATTGTCAGTTGTCCAGAGAATGTACTCCAATGCAAATACACCGGGCATATTATCCAACAAGAGTTGCAAAAAGAGTCGGATTCCAAACTCAGCGACACAGCTATTGTTTTGGCCGATGAATCGTTGCTTTTGCCGCTGTTGAACAGTCTTCCCACTGAGGTAAAAACAGCCAATGTGACTATGGGGTTCCCAATGACGAATACCGCCGTACATTCATTAATGATGAAACTGTTTTCTCTGTATAGTCGGCGGCGCAACTCCACTTTTTATCATCAAGATATTCTAGAAATTTTATCTGATGATTTCGTGTCAAAACTCCTTGGAACAAGTGGTTTACATTCCAAGCTGAATAGAATCCTTTTCCAGGAGCATGTCATTTATTCCGATTTCAAAACCCTTTCGCAGCTGTGCCGTGACAATGGGACTGACATATCTTCTATCCATTTTTTATTTCGAGAAGACCTTCTTACCCCCGATGACTATCTACAAGTAGCTGTCCAGTTAATTCAATGTCTCTATGAAAATAAAATACTGGATACTAATCTCAAAGAAAAGGAGGCTTTGGCTTGTTTACTCGAGATTGTCAATCACTTCCAGCAGATCCAGAGTCAGTATCATTTTATTGACAACCTCAGCTCTCTCCAAAAGATATACACCCGTTTGGCACAGAGGCGTTCCGTTGCCTTCTATGGTGAGCCGCTTGAAGGTCTTCAAGTACTGGGTGTGCTCGAAACACGTAATCTTGATTTCAAGCATCTTATTCTTCTTTCTGTTAATGAAGGAACGTTGCCAGCAGCTCGCAGTTTCAACTCATTGATTCCATATAATTTGAAAGTCGCATTCGGCCTCCCGACCTTTCATGAAAAAGATGCTGTTTATGCCTATAATTTTTACCGTCTATTACAGCGGGCAGAAACCATTCATATTCTATACAGCACAGAATCAGATATTATGGGGAAAGGCGAACCGAGTCGATTCATTCAACAGATTAAACGGGAACTGTCTCGGCGGTTTCCCCACAATGTCACGATAGTTGAAGAGGTTCTTTCTGCTTACAGTTCCCCTTTGCTATACAACAATCAAAACTGTGCTGAAAAAACGCCCAATATCCGTTCTCGTATCAATGAAATAGTAACCAAAGGCTTATCCCCGTCCGTACTTAACAAATACAGAAACTGCCCTCTCAAATTCTACTATGAGAACGTATTGGGTATTGAGGAACCTGACCAGATAAACGAGGACTTGGAACAGAACGAGCTCGGCAGTTGTATCCATGCTGTATTGGAAAACATCTATTCTCGCGATACCGATCGTATTCTAAAGTCAGAGACTCTTCAAAAGGCTCTTGACCAGATAGACGAAATCATCGACCAAACGCTTTCCGGACAATTCCATCACGGCCGAAGCGCATCAGGCAGGAATCATTTCCTCAAGTCGGTGGCTAAAACTCAGATTACAAATTTTTTAAAATCCGAACAAAAATATCTTGAAGCCATCGGTAGCATTGAGATCTTAGGGCTCGAACAACAGCTTAGCCATTATCTGGACATAGATGTTGGAGGAACGATAACAAAAGTCCTTGTTTCGGGGATTGCCGATAGGATTGACCTAAGCAATGGAACAATCCGTGTCATTGATTATAAATCCGGCAAGGTCGATGACCGCGAACTTCAGGTATCTGACCCTGAGCCGGATTGGACTACAGTGTCCGACAAATGGTTCCAACTTATGACCTACGAGTGGCTCTTCCATTACACTCATCAAAGCAGCCAGCCTCATGTCTCGGGCATTTTCCCACTTCAGCATCTCAATTCTCATTTGCTTACCGCTTCTTGGGAGGGCTCCGAAATCATCACCGGCCATCATCTCCTCACTTTCGAAAGAATGCTAAACCAGCTTATCTCCGAACTCCTCAACCCCGACATCCCCTTTGTCCCCAACCCCAGTAGCAGAATGTGTGCTTACTGCCCCTTCAATGAAATTTGCAAACTATGAAAAAATAATCGTCCAATCAAAAATTATTTGTATCTTTGCAGATTGATAAACATCATTCCTTCAAGCCCCCTGTGTGGCCTAAAGGAATAATGCACACGTTGTTACGAAATAAAAATATATTATATACCAATGAGAAAATCACTATTAACACTCCTCATGGCCACTGTTGTCCTCCTTACAGGATGCAGCGGATTGTCCAAAATGAAGTCTAATAGCAAGAAAATTCGCTATCAGGCCAATCCCGATCCCGTAGAGGTTCGCGACGACAAAGTGGTGGTTAATTTTACCGCTTCTGTACCTGCCAAATATTTTGACAAGGGCGTTGCTCTATTTATCCAGCCTGTTTTCACTTGGGAAGGCGGATCCACACCCCTTGACCCCATCACTGTGAAAGGCGAGTCAGTTTCAGGTCCTGGCACCACCATCAACTACACCACTGGCGGACGGTTCACTTATAACGATGCCCTTGACTATAAACCCGGCATGGAAACCGGCAAGGTTACCCTCAATCCCGTGGCATACAAGACATCAACGGTCGACGACGAAGCACTTTTTGCCGACCAGATTGTCCAGCAGCACAAAGGTGTTGTTTTTCCCACCGTCCTTATCTCCGATGGCGTTAACATCACCTCCGAATGGATTGACATTCGGGGTAACATATCCATCGCTCCCCTTAACTACAACAAGAAACAGGGCGTGGTCGAGACTGCCGACATCTATTTCCCCAATGGCACTTCTATTCTTGACTGGGGTTGTGATATGAATGTCCGTTTCAACGCTCAGTTCACAGTCAACGATCTCAAACGTGTCATGCTTGAGAATGGATTACCCAAGCAAATCACCATAACTGGTTGGGCCTCCCCCGAAGGTGAGGAAACCGCCAATGTGGGTGTCTCTAAAAATCGTGCCGACATTGCCACCGCCGAATTGCGTCGTGTTCTTGACGATGTCCTCAATACCATGGCTCGCCGTGCCAAGGTCAAACCCCAAGACATCGAATACTATAAGCACAATCAGCTTAAAAAGATGGTCATAACCACCCGTGCAGCTGGCGAGGACTGGGTGCACTTTGTCGTCATGGTCGAAGAAAGCGGCATACAGGATCGCCATGCCATTGTCAATGTGGTCGAGACCCAGCAAAACCTTGTCAAACGGGAGCAAATGATTCGCAACTACGCTGAGACCTATCCTCAACTTGAGCGTGACATCTTCCCCAGCCTTCGCCGTGCTCAAATAGCTCTCTACTATTCTGAAGCCCGCCTCACTGATGTCGAGCTTGCCAAACAAGCCACTCTCAACCCCGCCAAGCTTTCCTTTGACGAACTCATGTATGCTGCCTACATAAACTACAACTACGACACCAAGTTCAAATACTACAAATGGGCTACCGAAAACCATAGTGCTGAGTGGGGCGCTTGGAACAATGCAGGTGCCATTGCTTTCTATCTTGGCGACTTTGCCGAAGCCGAACGGTTCCTGAAAGTGGCTCGCGACCTCAATCCCCACAACCCCGATGTCCTTAACAACACAGGCCTCCTTTGCTTGGCTCAGAAAGACTACACTTTGGCCAAGTACTACTTCGAGGAAGCTCAGCGCCAAGGCAGCTCCGATGCCGAAGCCAACATTCCGCTCCTCAATCTCAAGCGCGGTAATTACGAAGAAGCACAGAAACTGCTCAAAGGCTCTTCCTGCAACTACAATCTGGCCTTTGCTCAGCTGATGAACGACGAAACCGAGAACTGCATCCGTACCCTCAACTGCTGTCTTGATCAGTCGGCCGAAGTTTACTATCTTCGTGCTGTGGCTTATGCCCGTCTCGGCGATCGCGAAAACTGCCTCAAAAACCTTCAGGGCTCTGTTGACCAAGAGTATGACTACAAACGTAAAGCCGCTGTCGACACCGAGTTCAAAGCATACTGGAACGACCCTGACTTCAAGTTGGTTATCAAACTTTATTAAGATAATTTTTTTCGTGGTGGATGTAGGAATAACCCGATTGTTCCTACATCCTTTTTTTTAAACATCCATCTTTATGAATTTCTTCGTTGCTGTAAAACGGCAAATCCCTAATCTCATTACCCTCGGTAATCTCACCTTCGGTGTTTTGGCATGCTACCACGCCTCTCTTGGTTCCCTCCGCGAGTCTGCCATCTGCATCATGGCTGGTATCTTCCTCGACTTCTTCGACGGCCTTGCCGCCCGTCTTCTCAAAGTAGCTTCTCCTGTCGGCAAAGAACTTGACTCTCTCGCCGACGTAGTCACCTCGGGCGTTGCCCCGGCACTCATCCTCTTCCACATCATCGGTATGCTATCCGCCTACAACGACTACCCTGAACTCCTTGAATGGCTCTGCTACACAGCTTTCCTCATTCCCGCCTTCTCGGCCTATCGTCTGGCCAAGTTCAACCTCGACACCCGCCAAAGCCATAGCTTCCTTGGCCTTCCCGTCCCTTCCAACGCGCTCATCTGGGTAGGATTGGCACTCTCTTTGTATGATGTCTGCGTCATTCCGGCCTTTCTTTCTTCGCTTTTGTTCCCCTGCATCCTCGTTGCCGTTTCGCTCATAACTGACATCCTCATGGTCAGCGAACTCCCCATGTTCTCCCTTAAGTTCAACTTCAAAGATCTCTCATGGAAAACCAACTGCATTCAATACATCTTCCTTATAGGCTGCGCCGCCATCATCGCCTTCACCCGTCAATGGTACGCCATCTCGCTTATCATCCTGTGGTACATCCTTCTCTCTTTACTCATTCAACGCAAGCACCAGACCGATGAATAGTAATCCCCAATCCATTGCCATAGCCGATTTCGACTATCCCTTGCCCGACGACCGCATCGCCAAGTTCCCGCTCGAACGTCGCGACCACTCCAAACTTCTTGTCTACCGTGGCGGCACTATCTCCGAAAGTCGTTTCGACCATGTTCCCAACCTTCTCCCATCCGATACCTTGTTGATCTTCAACAACACTAAGGTTATCCATGCCCGCCTCTTCTTCCGCAAGCCCACAGGCTCTACCATTGAGGTCTTCTGTCTCGAACCCTATCAGATGCCCGTGGCTCTTTCGTTCGAGCAACGCGAGCACTGCACATGGATCTGCTTCATTGGCAATAATAAGAAGTGGAAGGAAGGCTCCCTTTCCCGTCAGCTCGACCTCCAGGGGCAAACTGTCACCCTCACTGCCACCCGCCGTCAAGCTGTCGGCAATGCTTGGATTGTGGACTTCAAATGGGACGGCGGACTCAGTTTTGCCGAACTGATTGACCAAGCCGGTGTCATCCCCCTGCCACCCTATCTCCACCGCGAAGCCGTAAGCAGCGATAACGAGCGTTACCAAACAGTATATGCCGAGCATCAAGGCTCCGTCGCTGCACCAACCGCAGGGCTTCATTTCTCGCCTGAAGTCTTTGAGGCACTTCGCGGCAAAGGCATTGCCACCGACTTCATCACCCTCCATGTCGGTGCCGGAACATTCAAACCCGTCAGCACCCCAACCATCGGCGAACACGAAATGCATGTCGAGAAAATTGAGATAGACCGCTCCAATATTGAATGCATCCTCAACCACCTTGGCCATACGGTGATTCCTGTGGGAACAACTACAGTAAGAACCATAGAATCAGTTTATTGGTTTGGCGTCAAGTTGAATGGCGACCCCACTCTGCAAGCAATGCATGTTATGCAGTGGGATCCTTACGAGCTTGAATCGCTCAATATCAGCACCGAACAGGCCTATCGCAATGTGTTGCAATGGTTGGATGAGAAAGGAATATCCCATCTGACAGGCGATACCCAATTAATGATTGCACCTGGTTATAAATATCATGTTATCAGTGGTCTGATAACCAATTTCCATCAACCCAAAAGTACACTGCTGTTGTTGGTCTCCGCCTTGGTGGGTGATGCGTGGAAAGATTGCTATCGCTATGCCCTCGATCACGGGTTCCGCTTTCTCAGTTATGGCGATAGTTGCCTGTTCCTGCCTTGATCCCATGTCGCACTTCCACATACGTCCGCTCAACGAGCTTCTGCACATCATTTTTCCCGCAATCTGTTGTCATTGTGGCAGGCCTTTGGTTGGCGATGAGTTTGAACTTTGTACCCATTGCCTTTCGCAACTGCCGTGGACACACCATGCCACTTCGTCCTACAACGATGTTGAGGAGCGATTCATAGGACGTGTACCCTGTCAAGCGGCAGCCTCTCTTCTTTATTTCCATCAAGGAGGTGTGGCGCAATCCATTGTACACCAGATAAAGTATTACGACAATCTCCGTCTCGCCCGTCAGTTCGGGCAGTTGTTAGCCAAAGAGTTGGTTGCTTCCAACCGTTTCAGTGACATCGATTGTCTTGTCCCCGTCCCGCTGCATCCACGACGTAAGCTTCAGCGTGGCTACAACCAAAGCGAACTGCTCTGCAAAGCCATGTCCCCTGTACTGGGCAAACCCGTGGTGGCCAATAATCTGATACGAAAGCGCTACACATCGAGCCAAACCCATAAAAACCGTCAAGACAGGATGGATAACATGAAAGGAGTATTTGCGGTTAAGCATCCTGAGCTGTTCGAAGGCAAACATATTCTCCTTGTCGATGACATTATCACCACTGGAGCCACCACGGAGAATTGCTATCATGCTTTGAGCGATATACCAAATTTGCGCATCAGTATTGCATCATTAGCTGCCACAATGGCTTAAATCCAATTGGTCGTTAGGCATTATCCAGTTATTGTTCCGACACATTTCACATCAATCTGTATACACCGAATTGGCTTATAAAATTTTTACCTATGCGGGGCGTGGTTGTATGCCCAAGGCGATGCCGTTTGGCTATATTTGTTATGTTCTTTCAGGGCTATTTATAGAAGTCCCCTTTAGTCACTCCGGCTTTCTGTTGTCGGGGCACAACAAAAACTGTACTCCCATTTCTGTCATACCTTTTCAACGTACGCCCTTTTCCGCAAATCCTCCCCAATCTGCTCCCAAATCCATTTTGCGTTGCCCTTGGCTCGCTCGTTCTTCCACCTGTCGACCTCCGTTCTTCCTCAGTTCTCCTTCTGAAATAGGAGAACGATGGGAGAACGATGGGNNATGGGAGAACTGAGGACTAAGGAGTGAACGAAGAGCGACTGAGCCTGCATCGGTCATTGAGATGGAAAATAAGATAAAACGGTCACTATCAGTCTTTCCATTCTGTATGTTCCCGCTTTGCCCTTGAAAGGTCTCGGTCGGAGGCCAGCTCTGCCTAATGACTGATTCGGGTTAGTTTCATTCATGCTTAATTGTCTTTACGCTCCACCATCGCTCGAGTTACCTCCACAGAGGTATAACTGAACTTGTATATGAGCGTCGGCGATACGCTAATAAGCGATGTCGGAGACGGGTTTGAGGTTTAGAGAGAAGGAAAGAGAAGTGGGTTAAAATGGGTGTACAGAAAAAAAAATTTGTGGTTTCCACTTTTTTTATTATTTTAGTAATTTGTTTTTTGAGGGGTGTGTTGCTGTATACTCCTTATAGTAAGATAATTATAAAATTACGCCATATGAAATACAATCGAATCCTTCTAAAATTGAGCGGTGAATCTCTTATGGGAGAGCAGAGTTACGGCATTTCGCCGGCGATGTTGGAACAGTATGCCGCTGACATAAAACAAGTAGTTGATCAGAAAGTGGAAGTTGCCATAGTGATTGGTGGTGGAAATATTTTCCGTGGCCTTAGTGGTGCATCGAAAGGGATGGACCGAGTGCAGGGTGACTATATGGGTATGCTGGCCACTTTGATTAATAGCATGGCGTTGCAGGCCGAACTCGAAAAGCAAGGGTTGAAAACCGAATTGTTGGGCGGGTTGGCTATTGAGCCCATTTGTAAGGAGATGTCGCGTCGCAGGGCTATTGAGGCCATGCAGGAAGGCCGTGTGGTTATCATCGGTGGTGGTACGGGCAATCCGTTCTTTACCACTGATACGGCTTCCACTCTCCGTGCGATTGAAATAAAGGCAGACGTGATTCTGAAAGGAACGCGTGTGGATGGTGTCTACACCGCTGATCCGGAGAAAGACCCTTCGGCCACAAAGTATCAAACCCTTACTTTCCAGGAGGCTTTGGGAAAGAAATTGAAGATAATGGATCTCACTGCCTTTGCATTGTGTGAAGAGAACAATCTTCCCATCTATGTTTTTGACATGAACAAGCCGGGCAATCTGCTTAAAGTGGTTTCGGGCGACCCTATCGGCACCGAGGTGACAAAGGGTTGATTTGTCCCTGATTTCAGTGATTTGTAAATAAGTAATAATATAAAATATATCAACAATATGAACGACTTATCAAAAGCCTGTATCGACGAGGCAAAAAACAGTATGCAGTCCGCCATTCATTTTCTTGAGAAGGAACTTGAGAAAATCCGTGCCGGGAAAGCCAATCCGGGAATGCTTGACGGAGTGAAGATTGATTATTACGGGACTCCTACCGAAATCAGCCAAGCTGCCAGCATCAACACTCCCGACCCCCGTACGATTATTATTCAGCCGTGGGAGAAAAACATTGTGGGAGCCATCAATAAGGCTATTCTTGATGCCAATTTGGGCTTCACTCCCCGTCATGAGGGCGACATTCTGCGTATCATTATTCCTCCGCTGACCGAGGAACGCCGCAAGGAATTGTCGAAGGCTGCCAAAGTTGAGGTTGAAAACAGTAAAGTGAATATCCGCAATGCCCGTCGCAATGTGATGGATAAGGTAAAGAAACTGAAGGATAAATCGGTGCCTGAGGATGAGGTGAAGCAGGTAGAGAAGGAGATCCAGGAAATTACTGACAAATTCATAGGTGAGTGCGACAAGATATTTACCGCCAAAGAGAAAGAGATAATGACTGTGTAGGCGGTCATGCCAAGCCTGTACTCATCGTAAGCAATGGATTTGCGATTATTCGATTCTTTGGAATCGACGAATAAGTATTGCGAACTCCTCGACCTTTCCACGGTCGGGGAGTTTACCGTTGTTTGTGCCAGGGAGCAGACGTCTGGTATCGGGCAACGCGGCAATGTGTGGCATTCGGCTCCAGGCAAAAACCTTACTTTCAGTTTGGTGTTGAAGCCGTGCTTCCTTCCTTTCGAACAGCAGTATATGTTGACCAAGGCAGTGTCGTTGGGAGTTGTCGACTGTCTGGTTCCATTGTTGCCTGAAGGGCAGGAGGTGAGTATCAAATGGCCAAACGATATTTATATCGGGAGGAGGAAAGTGTGCGGAATATTGATTTCCAACCATGTTTCGGGCAGCAGTCTGTCGTCTTCGGTGGTGGGAATAGGTTTGAATGTGAATCAGACCGAGTTCCCCGAATGGGTTCCGAATCCGGTGTCGTTGAAGCAGGTGACGGGGCGTGAGGAGGCTTTGGAACCTCTCCTGCGGAGGGTGGTAGAGTGTATTGCACTCCGGTATGGTCAGCTACAGGGCGGATTGGAGGGTGAAGAGACCCTGGATAAGGAGTATCTTTCTCGGCTGTTGTTCCGGGGTGAGGAGCGGCTGTATATGCTCCGTGGCGAGCAGGTGGAGGCCACTATTGTGGATGTGAATCGTTTTGGTCATCTTGATTTAACCGGGTCGAAAGGTGAAAAATATACCTGCCAGTTGAAGGAATTGGTGTTCCTTGATCTGGCAGGCAGGCGAGAGGAGTAGTCGAAGGAATGCTATTCCTTGTTTCTCAGCGACCGCTGCATCTTTTCTATCAAATAGTTTACCACTACGTCCGACTGGCGGTCGGTGCTGCAGCAGAAGACGTAGAGTGTCCGCGTAAGGTATGACACCCCAACGTAGCACGATTGTGAGTGGTCAATCTGTTCGTTGACCACTGGAGCGGGTTTAGTGGGGTCTTGGCGGTTGCGTTGTGTGAAGAGGGCTACGTCCCAGCCCTCGTCCATTTGCTGTTGCTGCTGTTGTGAAAGGGGGGCGAGGTTGAACTCCTTGCAAAGCCATTCCCACCCTTGGTCGTCAACGGCTTCAAGCAGGGTGACATCGGCGGTGATGCCAGTGTCGAGTGTGAAGTTGGTGACACTGGCCACTCGTATGTCGGTACGTGAAGCATAGCGATTATATAAATCGGTCTGGGCGAGAGAGGTTATGCCAATGATTATTGTGCAGAAGAATGTGATGAGCCGTGGGATGTTCATGGTGTGTTGTTCAAGCTTTTAGGAAATTCCAAATGTCATTGATTACTGAATCGGGCGAGCATTGTGTATTGCAGGCTACAACGGGGTCGGTAACGGATAGAGGTTCGGTGTTGTTGCTCAAGGATTCGATTTTTTTGGCGATAGGCTCTCGGGGTGTTGTCTCAACAGGTCGGATAGCTTGTTTTTGTGTGGGCGTAGGAGGCTCGACAGGTTGGTGTTGGGCAGAAGGCTGGGTTGTGCTTTCCGTGGCCGGCAGGGGGGCTGTAATGGTTTCAGAGTGCATGGGTGTCTCATGGATGTCGGTCTGTGCAACCACGGTGGTGCTGTCGGGATTGGGGTTAGTGGTGTTGAATATTGTGAAAAACACACCTGCCACTATGGCCAAGGATGCTATTGAGGAAGCTGTAATATACCTCTTGCGGCGAATCTTGGTGGCTTGCACGGTGGCAGCTTGAAATATTTCGTCACGGTGAGTGAGAAGGTCAAGTTCGGCCTTCTCTTCCGGGGTTATTACTCCTTCATTGTATCGCTGTAGGAGGTTTTCTAATCTTTTCATATCGAAATATGTTTAGGTGTCCTTGTTCTTTTTGAAAAATATATTGTTTTGGTCGTACTCTAACATCATTTTTTTCAGTCGCTCGTGTCCTTTGTGGAATAGTTTCTTCAGTGTTGGCATGGGTGTATTGGTAATTTCTGATATCTGATGTCGTGAGTAGCCTTGTACATAGTAGAGGTCGAATATTTCCTGTATTCGGTCAGGTAGTTTTTCTTTATAGCTCCATAATGCTTTTAATCGTGCTTCGTCTATCTCGCTTTCGTGGTTGGGGATTTCGGGTAGTTGTTCGAAAAGTATGTAGTTTTCTTTTTTTAGTCTTTTTAGACAGTTGTTTTTTAGTACTCTTTTGCAGTAGTTGTAAGGGTTTACAACAAAAGGGTTGGACATTGTGTCAACTAATGCGTCTTGCACTGCATCCTCGACATCCGCCTTGTTGTGCAATAGCGAATAGGCCATCTGGTAGAGGTCCAGGTAGTGGTCGGCCAGCATCTGTTTGTCACTTTCGCGCATATTGAGGTTTGCAGTGTTTCGTATATAAGAGTCTTTACCCCCGATTTGGATACCCCCTGAAGTGCAATATTTAACATTTTTTATGATATTTGGGCAGTTCTGGGATGCCAATCAGTTGTTTCCCTTCGAAATCGACTTTGCAGCAGACCTGTTGGGCACCGTTGGTAATGCAAAGAAAGGGAACTTGGAGGACGAGGTTGTAGCGGCAAGCTTGGTCAATTACTTTTTGTGTGAGGGGGACAGTCTCTTTTTTACATTCCACGATAATGAGGGGTTTCACCTCATTGTCATATACCACAATGTCGCACCGTTGCGTCATGCCGTTGAGGGTGATGGCGCCTTCCACCTGCATGAGTTCTAATGGGTACATCAGTTCTTCATGCAGATATCGGATGAAGTGCTGGCGTACCCATTCCTCGGGTGTCAATGCGACAAAGCGGTTTCGCACAATGTCAAAGACCTCTCGACGGCCATTTGTTTCTCGTATATTAATAGACATTCTCTGACCCGCTGTCTTCTTCCTCCTCAACTTGGGGCTTTTGTTTGAGGCCGTTGTTAATTTTGTACGAGAAGCCAACCGTGATGGTGGGGGAGATGCGGCGCGAGTTCACCTCGCGGCTCATCTGGCGGGTATATGTCGTGTGTCCCCAGCCGCCGGTGGAGAATACGTCGCCCACTCTTATGTTGATTGTTCCGCGTTTCTGCAGCACGTCCTTCTTCACTGCCAAATCGAACCAGTAGGAGGGGAACATCGTTGTCTGGAGGTCGAGCCAAGGGGCAAAATACTGTCCCGAGAACTGGATTGTCCAGTCTTTGGGGAGCGTCATGAAGGAAGTGAACTTGCTGCTGGCCTGCCATGCCGAATGGCTCTTGTTGTCCAGCAGTGCTGTACCTTGGATGGTACTGTGGTACAAGTTCACGCTGAGATTCAGTTTCCACCATTTTGTGGCCTGCCAGTCGACGATAAACTCCAGTCCGTAGTTATAGCCTTTGTCGAGGTTCTGCCATGTGCTTGCCCAGTAGCCGTCGTATTGCGAATTGTAGGGCATCCAAGGGCTATAGTGGTTCCTTGATAGCGTATCCCATACAAAGCCGTAGCGGGTCATCATATTGTTGGTCTGTCGGTAGTAGGCGCATGTGTAAATGTTCCATTTGTCGAGGCTCAGGTTATGCGACAGCTCGAAGGCATTGGTGAATTCCGGGTCAAGGTTCGGGTTGCCGAACGACATCTGCTGCCCTTCCCGCACGTCAAGGTAAGGGTTCAGATCCCACATGTGGGGGCGGCGTACACGGCGGCTGTAGCTCAACTGCATGCTGTTGGCCTCGTTGATTTCGTACGACAGGTGCAGGGTGGGATAAGGTTCCCAATAGCTTTTGTGCACTGGCGTTGTGTTGCGGTGGTTCATGTCATAGCCGTACAGGTAGGAGTATTCAACACGAAGTCCCGCCTGGGCTGACAGCTTGTCGGTGAACTTCCCTCCCACGGTGGCATAGATACCGTGGGTTTGTTGGTTGTAGTCGAAATGTGTCGACGACACAGAGTCGTAGAATCTATCTAGTTGGTGCGTCACTTCATCGTATTCAGTTCGATGGTAGATGGCGTTCTGGTTAGGCCAGTCAAGACGGCCTTCGTAGCCTGTCTCCAGTTTCCATTTTTCGGCAAAGGGGTGTACGTAGTTCACCTTTATGTTCAGGGCCTGGTGATGGTTTTCTGTCTCTGTCTCGCGCAGGTAATAATTGTCCCACATAGGGTTCCAAGTCATCCCGTTTCGAATGGCCAGGGTGTCTATGTATCGCTGTTCTTGGAATCCATTGCCTTTTACATTCCGCATGGAGAAAGAGGCATCGGCTGTCAGCTCGCGGTCTTTCTGCTCAAACTTCTTTACATAGCTGAGGTTGAACACATGGTTGAAATTCCTGTTGTTGTTTGTGTCTATTTGGCGGTAGTCCATCAGCCCGTTGTACATCAGATCTTTCGAGAAAATATCGCTTGTCCTCATCCGTTTACCGCCGCGCAGCTGATAGGAGAAAAGCAGGCTGTTCTTGTCATTGAAGTAGTACTCGCCGCCTACCTTCATGCTGCCCATGTAGTTTCTTCTTAGGCCGTATTCGTCCATGGAGTCGTTTGAATAAGGCACGCTGTCCCTCATCCGCTCAATCATGGAGTGGCCGTGGCTGCCTCGGCTCCGCATTCCGCCATCCAGGGTGAAGAAGAGATTGTATTTCTCTGTGGTATAGTTTAGGCTGATACTTCCCATGGTGGTGGGGATGAGTTTAGGTAGCGGGTCGGGAACCATAAAAGGCAGCGGGCCGCCAAAGTTCAGGTTTGCCACGCCGTTCAGTCCAAGAGCTCCAGAGGTCTTCTCTTTCAACTTGATGTTGATGATGCCTGACATCCCTTCCGGGTCGTATTTGGCCGAGGGATTAGTGATAACCTCCACACTCTCCACAGAGCTGGCGGGTATCTGCTCCAGCAGGGTCTCCAAGTCATTTCCCATCATCTCGTAGGGTCGTCCGTTGATAAGAACTTTTACGCTTGACGAACCGCGCAACGACACATTGCCGTCGTTGTCCACTGACACACTCGGCACACTTTCCAGCACATCGGTTGCCGTTCCGCCACTGGTCACCAAGTTCTTGTCGACGTTCACCACCCTTTTGTCCAGCTGGTACTCAACCATTGTCCGCTGTGCCGTTACTTGCACCTCTTCCATCATCCTTGCACTGGGCACGATTTGTATTTTTCCGAGATTCACCGTATTGTGTTTCTCGTTCAGCGTCACGTGGTGGGGATGGAAATAGGTCTGATATCCCATAAACGATATTCTTACTATATAAGTGCCATAGTTAGCCTTGGTACTGAACGACCCGTTGGCCTCGGTCACCGTGCCTGTCACCAACGACGAGTCCTTTACCTTCAAGATGGCCACCGTGGCGTATTCAATGGGGTGCCCTGTTTTGCTGTCGTACACCCGTCCGCTAATTGTTCCCTGTGCCATAGCCGTGCAAACCATTCCGGCCATGCAGCACATCCATAATATCAGTCTCTTAATCATGTATAAACTGGGTATGCTATATTTCAATAATCAACCATTGTGCGTGCTCAGTACTGTGCTATTCCGTCTTGGGCTGCCGCACGTAGTGGGGCATCTCAAAGGGGATGGGCAGCGAGAACTCTATCAGTCCGCCGAACTCCTCACCGTCGTACCAGGGCACTTGGTAAATCAATTTCTTTTTACCGTTCTTCTCAATGGTGTAGGCATTCAGTTTTTCGTTCTCAAGCAAGTCTTTCAATATTGCTGCCGCACGGGGAGGGTGGCAGTCGAAAAGATTGTTGCCGATTATCTTATTGCCATGGCTATTCACATCGGCCGAACATTGGTTCATGTCCAGTATATTGCCGTCCTTGTCGCACACCGTGATGGCCATTCCCTTTAATCCTTCAAAATATTTATCCATTTTTTGATTAATGATTGAAACAATATATCTTCTTGTCTATAAACGAAGATTATTGGCTATGGACAACCCCAGGGGGTCTGTATGTCCGTAGCCAATAACCTTCTGTAAAATCTTTTTACTTAGCGTTGATGGCGGCCAAAGCAATGCTGTACAACTTTGTCTTGGCGCTGTCGCCACGGCTGGTCAGGATGCATGGAACCTTGGCACCCACCACCATGCAAGCCAGTTCGGCACCGCCGAATTTGGTGCAGCATTTGTAGAACACGTTGCCGCTCTCGATGTTGGGGAACAGCAGGCAGTCGGCATTGCCAGCCACTTCGCCAGCCACTTTCTTGGTCTTGGCACTCTCGGCATCAATAGCCACATCCAAAGCCAAGGGACCGTCAATAACAGCACCCTTTATCTGGCCGCGGTCGCCCATCTTGCTGATGATGGCAGCCTCGACGCAGGCGGGCATACCCGTCGACACCTGTTCGGTGGCGGCAATCAGTGCCACCTTCGGTTTCTCAATCTCGAGATTCTTGGCAGTGCTGATAAGGTAGCTCAGTATCTGCTGTTTCTGTTTCATGTCGGGAGCGGGGACAATGGCCACGTCACTGCACACCAGCAGCTTGTGGTAGCGCGGAATCTCAAACACGGCCATGTGGGTCAGCATGTCGTTCTTCTTGCCGGGCATCAGGCCGGTCTCCTTGTTCAGGATGGCACGCATATACTTGTCGGTCGAGAGCAGACCCTTCATCAGGATGTCGCCCTTGCCTTCGCGAATCAGTCCTACGGCTTTCACACCGGCCTTGTTCTCATCGGCTTCCTGTACCAGCTCGAACTTGTCGGGATTAATACCCTCGGCAGCGCAGATTTTCTTGATGGTCTCAATGTCGCCCACCAGAGTGGCGTCCACAATACCTTTATCCACGGCAGCACTTACGGCGCATACAGTATGGTCGTCGTTGGCATAAGCGGCCACCAGTCTTTTCTTACCTTTGGTCTTAACCAGTTCCAGAAGATCGTCTAATTTTGTAATCATCTTGTTATTAGTTTATTAATAATTTAACAATGGGGTTTTGGTTTCTTCAACCGCCTGCAAAGTTACAAAAAAACTTTCACATACGAAAGTTTTTCGTAACTTTGCAAACGCTATGCCCTTCGTTGAAAACTTACGCAACTATCGGAGCCTGTCCATTGTAGGCCTTGAAAAAAACACTGGCAAGACAGTCTGTCTTAATTATATTCTTGGCCGGTTGAACCATCTGGGGGTCTCCACAGCCGTCACCTCCATCGGTGTTGACGGCGAGCAGGTAGACTCCGTTTACGCCACCGCCAAGCCCGAAATCACCCTCTACGAGGGCATGCAGTTTATCACCTCCCACAAACACTACCTCCAGCGGCGGCTGGTCTCCAACATCCTGTCTGTCGACGAGCGGCGCACAGCCCTTGGTCAATTGGTTACCGCCCAAGTGCTCTGTCAGGGTCGCATTCTCCTTTCGGGAGCCGCCACCACAGGACTCCTCCGTCAACAGATTTCCCAGTTCCGTCATAGCGGAGTGCAGCTTACCATTGTCGACGGAGCTCTCTCTCGTCTTAGCTTGGCCTCACCCACCGTCACCGACGCCATGATTCTGGCCACGGGTGCTGCTGTCTCCCCCAACCTCCAGCAGCTCATCTCCCGCACCCGTTTTGTTTATCGGCTTATCAATCTTCCCGAAGTCTCCGAGGTGTTGCGTTCCAAACTCTCTGCTGTTGACAACGGTCTTTGGATTGTCGACAGTGATGACAATGTCCACGATCTCGGCATACAGTCTGTCTTCCTGCTCGGTCCTGAAAGCAAAAGCCTTTTTGCCCAAGGTAATACACTCTTTGTTTCGGGTGCCGTTAGCAATCGGTTGCTCAAGTTCCTCTCTGTACAGCCCAACATTAAGGACATTGTCCTCATTGTCCGCGATTTTACCAAACTCTTCATAACTCCCGACGCTTACGCTGACTTCACCCGCAAGGGCGGAACCATGCGGGTTCTGCAACGCTCGCATCTTATGGCTGTCTGCCTTAATCCCACCTCCCCTCAAGGCTACACACTCAATTCAGCTGAGGCTTGCCGACAACTTTCCGATGCACTGCAGTGTCCGGTATACGATGTAGTGCAGTATGGCCGCGCCAACTGCCAGTAAAGGTGGATTTCTATACGTTTTTTATTCCTAAAACAATGCTGTATCTGGTATTCGGAACCGCAGTTTCCGCACTTCTTTTTTAGTTTATGTCAGATAACAAAATATAAAATAAAGGTAAAATGTATAATGGATAAATGACGAAGTTACAGCTCCCTTGGTATTAAGTTCGTCAGGATTTGGGCTAAAACAACTAAGGACAAATAGGGGCGTGTTGTTTTTTGACCTATTTGACCTTAGTTGACTTTATGCTTAGCAGTGGCGATGCCAGACAGATTTTTCAACCTATTCAAGGCTCTGCTGTTGTACTGACGCTGAGGGGATTATTGCACTACGAACCGTGTAGTGGTGGTACCGCGTGGCGAAGTGTATTGCAGCAGGTAGATACCTTGGGGCAGGGTACTCACATCAACAGTGGTTTGGGTGGATGAGGTGCGGCGTTGCGTAATCTGTCGGCCTGTGGCATCGAAAAGGGTGAGGGTGCCGTCGGGGTTGGGCAAGGTGATGGATACTATCTGTCGGGCGGGGTTAGGGTGTACACTCAGAGTGGTGTTTTCCACGTCGCCGATGCCCATAGTGCCCTCCCATATACGCAGGCCGTATAGCTTGAACATTCCCTCACCAGATGTTTCTGGGCGTCGCATACGTATGGCAATACGTACAGGGTTGCCTTGGTTGTGTTCGGACAAGTTGATGGGCTGGGTGGTGGCAGGAACTTCGCCATAGGCTGTAGGCAGGGTGTAGATGGGGGTGAAGTCGGCACTGTCGAGTCCGCCTTGCGATAGCTCTACTGTGATGATACAGTCGCTCGACGTGAGGTGTTTGGCCTCAAGCCATGCATCTTGGTCGCTATTGAGGTCGATAAGGGGCGACACGTACCAGTTGTCGGTTCCTTGGCCGAGATAGATGGAGATATAATCGGTTGGGAATGGATAGCCAGGAGATTCGCCACGATAAAACCATTGCCAGCAGGCACGTAACATGACATCCAGTGAGTCGTAATTGATGACGTAAGGGAAGGTGTTGACTGGATTGTTGCAGTCGGTGATGAGTACTGTGTCGCTTACTGCCACACTGCCATTGTGATTCACAACTTGGGCACCGACCTGATGGTACCCAGCGGTATTCCAGACGATAAAGGCAGAGTCCGAAGCCACGCGTGTGGCAGCGGCATCGCCGAAATCCCATTCCACAGTGCTGGCGGTGGAGTGAAGGATTTCCACCATGATGGTGTCGTCAACGTTGCCTTGTTCAGGAGTTATAATGAATGCAGTGGGCGTTAGGTTGGTGTTGACGACAGAGTCGGCGGAGGTCACGCATCTAATATACCAGCAGATTGATGTGTCGTCGAGAGAAGTGTTGGGCTGTAATTGATTGAGATGTCCCCAGGTGGCACCGTCGTCGGACGAAATCCAGTTGCCGTCGGAAACACCGATACTAGGGGCACCCATATAGTTGACAAAATCATGAGTGCATCGTATTGTAATCCAGAGGTTGTTGTTGGTGTCAATGGGCATGGGGGTTTCGAGTTCGGCGCGGTGCCAACGAAGACTGCCGTTAGGTATAGTGACCGGCTGGGTGTAGACAACAGGGCCAGGAGCATCGTCGCCTCCACAATGGAGGTAGACGATATAATCGCCAGAATAGTGATAGATGTCGACGGCACTGACGTATTTGTGTCCCGCCAAAACGGTAGCAGGCAGTTTTATTCCTATCCGATAATGTTCGTTGATCGAATATAGACCACGGTCGGAGACATCGGAACCGGTATATGAAAGCACGTTGCTGTCTTCGGCAAGGGCTTGGTCGAAGTAGGCGGTGATGCTGAAATCGTGGGCAAGGCAGGGGTAGGGGTTGACAGTCGAGCCGTTACTCCACCGCGCGAAACGGTGGCCTGTGGCTGGACGAGCATGGAGCAACACAGTGTCGCGATAGTTGTACACCCCGCCGCCGTTCACAATTCCTTCCGCTGTGTCGGCACTGGTGGCGTTGACTGTGCAGTTGGTGCTGCTGCCGAAGAGGGTGTCGGGTTCGATGCCGATGATGGCACACTGCGAACGAGTGAAGTCGTAGCCTGACGGATTCAGCCTTGTGAGGGTGAAATAGCCGTCCGCTAAGCCGCTCCAGCCCCAGTTGAAATGGAAGTAGCCGTTAGTGTCGTAGCCGTCGCATACAAACTCGTGTCCCAAGTTAATGCCTGATCCTGAAAACAACACAGGGCGGCGATGGTCTATTTCGTTTTTAATCAGTGCGCTCCATTCTTCATCAGTGAGGTCGGCGTGTCTTACACCATATATTGCCGGGCTGTATTTAAAATAGGTTCTGAGGGCATTCTCAGGGCAGGGGAAGTCGAGTCCGTGGTTGTACATGATGTTGTCGTGAATTCCGCTCCCGTCTATGGCATAAACCATCTCCACAGCCACGCCGCAGTGGTACATCAATGTCGCCACGGCAGATACTTGGGCTGTGCTACTTGAGGAGGTGAGGGAAGTGGGCATATTGGCCCAGTCGTAGGTGGTGGCGCCAAAATCAGCACTCAGTGTGCCATAGGTGTATGCGTTGTAGCTGTGTTGTCCCACGCCCGTTTCAGGCCAGTTCCAATACTTCATCACCTGCGCCATGGCGGTGGCGACGCAGCCTGTCAGTGTCCTCGTTCCGCCATCCAAGGGACAGAAGTCGTTGTAGAAGGGTGACTGGTCCCAGGTGGTGGTCAGCAGCGGACCTACAATGGAATCGTAGCCTTCCACGCCCGACTTGGGCATGCCTTGGTCAGACCATCCTGAATGGATGGGTTGGGATGCATCCTCCATGGCGGCACGAATCTGCTTGTCATAGCTGTCGAGCCAGGCAGCAAGGTTGGTAGGCAGGTTTTCCACATTGAGATTGGATTGCAACGAATAGCCTAAGATGGGTTGCACATGGTTGTCGGCACTGACAATAACAAAGCCCCCCCCGTCGATGGAAAAGAGGTAGAGGTTGTCGTAAGGGGATTTGAGCAACTGTAGTTGCGAGTCGCTTTTAAGTTGCAAAAACGACGTCGCCTTGGCTGCGGCAACGTCTTTTGAAACAGACTGAGCATTGGCAGCAATGCAGGCTGTCAGTGCAAATGTGATGATTAATAAATGTTTACGCATATGATATATAATATAAATATAGTAAAAAAAGTAATATGCGGGATGGTAATAAAGAAGGTGTCATAGAACTGTCGGGGTTAGTGTTTTTAGTCCAAGGATGATCTCATATATTTTTTTGTGTCCGATAAAACGTGCCATTGGCACGTAATCCTGTTATTACATCAAGTATGTGTTCCTGTAAAAGTATAAGTATTTGTACAACAATACAAAACAATTATTTAGGCACCAATAATTCTTTGATTTTATCAGTGCAAAAATACACTTTTTTTCGATTATCTACATAAATTTGCCAACCAAACAAAGAATTGAATAAAAAAGGAAATATAAGAATTTTTATCTAACAGAAAGGCAGTATTTTTTGCAATAGAAAACAGCAGCGATTTATTGTTAGAAATCAGAATATTAACTACTCAATCGGTCATTAAGCATTGTCCAGATATAGCTCCGATACATCTCTTATCAACTTGTGTACATGGAATTGGCTTATAAATACGTTTTTTGCTTTCGCCTTTGCAGAGCGTGGTTTGCATACCCAAGGCAATGCCATTGGGCTATATTCGATATACCATTTCAGGCTGGTTCGTGGAAGTCCCCTTTGGTTACTCCGGCTTTCTGTTGTCATGGCACAACAAAAACGGTGCCACCATTTCTGTAATTCCTTTTCAACGCACGTCCTTTTCCGCGAATCTTCCCTAACCTGTGCCTAAGTCCTTTTCGCATTGCCCTTGGTTCGCTCGTTCGACCCCCCTTCGACCTCCGTTCTACCTCAGTTATCCTTCTGAAATGGGAGAACGATGGGAGAAC
>DBXQ01000056.1:36561-46963 GCA_002309955.1 Bacteroidales bacterium UBA1208
GAGGACTAAGGAGCGACGGAAGAGCAGCCGGGTTCATATCGGTCATCGAGACGGGAAACAGAATAAAACGGTCATTATCCGGCTTTCCATTCCACGTGTCTCCGCTTTGCTCTTGAACGGTCTCCGGCGGAGGCCTGCTTTGCCTAATGACCGATTTGGGTTAAAAAAGAAAACGTTATGAGCAACAGGGGGTAAAATAAGTGTGAAACAAGCGGGGGCGGAGCAAAAGAAGAGGGGGTACGGGGATTATTGGTTAAGGGGTGTGGCGGCGGGTGGTTGGGCAGCGGAGAGTTGCATCCGGCAGTTGCGGCAGTCGAAGTCAAGGCGGAGCCATTGTCCGTTGTTGTGCAGGTAGAGGGAACCTGGGGTGGAGTCGGGGTTGTGCCGCAGACATTGCCCCAGCTCGTAGCGCAGGCAGTATTTTGTAGTCATGAGGGCTTTGCCGTCATAGTTGTGGGTTTTCTCAAGCCCGTATTCTATTTGTTGCACCCCGTGGCGGAGGTAGAATTGTTCTGCGTGGGAGTTGAGTATGTTGGCACGGTAGTCGAGGACGGTTTCGAAATAGGGGGTGGTGTTTGACTGCCGTTCGGCGAGGGTGGGGCAGTGACCGCGACGGGCGAGGTGTGCATCGATGCGGTTTTGTTCGAGCAGGGAAGTGGCTTGCCGCCGGAGGTCGTTAAGGAGCGCTGCGGGGAGGAACCAGGGCTGACAGCAGCGGTTGTCCACGGTGGTGGAGATGAAAGGTGTGTTACCCAGTTTGGTGAGTTGGCGTTGCAGTTGTTCCTTGGCGCGGATAGGGTCGCGTGAAGGTTCTTTGGTGCAGACTATGGTGGCAGAGGCTTGGCAGCCGTCGGTATCGGTTAGGGTGAGTCGGAGGCCGTCGGGCGTGTCGTCGAGAGTGATGTTGACGGGGATGCGTCGGTCAGCGGTGTGGCCTTGTAGCAGTTTCTCGAAAGCTTGATCGTTGTTGCGCCACAGAGGGATGCCGACGGTGAGGCCGTCGGGCATGTGGTTGGGACGGATGACGTGGCCTTGTACGTGGTTTACCAGAAAACCTTCCAGTTGGCCGCGGGCGTTGAAGAAACAGAGTCCGTCGCCGGGGGTGAGGGTCTCGGAGGTGGCAAGGGTGATGGTGTCGCGTCCCAGTGAGGAAATCTCTCCTATCCGTTTGCCAAGCGATTTCTGAGTAGTGAGGGTGGCCATGGGTTGTCGTTGGCGGAGGAAGTAGTCGGTAAAACCACGGTTGAAGGTTTTTTCAAGGTCGGGGGTGAAGAAGAAACGGCATGTGCCGGACGAAGCTGGTTGGTGCTCTGGATGGCCTTCCATAATGTTGTCAAGCAGTTGCCGGTAGTAGGCGGTGGTGTTTTTGACGTAGCTGAGGTCTTTCAGGCGGCCTTCTATCTTGAAGGAGGTGATACCTGCATCGATCATGGCTTGGAGTTGTTGTGCAGCGGAGAAGTCTTTTAGCGATAGGAGATGCTTGTCTTTTTGCAGGAGGTTGCCATGGGCATCGTAAAGGTCGTAGGTTGAGCGGCAGGGCTGGGAGCAACATCCGCGGTTGCCGCTGCGGCCGGTGAGGTATTGGCTGAGGTAGCATTGGCCGCTGTAGCAGACACAGAGGGCTCCTTGCACAAAGGCCTCAAGGTCGACGGTGGTGTTGCGGCGGATTTCGGCCATTTGTTGGAGTGAGGTTTCGCGAGCGAGGATGATGCGAGAGAAGCCGGATTGTTCGAGGAATTGGATGCGGGGGAGGGTGGCGTTGTGCGTCTGGGTGCTGGCATGGAGTTCGATAGGCGGTAGGTCGCACTCCAACAGGCCAAGGTCTTGGATGATGGCGGCATCGACACCGGCATTGTAGAGTTGGTGGAGCAGGCGCACGGCATCGTCTATCTCGTTGTCAAAAAGGAGGGTGTTGACTGTGGCGAAGACGCGGCCATGGTAAAGGTGGGCGTAGTGGGACAGTTGCTCGATGTCTTGGATGGTGTTGCCGGCTGCTACGCGGGCACCGAAAGCGGGTGCGCCGATGTAGACGGCATCGGCACCATGATTGATGGCTTCGCGACCTTGTTCAAGGTTTTTGGCGGGAGAGAGGAGTTCCAGCTGCATGGTTACTCTATTTTGAAACGGTGAAGTATGGGTGAATGCGACATATCGTTGGGGTTGGTGCCGGGCATGTCTTGCGGGACGGTAATGCCGAGACTGTCGAAATGATGTTGCCAGTAGGCGGGCAAGGAGCCGTCGGAGGCAAAGAAGTTCATGGGTTTGGAGGGAAAGAGACGGTTTCCATTTTGGTCGAAGAAACATTCTTGCACCAGTTCGCTACAGTATAGTTTCCCGTTGTCGGGGAGGAAATAGGGGTCGTAAGGTAGCCCGATGAAGGAGTGCATGCGCTTGAGGAGGGTTGCCGTGTCATAGGGAACATCCACGTAGCAGTAGATAGCCAGGCTGGTGAAGCTGTAGCCGGAGTTGGTGTCATAGACCGAGGCGATGAATTCATCAAGGGGTCGGCGGGCGACGCCTAAAGCGGGGGTGGCGTCGATGACGTAAACACCGCTGTCGGTGCATTCGGTAATGGCTACGTGGGTCCAGGCGGGATGGAAAGATTCACGTGCGGTGGCAGACTGGATGGCGCTACCCATGCCAGTGGTGTCGCAAATGAAGATGAGGTCGCCTGTACTGAAGTTGCACATGCCAAAAAATTGATTAGTCGGTGGCAGAGGTGTGTACTGTTGTCGGCACGAGGTGAATGCGGCCATGAGGCACAGGGCAAGGAGTAGGTAGCGCAGGTGTTTCATGCTATGATATTTTTAGCAATGCGTCTCGGATTTCGTTTTCTGGGACAGGGAGGTCGATAACAGGAGCTGAGAGGTTTTGCAACAGCACGCAGAGGATGTCGTTGTTGGCGTTTTTTTTGTCTTGGCGCATGTAGGAGAGTATGCCTTCGGTGTCGCGGAGGGTGTAGTGGGGCAGGGAGACGAGTTTTGTGGTCACGGTGCGGTAGCGGTCAAGGATTGCTGGGTCGAGTCCCAGTTTGCGGACGGAGAGATATAGCGCACAGATGAGACCAATGCCTACAGCCTTGCCATGGGCAAGGGGTGTTTGGCCGTTGTGGTGGCTGTATGCCTCGATGGCGTGGCCGAAGGTGTGGCCAAGGTTGAGGATGCGGCGGATACCGAGGTCGCGTGGGTCTTGCTTGACTATGGCGGTCTTGATTTCAGCACAGGAGGCAATCATGTCGGGTATGATCTCGAAGGTGCCGTTGAGGAGCATTTGGCACAGGCGGTCGTACTGGACGGGATCGCCGATTAAGAAGGTTTTGAGCATTTCGAACACACCGTTGAGCACTTCGCTGTCGGGCAAGGTGTTGAGGAAGGCGGGTTCGATGCAGATGATTTCGGGTTGGTGGAAGAAGCCTACTTGGTTTTTGCTGCCGTTGAGGTTGAGGGCTGTTTTGCCACCGATTGCAGCGTCGACCATGCCGATGAGGGTGGTTGGGATGTTGATGTAGCGGATGCCACGCTTATATCCTGCGGCCACGAAACCACCGAGGTCGGTTATGCAGCCGCCGCCGATGTTGACAAGGATGGTTTGGCGGTCGGCGTTGGATTCGAGGAGGGTTTGCCACAGTTGGGTGGCGATGGCTATGTCTTTGCACTCTTCGCCTACGGGAACTTCCATGAATTCGGCTTGTTGAAGGCGGTCGACATACGATATTAGGCGGGGAAGACAGTGGGTATAGGTGTTTTCGTCGACGAGGACGAAGAAGCGGGCATTGTCGAATGCCTTGCCCGCAAGGACGCGGTTGAGGCGGGCAAGGGACGAGGTGCGTGACGGAAGGATGGTACGGGTCATAGTGTAAATGCGGTGTGTTATTGTATGATGAGTTGGGTGGTGGTGCGGGTGCGTTGTTGGAGGAGGATGGTGCGGTCGGATACGATGCGGTCGATGATGTCTTGTGTGTAGTAGCGGATGGTGATGAGTTGGAGGCCTTGGTTGTAGCGCAGTCGGAACTGGTTTTGCAGATTGTCGCGGAGTTGATTGAGGAGCAGAGGGTTGTCGTCGATGCAAAGGGAGAAACTGAGGGCTGTGTTTTGCATGAGGTTGACACGAATGTTCAGTTTGGCGAGGACGGCAAAGATGGTTTGCAGGTTGTCTTCAGCAATGAAGCTGAAGTCTTTGGGCAGAATGGAGAGGAGGGTTTGGTTGTTTTTGAAGATATAAAGGGGTGTGAGGGGTCGGATGGTGGTGAAGGGTCCAATGACAGAACCCGGAGCCTCGGGATTGAGGAAGGATTTGATGTGGAGTTGGATGTTCTTGTTTTGGATGGGTTTGACGGTCTTGGGATGGATGACACTGGCACCGTAGTAGGCCAGCTCGATGGCTTCGTTGTAGGGGATTTGCTCTATCTTGACAGTGTCGGGGAAGTATTTGGGGTCGGCGTTGAGGAATCCGGGTACGTCTTTCCAAATGGTCATGCTTTCGGCATCGAGGCAGTAGGAGAGGATAGAGGCACTGTAGTCGCTGCCTTCGCGGCCAAGGGTGGATGTGTGGCCGTCGGCACTACCGGCTATGAAGCCTTGGGTGACGACGAGGTTCTGGTTTAACGCAAGGGGAGAAAGAAGGTGTATGTTTTGCAGGGTCGTGTCGAAATCGACAATGCCTTCGCGGTATTGGTTATTGGTGCGGATGATACGGCGTATGTCTACCCATTGGTTTGCGAGCCCGATGCTGTTGAGATAGTGGCTGATGATGGTGGTGGAGATAAGTTCGCCAAAGCAGACGACCTGGCTGTAGTCGAAGTTGTAGTCGGTGGGTGTTTGTGAAATTTGCCGTTCCAGTTGTTCGAAAAGTTGGTTGAGTGTATTGTATACAGCGTGCGTGGGGTCGGGGAAGAGACCGTGTACAATGGACATGTGGTAGTCGTGTACTCGTTGTATCAATGGAGGGTGTTCGGTGAGCGGATGGACGCCGGGCACTAATTGTTCCAGCATATTGGTTGTTTTGCCCATGGCGGAGACCACGATGACGAGGTTGTCGTCGCAGTGGTTACTCACAATAGCGGCCATATTGCGTACAGCTGAGGCACTGTTGACGGACGCACCGCCGAATTTGAACACTTTCATAGATATGGGTATTACGGGTTAGCGCAACTGGCGCAGCATGTCGCGCTTGGTGTCTTTCTCTTTGATGCTTTCGCGTTTGTCGTAGAACTTCTTGCCTCGGGCTAATGAAATCAGCAGTTTGGCACGCCCTTGTGGATTGATAAAGAGTTTCACAGGGATGATAGTGAAACCGCGTTCTTTGATTTTGTTTTGCAGTTTGTGGAGTTCACGTTTGTTGAGGAGGAGTTTACGGTCGCGCTTGGCGGCATGGTTGAGGTAGGAGCCGAAACGATATTCGGAGATGTGCATCTGTCGCACGAAAAGTTCGTTGCCAATAAAAGTGCAATAGGCATCGGTAAGGTTGGCCTTGCCATCGCGGATGGATTTTATTTCGGTGCCGGTCAGTACAATGCCAGCAGTATAATCGTCAAGCAGAAAATATTCGTACTCGGCTCGTTTATTTTTGATTTCTATGACGTTCTTTTCTTCCATAAAAATAATAACGTGAAAAGGCTCTTTTTATTGGATGGTTGAGGAAGAGTTTTTTTTGCGGAGGGTCATTTCCTGATCAAAGAGTTGGTTCCGGAAGTCGTTGAGTTTGGTCACAGGGTCTATGTCGAAGCGGACGGGCAATGATGTATCGGGCATACGGAAAGAGGGATTGTTTTTAAGGAATTGCAGGATGCGGAGACCGTCGACACGTTCGGCGCAGGCATGTATAAAATGGTCTGGAGTGCGGAAGTTGCGACGTAGAGGTTCCCACAGATTGTCGGTATTCAGTTGTTGTTGCAAGAAGGCGGTCATGGGTGTCTCACGGTCCTCATAATACAGTGCAGGGAAGGTGCGGAAAGTTGTTTCGATAGCGGCAAACCCCTCGGGGGAATAAAATGGGTAGCGAGATTCCATGCTGTTTAATCCGCCTGCCACAGCAGGACCTGTGCCAAAGGGGACACGCTGTGAGGCTCTCCCCTCTGGCCTAACGGTCATAAGTTTATAGGCGGGGTCGGAGAAAAGCAGTTCAACGGTTCCTGTTTTAGCGAATTTCTGCATAAGATAGAAATCCTCGCCTCCTTGCAGAGGAGTTATGCCGCCCACACGTCGGTAGGCCCATAAGGGAAAAACAATGGCACTGCCCAAAGCGGTAAAGGCATAAGGGTTGGCTATGCGAAGCAGGTTGATGAGATAGTGGCGCATGTAGCATTCATAGCGCAGCATTGGACGGTCGAGACTTTCATCACCGCAGAGCGGATGATAATAGGGTACGGCGAAGGCACTGCTGGCAGGGTGGCTGTTCATGGTGTCGAGGACAGCTTCGAGATACTCAGGGTTAAAGTCGGTGTCGGCATCGAGGCTCACCGCTATCTCGTCGTTGTCGTGATCCTCCATGATGCGTTCGAAAAGGAGTTTGCGTGCCCATCCCACGCCTTTTTTCTTGCCGCTCCATCCCAGCCCGGGAGAGCTACGGTCGATTATGATAATGGGCAAGTCGTCGGCTTGACGCAATATCTGAAGGCACTCTTGGTTTTCGTCGAAGCCGTAGCCGCCATCCTCATTGTTGACACATACGTAGAGGGTGTATTGACTGAATGTTTGTTGCCTCAGACGGGAAAGCAAACGGGGAAGATTCTCCTTTTCGGCCAGAACTGGCACGGCCACCGATATATGGCGATAAGGGGGCATGGTGGCCACTTATAGTTTCAGGATTTTGACAGGCTGTCCCTCAATTCGGAAAAGATATAGACCGGAAGGCTGATTAGTGAGGTCTAAGGTTCGGATGTCTTCGGGAGTTTCGATTGTGACTTTGCCTCGTGTTGGGTTGGGGTAGACACGGAAATTAGCCGGCAGGCAAGGCGCTACCTCTACGTGGGAAGGCTGAGGGGCGTTAAGTACCTCTTTGATATAGTTGATAAGTGAGTGGGATTGGAAGTTCCAGTAACGGCTAAGCTGCTCTGTGGGTAGCTTTTTTGTGTTCGATACCTCCATGGTCAGTTCCAATGTGTTGTGGTAATAATTGAAATAGTCTTGTCGTCCATTGTAGATTACATACCAGTCTCCTCCGGCGATGTAGCCTTCACGGTTGACACTGCGATAGGCTCTCTGGTTATATAGACGGCAAGTGTCGACGAAGCGCTGGCATACGGCTTTCCACCAATCTGATTGTTCATGAGGACGCTCGGAGGATGTAAAACTGTCCCAGGGATAATTCATCACCTCGCTTCCACCGTGTAGGTTGGCACTCATCACAAAATGATGAAGGTTGGCGTAGTCTATCATGGCTTGGGTTTCGGGTTGGATGTCGTCCAAAGGGTCGGCTCCAAAAGGGTTGGGGTAGTTGCGGTTCAGGTCTACCATTCGTGCATTGTAGCGGATGGAGTTGGCCACAGTATTGTCGTCGTTGAGATAGGTTCCGTCGGGATTGGCCAAGGGATTGATGTATACATTTACGCGGTCAAGCAGATTAGTGATATCGGTCGATGAGCCATAACTGCTCAACAACGTGTCGCAAAGGCGTAGCATGAAATAGAATCCGGTCAACTCGTCGCCATGGATGGTGGAGGAGTAAAAGAAATTCGGACGCACAATGTCGGTGGTTGCGGTGCCGACAATAACAAGCGAAAGGATAAGACGTCCATTCACCGAAGTCCCAATGGTGTCAAGATGGCAAAGATCGGGGTAGGTCTCGACAAAATGGTTCATCATCTCGAGGTACACACCGTATGTCGGGTAGCGGTTCCACTGATACATCTCGTCGAGAGTGGTGGCCATAGTGAGGGATTTTGGAGCCAGTGGCTCCTCTTGCGGGGGGAAAGCATCGGGACGGAAATGCTGAGCCTGTGTCCCAAAAGCAACAAGGCACAAGAAAAGAATTGTGACAGTCTTTTTCATTATATTATGTTGTTTTCTTACTCCGGAAAGTGAAGAGAAGATTGCCGAAAAAATTCCATATGGTAGTGATACCTACGGCAACAACCCATAACAAGTAGAACCGCCAATCCTGTGCCCATGAGGGTAGCAAATGGCTCATCAGCCACAGGCTTCCATTGTTGATGCCCAGCCCAATGACGGAGACAAGGATAAATTTGACATATTCCACACCCACCTGCTTCTCTTTGCTGTGGAATGTCCAGATGCGGTTGAGGAAATAGTTGCTTGAGGCTGCAGCGATGAAACCAATAGGGTTGGCAATAAAGGGATTCATCTTTGCCACTTCCTTCAGCAGGAACAGCAACCCACCATGAATCACCATACCGCTGGCACCTACTACGCCGAACTTGATGAATTTCATCGCCAATGCGCGCAGGTTCCCGCCAATCGCTTCCTTCGCCATTCAGGTAATATGTTTGTTAGAAGCGGGCTTCGTTGGGATCGTGGGGAATACCGGTCTTGCGGATTTTGCCTGCAGGCTGTGGCCGTTTGGGACGGCTTATGCGATGGGCAGGTTTCTTGGCGCGGGGCAGATATTTCACATCTCCGGCGCTGTTCACTTCAGGGGCGGATACTTTTCCTGTGGTGAGGTTCACCTTGATATGCCAATAATGTCCGCAGCCACCTTCGGTCAGCACGATATCCTTGGTGAGGCGCTCAGCGGCACTCTCGTCCCATACAAAATTAACCCACACGATGTGGCATCCCGTGATGTCAGTGAAACCCACATATTGACGTTCGTATCTGCGCATGTGCTCGTCAACCACAGGGCAATCGCCTTCTTGGTTGATGTGATACCGATTCACATAAGCTATACGTTTTTGGATCAATCGTTCGGCCTCGGCGATATCTTCCTCTGTGGGAGTGTAGCGGCCGTCTTGGTTCTCGACGGTGAAGTCCACATCCCAGCTCTCGTGGAAAGCATAGCCATGGTAGTTGTTGCCGTTAATCTCTTCATAGTCCCATGTCTCAACGGGAACCACATAATCCTGTGCCTTGGCCATTCCGCACAGCGCTATGACCATTGCCAATATCATTGCTGTTTTCTTCATAATCCTTACGATAGTTTTTGTGCTGGATAAATCCTTTTTTTAAATGCACTATAATAACTCAAAATTCGTTGCAAAAGTACACAGATTTTACAAAATAGACAAAATTTTTTTCGGTATCAGAAAAAATTCTTATATTTGCAATTTGATACCGAATGGGATACGGAACTCCTTTTTGCAATAGAACAGTTTAATAAACAGACGATAACAAAGCATATAAAGGTGGCAGCCGACTCAAAAATGTACCGACAGCCGCATCTGCATCACGGTCTTCACTTCAATGGAAATACAAATAAAAATAATAAATAAAATAGTACCATGAACAAATTCGTAACAGTAAAAGAAGCTGCCGACAAAATTCACGACGGCATGACTGTAATGGTTGGCGGATTCCTCGGCGTAGGCAATCCCATTGCACTTATTGACGCCCTTGTTGAAAAAGGAGTCAAAGACCTCACCATCATCTGCAACGACACCGCCTACCCCGAAGTGGGCGTGGGTAAGCTCATCACCAACCATCAGGTCAAGAACCTTATAGCCACCCATATCGGCACCAACAACAATACCATCGACCAGATGAACGCCGGCGAACTCAACGTCACCCTCCAGCCCCAGGGAACGTTGGCTGAGCAGATCCGTGCCGCTGGTGCAGGCCTCGGCGGAGTCCTCACCACCACCGGCCTTGGCACCGTGGTCGAGAACGGCAAGCAGAAAGTGACCGTTGACGGCAAAGAGTATCTCCTCGAGAAACCCATCCGTGCCGATGTCGCTATCATCGGTGCCAACATCTGCGACGAGAGCGGCAACCTGGTCTACAAAGGCACCTCTCAGAACTTCTGCCCCATGATGGCTACCGCCGCCGACGTCGTCATCGTCGAACCCCAGGAAATCGTCAAGACCGGCAGCATCGCCCCCGAAAACGTCAAGACTCCCGGCATCTTCGTCGACTTCATCATCAAGAAATAAACTTTAAAAACTCAAAATAACATGGCTGTTACATCTATGCTCCGCGTTCGCATGAGCGCAAAAGACGCCCACTACGGCGGCAATCTCGTCGACGGCGCACACATGGTCCACCTCTTCGGCGATGTGGCCACTGAACTTCTCATCAAACAGGACGGCGACGAAGGTCTNNGGTCTCTTCTGCGCCTACGACATGGTTGAATTCAAAGCCCCTGTTTATGCAGGTGACTATATCGAGGCCTATGGCGAAATCACCCACGTGGGCAACACCTCCCGCAAGATGAAATTCGAGGCTTACAAGGTTATCCGCACCCTGCCCGAAATCAGCGCCAGCGCTGCCGAGGTGCTCGAAGAGCGCATCCT
>DBXQ01000056.1:46994-54812 GCA_002309955.1 Bacteroidales bacterium UBA1208
CCCAAAGAGTGCCAGCGCTACAACAAATAACGAGCCGTCCACGGCCCAGACAAACGAGCCTCTCCATAATACGGGAGGCTCGTTTTTTGTTGTTTCTGCGCATTTTCGTAGTTCTCCTTCTGCAATCCACTTTCCACAGTTTTTCCCTTCCGTTTTCATTCCATCCCCGGTTGTTCTTTGTTATATACTAAAGAACAACCGAACAAGAAGCGTCGTTACACCCATATCGGTCATCAGGCTAAGCAGGCCTCCGCAGAGGCTGTTCAAGAGCAAAGCAGAGACATGTGAAATGGGAAGGCTGACAATAACCGTTTTATCCTGTTTTCCATCTCGGTGACCGATATAGGCTCGGCCGCTCTTCCGTCGCTCCTTAGCCCTCAGTTCTCCCATCGTTCTCCCANNACTGAGGTAGAACGGAGGTCGAAGGGCGGATGACCGAGCGAACCAAGGGCAGCGCGAAAGGGAATTGTGAATAATACAATACCAGTCAAATAGTCGTTGTTTTTCTAATGACGGTCATTAGAGAGGGACGAAATAGCATGTTTTTTCGATTGAAAAAGATAGATATTCTCCGAATGACCGATTTGGGTTGAACCGAAGCAGAGGAGACGCAAGAGGGGGTGACATATGGCTTGATCAGAGTATGTTTTGAAACATATGTGATGACGCACTACCGTTGCGATGAGTTCGCGCCGGTGCAAAAACAAAAGCCGACCGGAAAAGGTCGGCTTTTGCTATGTTCAAAGAATGTTGTTATTGTGCATTATTCTTGGCGGCTTCGAGGGCGGCGCGCTCGCCGGTGACCTTTTCAAGCCATTTGACCATGCACAGCATGACAATCATCGAGAGGAAGCAGACGGCCATGAAGACCAGCCAGCACTTCCAGATGGGAATCTTGTTATACAGGGCGGGACCAATCCAGAGGAAGCCGTTACCCACAGCGGTGGCACCGAGCCAGAGACCCTGGCAGAGACCGAGGAGGTTCTTGGGGGCTACCTTGGAGATGAAGCTCAGACCCAGCGGGCTGATGAACAGCTCGGCAACAGTCATGCCGAAGTAATAGACAATGAGCACCCATGGGGCAGCCTTCTGAGCGGCGGAGGTGGTGGCGTCGAGGGCGCGGAACTCTGTGCCCGAGGGATAACCTTGGATGTTGCAGAAGATAGACATGAAGAGGTAGGCGCAGCCTGCTATACCCATACCGATAGCAATCTTGCGCGGGGTGGAAATGCCTTTGCCGCGTTTGGTCAAACCCTCAAAGAGCCACATGATGGGGAAGGTGAGCACAATGACGAAGAAGGGGTTCACAGCTTGCCAAACCTCGGGCGGGATGGCGGAGGTGATGACAAAGTCACGGGCAAAGAGCGACATGGAGGTACCGTTCTGGTGGAATGAGAACCAGAAGAAGACAGCGATAATCAGCACAGCGAACATTGCATAGAGACGCTGTTTGAGTTCCTTGGCCATAGCCAGTTTCTCTTCGGCGGTATAGTGGACGCTCTCTTGAGCGGCTTTCTTTGCAGGTGTGGGGAATTTCTTCTTGGTGCAGAGGAAGATGGTGAGGGATATGAGCATGGCGGCCACAGAGGCGATGAAGCTGTAGTGGACACCGGTGTTGAATACGTTGAGGTAGTTCTGGCAGAGCTCCTGGGCGGCCACGGTGTCGGCCGGTAAGGTCACGTGCATGTTGTTGAAGAGCTCAGTCATCTTGGTGAGGGCGTCGGCACCCATGGCGCTGCCGGTGGCAAGGAATTGGTGACACAGGGCGGGGAGGTCGGCATTGTATTCAAATCCGTTCTGCCCCAACCACCAGCTGCGGAGCAACGGAGCCACGAAGGGGGCAATAAGACCACCCACGTTGATGAACATGTAGAAGATTTGGAAACCGCTGTCGCGTTTACCTTTGGCAATGCGGAGGGCTTCGTCTCCCTGCTTGGCGGCTTCGGCCTCGAAGTTGTCGTACATTTGGCCTACGATAGCCTGCAGGTTGCCTTTGAACAGACCATTACCGAAAGCGATAAGGAACAGGGCGATGCAGGTGAGGGGCAGGAGCCAGCCGATGTTGGACGCGGTGGCCAGAATGGGGATGGCCAGAATGACATAGCCTGCTGCCATGATGAGCAGACCTGTTTGGATGGTTCCTTTGTAGTTCTGGGAACGGTCGGCGATGATACCGCCTACCAGACTCAGGATGTAGATGCCCATATAGAATATGGAATAGATTAATGTTGCCTTCTCCTCGGCAAGGCCGAATTTGGAGCAAAGGAACAGCACCAGTACAGCGTTCATAATATAGTAGCCGAAGCGTTCACCCATATTACTCAACGCCGCTGCGATTAGACCTTTTGGATGTCCTTTCATAAGTGTAACGTTTTAATGATTAATATTTTAATAATGAACAATTGTCCTTTGTGCAGAAATTTTATCTTGCAAAGATACAAAAAAATCTTAATTTATCGTATCTTTGCAAAGTTTTTTAACGATTTGTTGTCATGATAAGTGATATGCTTGAGCGGGCTTTGGGTGCATTGCGGGAAGGGGAGACACTTCTCTATCCCACCGATACGATATGGGGCATAGGGTGCGATGCCGTCAATCCCACTGCCGTTGAGCGGGTCTATGCTATCAAGGAGCGCGACCATGGCAAATCGATGCTTATACTGGTCTCTGCTGCCATGCTTGCGCCCGATATACCGCAAGGGGTTAAGACCCTGTTGCTGGAGAGTGGCAGGCCTACAACGGTGGTGTTGCCTGCCTGCCATGTGGCACTCTCTTTGCCTCAAAATCTGCTGGCACAGGATGGCACGGTGGGCGTGCGGGTGCCGCGCATGGATTTCTGTCAGGAATTGCTGCGTCAGTTCGGTCGTCCCATTGTCAGTACTTCGGCCAATCTCTCGGGTCAACCTTCCCCGTTGTGTTATGACGACATCGCCGAGGAGTTGAAGCAGCGGGTGGACTGCTGTCTGCCCGACCTGCCGGAGTTCCGCCACCACGCCATCGGCTCCAGCCGCATACTGAAGGTGAACCCCGATGGAACAATCGCGGTAATAAGAGAATAAAAAAACGAAGGCCCCGCCATGTACGGCAGGGCCTTCGTCCTATGAGTGGGGTTGCGGTTGTTGATGCAGTAGGATTACATATTCTGATACTCTGTTGCAGCGGAATGCAATTCCGCCGCAACAGACTACGAATAGCATCCGAGCAGGAGAGAGTATCCGTCGCCCTTTCGAGCAGATGGCACAGCGGTTTCCCCACACCACCCTCGTCCGCTTCAACCGCGACAATACTGAGCCCTACATCGAAAACCTCCCCGGTTTTACCGCCTTTCCCGAAGACATCGCCACTGTCATCAACCAGCTGTGAGCTGGCTGACAATGCCAAAACCAGACCTGTTAGGAAGGTCGTTGTTTGCACGTGATACACCAATGTCCTCTATAACTCCATTGAGCCGAAAGCACTCTGGCGGGTGAGGGGATAGCCAGGTTTACGGCCGAGTTTATAGTATAGCGGTGAGCGGAAACTGAAGAAGAACACCACGGCAAACCACACTACAGCGATTGCCCAGTCGTACCACACGTACATGGCAGCATCGAACTCACCACCAAAGAAATAGCAGCATCCGATGATACCCAACCCGATAGTGGTGAGGATGCCTGGGTTATAGCAAGCTTTGAGCCGAATGGGAAAGATGACAAAGTGCATCAGTACCTCAGCGAAGAGGAACATGAAAGCTGCCAGCGTCATAAAACGCACACTCGGCAAGAGCAGGGGAAGGATGTAGACAAGCAACAGGAATCCCCAGTTGCCGAACATCGAACTAAGGTTGTTGACGCCCCATTTGGATGAGTCAGATTCGCTGCTATTCATCAGCACTTTCATTCCCACCAAAGGAAATCCGCCTGGCCATCCAAACTCCTCGAAGAAGTGGAGAAACAACACCGCATTGGCGGCAAGAAGCAGACGGTTGACGGTGCCCATCGGCATTAGAATGGCCACAAGGGCAAAAGCTCCGGCCAGAAAGACCGAAATGTTGTGCCAGTTGTTGATAATCTTTTTCATTGATATCTGGGTTTGAATAATTTATATAATTGTAGTATGCCTGTTTTTCAATTTGCAAAGGTACAGCCATTATTTCATCCACTAAAGAGCAATGCGTCGGTGATATTGAGCAAAAAGTACGATGTTGGAAAAAAATTGTATTTTTGCAGCTGAAAATAGAATGATTATGGAGCAAAAAGTAGGTATATCGTTATGTACAGGCGGATGGGCCAAACGCATTGTGGGCAGCCGTATGTGCCTTGTGGAAAAGGGTTTTATCACAGTGTTGACACCAATGATTCCCACCATGGATGCCGAGCGAAGCGAAGACTATGGAGAGTGTGTCGTTGTTGAGGATATGGGCCGGGTGTCGGGTGAAACAGCGCCTTTCTTCTCAAAGATAATGCCGTTAGTCAGCAACTCAATACCATGTATAAAACTTGATGAGGATAAGCAGGAGTACATAGTCAATGCGGTGCGGCACATCGCCGAACGGGAAGCACTGCAGCCTGAGACTGAAATCTTCCGTCAGATGAACGACCATCTCGCCTCTTTGCAGAGGTTGCAGCTGATTTTGGAGTTTCTGTATGATTTTGCATCCGCCAAGAAGCCAGTGGCAGAAAAACCTTCTCGTGGAGAGCAACTCTTTGTGGTCTTCATGAAATCAATCGCGCTCCACTACGCCGAAAGGCTCACCGTTGCCGACTATGCTGCAGAGGCCTGCCTGACGGTGCGCCACTTCTCCACGCTCATCCAGCAGTATTCAGGCCAAACGCCCAAGCAATGGATTCATACCTTCACTATCAACCAGGCCAAGCATCTGCTGATGCAGCCTGGTATGCAGGTCAAGGAAGTGGCCGACCGTCTTGGATTCCCCGAGCAGTTCACCTTCCGCAAATACTTCAAGACCCACACGGGTTTATCACCTACCGACTACCGTGAGGGTAAAAACACTCGCCAATAAAAGAGCTGATACTGCCTCAGGAAAGAGAATGTGGCCATGCTAAGGTATCGATGAAGACTGAAGAAGCAATACCCAAGCATCGCTTCTTCAGTCTTCATATCTTTTTTATCGTTTGTCCTGCACGCCGTACTTAATCCATTCGTACTGAAGATAGCGGGCTTTAATGGCCGTGTGCATGCTGAGCAACCGAATACTGGGAATACTTACTCATTTGGTTCGATTTTGTAACTGTTTTTTCAGCATTCGGGGCATGTCTCTGTAACGTATTCCGACCATCATGGTAAGTGTCTTCTGCATGGTGACAAAAGCCGCAAGGAATATGATGATTCCCAATAGGTAGTCGTACCAGAGGGCAAGATGGTTGCTGGCGAGATACCACAAGAGAGAAATACCGGCAGCGGCTTCGAGCCATGCCGTAACCATTCCGGGGGTATACATTCTCTTTAATCGGAATAACTTGATGCCTAAAGTGTGTACCAGACCTTCGAAAATACCAAAAGTGGCAATAGAAACAGCGAACATTGCGGTATCGTCGAAGATGAACGGCACAAGGGTTATCGATATTAAAAAGATGCTTGTGGGTATTCGGCTTGCCCTGCGCAAATCGTCGTTCAGTTTCTTTCCAATAAGGCTTGAAATCAAATCAATAAAGCCACCAGGGTATGCACCTTCTTCCCATTCGTGCAGGATGAAGAGAAAATTGAACACCACCACGAAACGCTGCACAGCAGACAAGCCGTCCATCATCGAGGTGATTACCATAAAGAGCATTGCAAGCACTGTGTAAATCTCCAGTGCATAATGTTTGATGAATTTACCCATGTTTTTTCTTTGTTATAGATTACACATTATGATTGTTTGCGCCAAAGTGTGGCAATGCCGAGTTTGACATCGAACTCCTCTGCCTGATACTGGGCAAATCCAAAGGTTGTTTTGCGACTGCGGCAGGTCAGGATGGGGAGCAGAATCATCACAACCGATACAAAGGGGAATGCCACTAAAGGACCCCACCAGTAGTAGTGCGGCACAGCGAAATAGGTGGCAATATACCAAAGGTAATAGGCACCTACAGGGAACATCACAACCAGCGACGATAGGCATCCCGGCGAATACCACGACTTGAGCGAAATGTTCAACTTCAGGAAATGCATAAACACTTGCGCCATCGTGAAGTAGGCAATGAATATGCCCAGCCATAAGCAGTTGTGGCAGAAAATGCCGACGATATAGAGCGTATAGGCAAGGAATGTGTTGACAATCGTTGCACTCAGCTCGTTCAGCGGATAGCGGGCAATGTCATTTTTCTCACCAAAGAGGGCGTGGTTGGCAGCAGCAGGGAAACCGCCGGGAAACACATACTCCTCGAACTGGTGAAAGAGCAACGCCATAAAAAGCAGAATCATCAGTCGCTGTGTTGTGGGAACCAAATCGGGCGTTAGGCCGACAAAGAAAGCCAACAGTACGAAAAGCAAGCCTCCAATAGCTGACCAGTACCTACAAAAAAATCTGAATACTTTCATAATCAAAATCTTTTTATGTTATTAAACTTGTTATTTTTCGATTGCAAAATTACTGGCATTCTGAAAAATAAAATATCACAAAACACGACAAAAATATCCATATCCTTAACTTGTGGTACAATAAACAAAGAAACAGGGCGTTATAATAGCACAAAAAGCATCCGAGATGGCAATACGAAACTTTGACACTGGAAAAGTATCCACCGAACTCTCGCACCACGGCTTCCGTCGTGCCGGAGATTACGGATTCAACTTCCACGCACCGTTGCAGCAAAACCTCTCCTTCTTTCTCGAAGGCCAACCTTATCGCCTCACCGAAGGCCGACTCATGATGGTGCATCACGGAACAATAGATTTGGAACTTGATTTGGAAGAACACCACATGCAAGCTGGTGACATCGCATTTGCAATGCCCAATTCATTGGCTATGGTGAACAGACTGAGTATGGATTGTGTTATAAGCATTGTGACGTTTTCCCGAATGCCGACGGTCGATGGGCGACAGGAATGCTTTATGGCACGTTGCGATGAGGGTACCCAAATGAGAATAGAGAAATATATTGACCTAATAACCATACAGGCGAAACGAGGGGATGTATGCATAAACATTGTGTCACCCTTGTTTGATTCCCTGATTCTCGACGTGCAAAGTCTCAGTTCTGAAATAACCCCAGCACAAAAAGAATCCTTTATGCATCGCTTTTTGCAACTCCTCTCACAAGAAGGTAGGGTGAAACATCCCATCGACTTTTATGCCGACCGTCTATGCGTCACTGCTGGATGCGTAAGCACTATGGTGAAACGCCATAGTGGAATGACAGTTTTGCAGTGGATTGACCGTGCTTTGGTGCGTGAAGCCAAAGTTCTACTTCATCACACAAAGATGCCAGTGGCCGAGGTTGCCGAAACGCTCGGCTTCGCCACCCCCTCTTTCTTCATCCGTTTCTTTCGTCAACAGACCGGCACAACCCCCTTGCAGTTCCGCAAAAAAGCGTAATACACTCTGGTGGCACTCTGAGGAGGTCTACAAAATACCCGAGGCTGCGAGAAATCTCATAGCCTCGGGCTTAGCATGATAGCGTTCATCTCTTGTCTTGTACGCCAAACTTTATCCCCAATCGGTCATTAGGGTTTATGTATTTGTTTTCTGTGTGGTTTATTTGTGTTTTATTACTCCTTTTTATTATTGTATTGATGATTCATAATCTTTTCATCGTATTTCTTTTCTAATTTAGAAATAATATAGAAAGTAAATAGAAAATACATAGAATATTATTGGTGTCCGATTAAAATCAT
>DBXQ01000007.1:0-178 GCA_002309955.1 Bacteroidales bacterium UBA1208
TGACCGCTGCTATCACCAAGGTGTTGGCTGAAAAAGGTCTCTCCGAAGTAAAATCCTTCGACGCTATTGACTCCGCTCCTGAAGAGAAAGAGCGTGGTATTACTATTAACACTGCTCACGTTGAGTACCAGACCGAAACCCGTCACTATGCCCACGTTGACTGCCCTGGTCACGCTGA
>DBXQ01000007.1:342-695 GCA_002309955.1 Bacteroidales bacterium UBA1208
GTTGAGATGGAAATCCGTGAGCTTCTTAGCGCTTACGATTTCGATGGTGACAATATTCCTATCATCCGTGGTTCTGCTTTGGCAGCCTTGAACGGTGAGCCCAGCGGTGTCAAGAACGTTGAGGATTTGATGGAAGCCGTTGATAACTGGATTCCTCTGCCCACCCGTGCCGTTGATAAGCCTTTCTTGATGCCTATCGAGGACGTCTTCTCAATCACTGGCCGTGGTACTGTTGCTACCGGTCGTATCGAGACTGGTGTTATCCACACTTCCGACCCCGTCGACATTATCGGTATGGGTGCCGAGAAACTTACGAGCGTCGTTACTGGTGTTGAGATGTTCCGTAAGATTCT
>DBXQ01000007.1:701-41142 GCA_002309955.1 Bacteroidales bacterium UBA1208
GACAATGTGGGTCTGCTGCTCCGTGGTATCGACAAGAATGAGATCCGCCGCGGTATGGTTATCGCTGCTCCCAAGACTATCCATCCTCACCACAAATTCGAGGCTACTGTCTACATCCTGAAGAAGGAAGAAGGTGGTCGTCATACTCCTTTCCACAACAAGTATCGTCCCCAGTTCTATTTCCGTACCACCGATGTCACCGGTGAGATTACTCTCCCCGAAGGCCGCGAGATGGTGATGCCTGGTGATAACTTGACCATCACTGTGGATCTGATTTCCGATATCGCTCTGAATGAGAACCTGCGTTTCGCTATCCGCGAAGGTGGCCGTACCGTTGGTTCCGGTCAGGTGACCAAGATTATCGAATAATCTGAAACATAATAATAGAGACGCGATGACCGTCGCGTCTCTCATTAGGGGCATAGTTAAATGGTATAATGACGGTCTCCAAAACCGTAGTTGGGAGTTCGATTCTCTCTGCCCCTGCTAAATATTGATATCAAATGTCTAAGTTCGGAAACTATGTAAAGGAAAGCTACGACGAGTTGGTCAATAAAGTGTCGTGGCCTACGTTCAAAGAATTGCAGAGCAGTGCCGTTGTGGTTGCTGTTGCCGCATTGATTTTAGCCCTTATCGTCTTCTTGATGGATGTCGTTTTCGGTGTCCAGAGCATGGGATGGAAGGGATTGCTTGGATACTTTTATGCTTTAATCGGATAAATGTTTCAGATGGCCGGTCTTGCTTCCCAAATTCTTTTGAGATTAGGCTGTCTGTAGTATTTGTCTGATTAAAGGACGTTTCCTGTCGGCAGTTGCTGTACAAGGAGCGAGTATAAACCCACTATTCTTTTTAACTAACAGCATGGAACAACAGTCTAAAAAATGGTATGTCGTCAGAGCGGTGAGCGGCAAGGAGAAAAAGGCTAAGGAGTACATCGAAAGCGAGATGGCCAAACGTGGCTGGAGCGAGGATGTGCCACAGGTGCTTATCCCTACCGAGAAGGTCTATGCGATACGTAACGGGAAAAAGGTGGTCAAGGATCGCACTTATTTCCCAGGTTATGTGTTGATAGAGGCTGACTTGCGCGATGAGATTATCCCAGTTATACAGAATGTTCCCAATGTGTTGGATTTCTTGCGCGAGTGCGACGGCGGTAAGCCTATCCCCATGCGTCAGTATGAGGTGAACCGCATTTTGGGCAAGATGGACGATCAGATTGATGCCATCGAGGGCAGTGGCGACACGTATCTTGTGGGCGAGTCGGTCAAGGTTATTGACGGCCCGTTCAGCAGTTTCGCCGGCATTGTCGAGGAGGTGAACGACGAGAAGAAAAAATTGAAAGTTACGGTCAAGATTTTCGGTCGCAAAACTCCGCTTGAGTTAGGTTACAATCAAGTTGAAAAAGAATAGTAAAACTTACTAATCAACCTTAATTAAAATTTAAATCAATGGCAAAAGAAGTTGCAGGATTGATTAAATTACAGATTAAAGGTGGCGCTGCAAACCCCGCTCCTCCTGTTGGACCCGCATTGGGTGCCAAGGGTGTGAACATNNATGGAGTTCTGCAAGCAGTTCAACGCCCGTACACAGGATCAGGCTGGCAAGATTGTGCCTGTCATTATTACTGTTTATACGGACAAATCCTTTGATTTTGTAGTTAAGACCCCCCCTGTTGCCGTTCAGCTGAAGGAGATGTCGAAAGCCGCCAAAGGTTCTTCCGAGCCTAACCGCGTAAAGGTCGCCTCCGTCACCTGGGAGCAGGTGCGTCAGATTGCAGAAGCCAAAATGCCCGACCTCAACTGTTTCACGATTGAATCAGCTATGAGTATGGTTGCCGGCACTGCACGCAGCATGGGTATCTCTGTGAAAGGCGAGAATCCCCTTGCAAAGTAAAACAATGAATTATTAACAAGTGGTAGCATCGCCCCAGAGCGATGCGGTGACCACAAAAAGCATGAATCATGGCAAAATTAACGAAGAAACAAAAAGAAGCTTTAGCCAAGTTCGACAAAAATCAGGTGTACTCGCTCGAAGAGGCTGTGGAAATTGTGAAGAACATCACCTACACCAAATTCGATGCATCGGTAGATATTGACGTCCGTCTGGGTGTTGATCCCCGTAAGGCCAACCAGATGGTTCGCGGTAGTGTGACGCTGCCTCACGGCACTGGTAAGACTGTCCGCGTTTTGGTTCTCTGCACCCCTGACAAGGAGGAAGAGGCTAAGGCAGCCGGAGCTGATTATTACGGTCTTGATGATTATATCACTAAGATTAAAGGCGGTTGGACGGATGTAGACGTTATCATTACCATGCCCAGCGTAATGCCTAAGGTGGGTGCTCTCGGCCGTATATTGGGTCCCCGTGGCCTGATGCCGAACCCCAAAACTGGCACTGTTACCATGGAGGTTGGCAAAGCCGTTCAAGAGGCTAAAGCCGGTAAGATTGATTTCAAGGTTGACAAATTCGGTATTATCCATACCGCTGTCGCCAAAGTCTCTTTTGACAGCAACAAGATTGTCGACAACGCCCGTGAGGTTCTGCAGGCTATCATCAAACTGAAACCCGCAGCTGCAAAGGGTACCTACGTGAAGAGTATCTGCATCAGCAGTACCATGAGCGCAGGAGTAAAGGTTGACACTAAAGCCGCCACACTGTAACATTTAATTATTGAAAGGTCATTATGAGAAAAGAACAAAAAGACCAACTGATTGACCAGCTGTGCGAGGAAATCAAAGCTTATCCCCTTATCTATATTGCTGATATCGGAGGCTTGAATTCAGTGTTGACCAGCAAACTGCGTCGTGCTGCTTTCCGCAAAGAGGTCAAGTTGGAAGTCGTTAAAAACGCTCTTCTTATCAAGGCCATGGAGAGAACCGGTATGGACTATTCGGAGCTCTTCCCCGTGATCAAGGGCGAGACTGCCATAATGCTTTCGAACACCAACAATGCTCCCGCCAAGCTTATCAAAGAGTTTCGCGCAAAGGAGAAAGGTGCTCAGAAACCCGTCCTGAAGGGTGCTTACGTTGAAGAGTGCTTCTATATTGGTGAGCAGCATCTTGAGGAACTTGTCAACATCAAGTCCAAGAATGAACTCATTGCCGATATCGTTGCCCTGCTTCAGTCGCCCGTCAAGAACGTTATTTCTCAGCTCCAGTCTGGTGCAAATACGATTACTGGTGTCCTGAAAACATTAGAGGAAAAAAAGGCTGAATAAGCCAAGCGGGCTGGGATCCCGTTAAAAGTCCACAAAAAAACAATCAATTTAGTAAAAACAATTAAAATCAATAAAGTCATGGCAGACATCAAAGCTATTGCTGAAGAATTAGTAAACTTAACCGTAAAAGAAGTAAAAGAACTCGCTGACGTTCTGAAAGAAGAATATGGTATTGAGCCCGCAGCTGCTGCTGTTGCAGTTGCCGCTGCTCCCGCTGCTGGCGGTGCCGCCGCTGCTGAGGAGAAGACCTCATTCGACGTTATCCTGAAGGGTGTTCCCGATGCCACCAAGAAACTCGGTGTTGTGAAGGCTGTTAAGGATATGGCCAGCTTGGGTTTGAAAGAGTCCAAGGAACTCGTTGACAACGCTCCTAAGCCTGTTAAAGAGGGCGTGAGCAAGGACGAGGCCGAATCTCTGAAGAAAGCTCTCGAAGAGGCTGGTGCCGAAGTTGAGATCAAATAGTAAATACTATAGGATTTCTACGAGGAATAGGGCCTCCGGTTTGTCCGGAGTGCCTATTCCTCTTTGCTATGCAATTTGAATTTTCCATGCATGGCTGATGGTTTTTTACCCTTTCACTCTCTCCAATGGAGCAGTAACAAGCAGAAACAATATTTGTGTAAGTTGTCAAATCTTAATTATTAAGTCCCTTGGATAACAATCAACCTATCGAACAACCCATAGAACAACCTATTGAGGTAGTAAATTTTGCATCTGTTCGTAAATACGAATACCCGGACTTTCTCGACATTCAGCTGAAGTCTTTTCAGGATTTCTTCCAGATAGAGACTAATCCCGACAATCGACTTGATGAAGGCTTGTTTAAAGTTTTCAAAGAGAATTTCCCCATTTCAGATGCCCGGAATAATTTCACGTTAGAGTTTCTTGACTATTATATTGACCCCCCGCGTTATACGATTGAAGAGTGTATTGAGCGCGGTTTGACGTATAGTGTTCCGTTGAAGGCCAAGTTGAAACTCTCGTGCAATGATCCAGAAAACGAAGACTTTCAGGCTATAGAACAGCCTGTTTATCTGGGTATGATACCCTACATGACGCCCAAGGGTACTTTTGTCATTAATGGTGCTGAACGTGTTGTGGTTTCTCAGCTTCACCGTTCACCCGGTGTATTCTTCGGCACCCAATTCCATTCCAATGGTACGCAGCTCTATTCTGCCCGTATCATACCGTTTAAGGGTTCCTGGATGGAGTTCACTACGGACATCAATAATGTCATGTATGCATATATTGACCGTAAAAAGAAACTCCCCATCACGACCCTTTTGAGAGCTGTCGGGTTTGAAACCGACAAAGACATTTTGGATATCTTCTCTCTTGCCGAAGAGGTAAAGGTATCCAAATCCAACTTAAAAAAGGTTATCGGTAAGCAATTAGCCGCCCGTGTTGTTGATTCATGGACGGAGGATTTTGTTGACGAGGACACTGGTGAAGTCGTTTCGATGGAACGTACCGAGGTGGTCATTGAGCGCGACAAGGAGCTTACCGAAGATGATATTGAAAAGATTCTGGAACTCGATGTCAAGACTATTCTTGTGAAGGTTGAAGACCATGACGGCATCGATTATTCAGTTATTTATAATACCTTGAAGAAAGACACTTCTAATAACTCGAAAGAGGCTGTCGAATATATTTATCGTCAGCTCCGCAATGCTGAACCACCAGATGAGGAGACAGCACGCGGTATTATTGAGAAACTGTTCTTCTCGGACAAGCGTTACGACCTCGGCGAGGTGGGTCGTTACCGTATCAACACGAAGTTGAATCTGGATATCCCCGACACTGTCCGTGTTTTGACACAGACGGATATTACCTCCATTATCAAATATCTTGTGCAACTGATTAACCAGAAAGCCGATGTTGACGATATCGACCACTTGTCGAACCGTCGTGTCCGTACTGCCGGAGAGCAGTTGTACAATCAATTTGGAGTAGGTTTAGCCAGGATGTCACGTACTATTCGTGAGCGCATGAATGTTCGTGACAACGAGGTCTTTACTCCCACAGAGCTGATTAATGCCAAGACTCTTTCTTCGGTCATTAATTCATTCTTTGGTACCAATCAGCTGTCGCAATTTATGGATCAAACCAATCCTCTGGCCGAGGTGACACACAAACGTCGTATCTCTGCTTTGGGTCCAGGAGGTTTGTCGCGTGAGCGTGCTGGTTTCGAGGTTCGTGACGTTCACTACACTCACTATGGCCGCTTGTGTACGATTGAGACCCCTGAAGGTCCTAACATTGGTTTGATTTCGTCCTTGTGTGTTTACGCTAAGATTAACAATCTTGGCTTTATAGAGACTCCTTATCGCCGTGTTGTCAATGGTCGTGTAATGCTTGACGAGGATCCCACCTACTATACCGCTGAACTTGAGGAAAACAAGACAGTGGCTCAGGCAACCACGCCGCAAGACGAAAACGGCAATATTATTGCTCAGCGTATTAAAGCACGTCGTCAGGCAGACTTCCCCATCGTTTCGCCCGAAGAAATCGATCTCATCGATATGGGTTCGAACCAGATTGCATCTATTGCCGCTTCGTTGATTCCTTTCCTTGAGCATGACGATGCTAACCGTGCATTGATGGGTTCTAACATGATGCGTCAGGCTGTGCCGCTGCTCAATCCTGAAATTCCTATTGTGGGGACGGGTATTGAGAAATCCGTGGCAGAGGATAGTCGTGTTCTTCTCAACGCTTTGGGTGACGGTGTAGTAGAGTATGTTGACTCCACGAAGATTGTCATTCGCCATAACCGTACCGAAAATGAACGTCTGGTTTCTTTCGACGATGATGTTCATGAATATAGGCTCACCAGATATCAGCGAACCAACCACTCCACCTCGATTAACCTTCGTCCGATTGTCAAGAAAGGCGATAAGGTCAAGAAAGGTCAGGTCCTTTGCGAAGGCTATGCAACCCAAGGCGGTGAATTAGCTCTTGGTCGCAATATGATGGTGGCTTTCATGCCTTGGAAGGGTTACAACTTCGAGGATGCTGTTGTTATTTCAGAGCGTGTGGTTCGTGAAGATATCTTCACTTCAGTCCACGTTGAGGAGTACACCCTTGAAGTTCGCGAAACCAAACGTGGTCTTGAGGAATTGACTCGCGACATTCCCAATGTCAGCAACGATGCTACCAAAGACCTTGACGAAAACGGTATTATCCGTATCGGTGCCGAGGTGAAGGAAGGCGATATTCTCATTGGTAAGATTACCCCGAAAGGAGAATCCGACCCCTCACCTGAAGAGAAACTGCTCCGCGCCATCTTTGGCGACAAGGCTGGTGATGTAAAAGATGCATCCCTTAAAGTCCCGCCGTCAGTTCGTGGTGTGGTTATCGACAAGAAACTCTTTGCCCGTATTATCCGCGACCGTAAGCAACGTGCCAAAGAGAAGGAACTTCTGGCCAAGCCCGAAGAGGAATATAACCAAGAGTTAAGAGAACTCAAAGAGAAACTTGTCGACAGATTGCTTATCATTCTGGCAGGCAAGACTTCCAATGGGGTGTACACCAATCACAAAGAAGAGCTCATCCCGAAGAAAGTCAAGTTCACCTCCAAGGCTCTCCATGCTATTGACTATACCGAAGTCAGTCCCAATAAGTGGACTTCAGATAAGGAGACCAACGACCTTATCAAAGACCTCTTGAACAACTATAACATCAAGAATCGCGAAATCAGCGGTCGTTTTACACGTAAGAAATTTGCCCTCACCGTTGGAGATGACCTCCCGAGCGGAATCGTTCAAATGGCCAAGGTCTATATTGCCATGAAACGTAAGCTTCGCATTGGTGACAAGATGGCCGGTCGTCACGGTAACAAAGGTATTGTTTCAAAGATTGTCCGTGCGGAAGACATGCCGTTCCTTGCCGACGGTACTCCTGTCGACATTGTCCTTAACCCTCTGGGTGTGCCTTCTCGAATGAATCTGGGACAGATTTACGAAACCGTTTTAGGTTGGGCAGGTAAGAAACTCAACAAACGTTTCAAGACTCCCATTTTCGACGGTGCCACCCTTGAGCAAATCAACGGCTATATGCGTGAAGCGGGTCTGCCCGAAAATGGACGTACCTATCTGTATGATGGTGAGACTGGTGATCGTTTCGATCAGCCAGCCACTGTGGGTTACATCTATATGCTTAAACTTCACCACATGATTGATGATAAGATGCATGCCCGTAGCATTGGACCATACTCCCTCATCACTCAGCAACCTCTTGGTGGTAAGGCTAATTTCGGTGGACAACGTTTCGGAGAGATGGAAGTCTGGGCTCTTGAGGCCTTTGGTGCTTCACATGTTCTGCAAGAAGTTCTTACCGTCAAATCGGACGATGTCATGGGCCGTGCCAAAGCATACGAGTCAATTGTCAAAGGCGACAATATGCCTGTTCCTGGCATCCCCGAGTCGTTCAACGTCCTGGTCCACGAACTCCGTGGCTTAGGTTTAGAGGTAACATTCGATTAATTCTGAATTAAGATTACGCTCCATAGGAATATTAGTCTTAGTTCTTAATTCATACAATAAAAAGATGGCTTTTAAACAAGAATCACAGTTAAGAAATGATTTCAATTCGATAACCGTCAGTTTGGCATCGCCCGAGTCGATAAAAAAACGCTCCTACGGCGAAGTGACCAAACCTGAGACAATCAACTATCGCACATACAAGCCTGAACGCGATGGCCTTTTCTGCGAAAAGATTTTCGGCCCTACCCGCGATTGGGAATGCCATTGCGGCAAATACAAACGTATCCGTTATAAAGGCATTGTTTGCGATCGTTGCGGTGTTGAAGTTACCGAAAAGAAAGTCCGTCGCGAGCGCATGGGACATATCGAACTGACTGTCCCGGTAGCTCATATATGGTTTTTCCGTTCCCTACCCAACAAAATCGGAACCCTGCTCGACGTACCCAGCAAGAAACTCGAGCAAGTAATCTACTATGAAAAGTACATCGTCCTCCAGCCAGGCAAAGCCATGCTCAACGATGTACCTGTAAAGAAACTCGACCTCTTAGCCGAGGAGGAATACTATGCTATCATGGAAAACCTCCCCGAAGGTAATGACCAGTTGGACGATACCGACCCCAATAAGTTCATTGTCGGTATGGGTTCAGAAGCTCTCTATAAATTACTCTGCGACCTTGACCTCGACCAGATTAGTTTCGAACTTCGCGATCGCGCTTCCAAAGAGTCTTCCAACCAGCGCAAACAGGAAGCTCTCAAGCGCCTCAACATTGTCGAGGCATTCCGCGAAAGTCGTCGCCGCATGCAAGAACGTGGAATGGATAACCGTCCCGAATGGATGATTATGACCATCATACCTGTCATCCCTCCCGATCTGCGTCCTCTCGTTCCTCTTGATGGTGGCCGTTTTGCCACCTCTGATATCAACGAACTCTACCGCCGTGTTATCATTCGTAACAACCGTCTGAAGAGACTCTTTGAGATCAAAGCCCCTGAAGTCATCATGCGCAATGAAAAGCGTATGCTTCAGGAGTCGGTAGATTCCCTGTTCGACAACAGTCGTAAGGTTTCGAGTGTCAAGTCCGACAGCAATCGTTCGCTCAAGTCACTCTCCGACTCCCTCAAGGGTAAGCAAGGCCGTTTCCGTCAGAACCTCCTTGGTAAACGTGTTGACTATTCTGGACGTTCCGTTATCGTTGTCGGTCCCGAACTCAAGATGCACGAGTGCGGCCTTCCCAAGGACATGGCCTCTGAGCTTTTCAAACCATTCATTATCCGTAAACTTCTTGAGCGTGGATTGGTCAAGACCGTAAAGTCTGCCAAACGTGTTGTAGATCGCAAAGACCCCGTCGTATGGGAAATCCTCGAGAACATACTGAAAGGCCATCCCATCATGCTCAACCGTGCTCCTACGTTGCACCGTCTGGGTATTCAGGCCTTCCAGCCTAAATTGGTCGAAGGCAAAGCCATTCGTCTGCACCCCTTGGTGTGTACCGGATTCAATGCCGACTTCGATGGTGACCAGATGGCTGTTCACGTCCCCCTGGGCAATGCAGCAGTCCTCGAGGCACAAATCCTTATGCTCTCCACCCACAATATCCTCAACCCTGCCAATGGCGCTCCTATCACCGTTCCTTCGCAGGACATGGTTCTGGGTCTCTATTACATGACCAAACCCCGTCGCACAACCGACACCGAATTGGTCAAAGGCGAGGGTTACCGTTTCTATTCCCCCGAAGAAGTTATCATTGCTTATAACGAAAAACGGGTCTCCCTCAACGCCTGCATAAGCGTTCGTGTCAATGCCGAAGGCCGCGATGAATTCCAGTTTGTCAAAACAGATAAAACATTCATGGAAGTCATCAAAGACCGTGACGGCAACCTCCTTACCGACATCGACTGCAATACACCTGCCGAAATTGCCGAGCGCAGCCGTACCGAATACGAAATCAAACGTGACAAAGACGGCTACCCCATTGTCGACGCCAAAGGTCATTTCATTAAAACCGACCGCATCCGTACCACTGTCGGACGTGTGATTTTCAATGAAGTTGTGCCCAAAGAATACGGCTATGTCAACATGGTTCTCGGTAAGAAATCGCTCCGCGACATCATTGGCGACCTATTCACAGCCTGCGGCAATGCTGTCACAGCCAATTTCCTTGACGATATCAAGAACATGGGTTATCGTCAGGCATTCCGTGGTGGTCTCTCCTTCAACTTGGGCGACGTAATCATCCCCAACGAGAAAGAAGAACTCATCGCCAAAGCCAACGACGAAGTGGAAGAAGTGTTGGGACAATACTCCATGGGTCTTATCACCAACAACGAACGCTACAACCACGTTATCGACATCTGGACCAATACCAACAACAAACTCACTGAAACCCTCATGAAGCAGCTCAAGTCCGACAATCAGGGTTTCAACCCCATCTACATGATGTACGACTCTGGTGCCCGTGGTAGTAAGGAACAGATTCGTCAGCTCTCCGGCATGCGTGGTCTGATGGCTAAACCTCAGAAAGCAGGTGCTGCTGGCAACGAGATTATTGAGAACCCCATTATCTCCAACTTCAAGGAAGGCCTCTCCGTGCTTGAGTACTTCATCTCCACTCACGGTGCCCGTAAAGGTTTGGCCGATACCGCTCTTAAGACTGCTGACGCTGGTTACCTCACCCGTCGTCTCGTCGATGTGGCACACGATGTCATCATCACCATGGAGGACTGCGGCACCCTGCGCGGACTGCCCACTACCGCCCTCAAGAAAGGTGAAGATATTGTCGTCTCCTTGGGTGAAAAATTGCTTGGCCGTACCTCAGTTCACGATATCTACCATCCCCATACTGGCGAACTCATCGTTGCCGCCGGACAGGAACTCACCGAAGAGATATGCAAAATCATCGACGAATCTCCCATTGAGGAAGTAGAAATCCGTTCCGTACTCACCTGCGAGGCAAAACATGGTGTATGCGCCAAATGCTATGGCCGTAACCTTGCAACCGGCAAAATGGTGCAGAAGGGTGAAGCCGTCGGCGTCATTGCTGCACAGGCTATCGGTGAACCCGGTACCCAGCTTACTCTGCGTACATTCCACGTCGGTGGTGTTGCTGGTGGTAACATTGGTACCAACTCCAGCCTTTCGGCCAAATACGAAGGCCGTCTCGAAATCGACGAACTTCGTGCCATACCTTATTCCGACAAAGATGGCAACGAGTATCAGATTGTCATTGGACGTTCGGCTGAACTGCGCATTGTCGACGAAAACACCAACGTCACGCTCTTCTCTGCCCTGCTTCCCTATGGTGCAAAACTATACAAGCATGTGGGAGATCACTTGGCAAAGAACGACAACATTGCCGAATGGGATCCTTACAATGCGGTCATTATCTCCGATGTGGCAGGTCGCGTCTCCTTCGAGAACGTTATCGAGAACGTAACCTACCGTGTCGAGAGCGATGCACAGACCGGACTTCAGGACAAAGTCATCATCGAAAGCCGCCAGCGTACCAAGAACCCGACCCTCAATATCGTTGATGGCGAAGGCAACGTGCTCAAAGTCTACGACCTTCCTGTCGGTGCACACATTGGTGTTGACCAAGGTCAGCAACTCAAAGCTGGTGACATCATGGTCAAAATACCGCGTAGCTTCGGTAAAGCCGGCGATATCACGGGCGGTCTGCCCCGTGTCACCGAGCTCTTCGAAGCCCGTAACCCGTCCGATCCTGCCATCGTCGCTGAAATCGACGGTATTGTCAGCATCGACAAGAAACTCAAGCGCAATAACCGTCAAATCACCATCACCAGCAAGACCGGCGAACAGCGCACCTATCTCATCCCCACGTCCAAGCAAATCCTCGCTCAGGACAGCGACTATGTCAAAGCAGGTACTCCTCTCTCCGACGGTGCCATCACCCCGGCCGACATCTTGGCAATTAAAGGCCCCATGAAAGTCCAGGAATACATCGTCAACGAAGTTCAGGAAGTTTACCGTCTGCAAGGTGTGAAAATCAACGATAAACACTTCGAAGTCATCGTTCGCCAGATGATGCGCAAAGTCGAAATCGAAGACCCGGGCGACACCCGCTACCTCGAAGGCGAACTGGTCAACAAAATCGACTTCCACGAGACCAACGATGAGATCTTCGGCATGAAAGTGGTCGAAGACAATGGTGACAGCGATAACATCCAAAAAGGACAGATAATTTCTGCACGCCGTCTGCGCGACGAGAATTCCCTTTTGCGCCGTCAGGACAAGAAACTCATCACCGTTCGCGACGCCCATCCTGCCACCGCCAAGCAAATTCTGCAAGGTATCACTCGCGCCTCGTTGCAGACCAAGAGCTTCATCTCTGCAGCCTCTTTCCAAGAGACGACCAAAGTGCTTACCGAGGCCGCTATCAATGCCCGTCAGGACTATCTCGAGGGCATGAAGGAGAATGTCATTGTCGGTCACCTCATCCCTGCCGGTACCGGTCTTCGCGAATACGAAAACCTCATTGTGGGCAACAAAGAGGAATTAGAAAAAGCAAACGTCTAATTAAACAAACATTATGGCTAACAATCGCAACAACCAAGGTCCCCAGGATTTAAAACTGGACATGTCGTCCGACGTGGCCAATGGTACCTATAGCAATCTGGCCATCATCTCTCATAGTCCGAGCGAGATAATCCTCGACTTTGCACAGATGCTGCCCGGCACACCCAACGCTACGGTTCGCTCGCGCGTTATCATGAACCCCATTCATGCCAAACGCTTGCTGGCTGCTCTCAATGATAACATCCAGAAATACGAGCGCACCTTTGGCACCATTGTCGACCCGCAAGCCGCAGTCAACGCCGACACCGTTCCGTATGATATCTTGGGCAAAGCTTGATTATTAACAACATTCATTTAATATAGCCACGGCTTTCCGGCCGTGGCTTTTTTTATTGGTTCAGCCTTTTTCGTCACCCATCACGTTCGCACAATCAACACACATCCTTTTCCGCGAACCCCTCCCCAACCTGCGCCCAAGTCCCGTTTGTACTGTTCTTGGTTCGCTTTTTCGCGCGCCCTTCGACCTCCGCTCTACCTCAGTTCTCCTTCTGAAATGGGAGAACGATGGGAGAACGATGGGAGAACTGAGGACTAAGGAGCGACGGAGGAGCGGTCGGGTTCATATTGGTCATTGAGACGAAAAACAGAATAAAACGGTTATTGTCAGCCTTTACAGTTCGTATATCTCCGCTTTGTTCCTGACTGGCCTTTGGCGGGAGTCTGCGTAGCCGAATGGCCGATTTGGGTTAGAAGAGACGATGTGCTTTTCATGCACGGACGGACAAATAAAGAGATAGGAATGAAAAGATGGAAATGTGAATGATTGAAAGGGTATTGAGTTGTTTTTTCGTTTTGGTTTTCAAAACAATTTGTAGTTGGTCGGGATATGAAGATTGGATTGTTGGTTACATCTGGTAGAAATGCTGGATGGTACATGTAATTAACATATTTTTAGACATTTATGTGCCAATATGGAAAAAATAGTTTCTTTTTGTCAATGATAAAAATGCACATAATCAATCATTTGTATATAGGAATGGAATATCTGATATATCAGGTTAATATAAAGAAACTACCATAAAATGTTGTAAAAAGGTTCAAATAGGTGGGAAGCTATTATTTTTCTTATTGATAATTTCTTTATATTATTTTATGGTGCTTACAGATTGTATTATTCCAAGCGATTGTAAATAAGAATTATAGTGTATTTGTAGTATTTTTTTTCTTTACTTTTTAGAAACATGTAGAAAAAAAAATTGTTTCTCCGATTTTTTTTTTTTATTTTTGCACGCAAAAGTATGTACAAGATGGCCGATAGATTAAAATTAAGTAACAAGTGGGATAAAAGGGTGATGAAAAGCGGAACTGTATTGAATGAAGATTCGTTTGGTAATTTTTCTGATGATACTCACAAGCTCTTATTAAATGCCAGACCTTATCTCGAGAAGGTTGTTCTTGGTCTCCCGAACCGTTCTTCCGAGAATCGTATCATTTATATTCATAAAGGTACGGCACGTGTCAAAATCAATTTTATTCCGTATGAGTTGAAGGAAGATGATATTCTTCTTATTCCAGCAAATTATATTATGCTCATTGAGGATTATTCGACCGACGTAGAGCCATGGCTGCTTGATTTCAATTATAGAAATTCTGAGGAGAAAGAGATGGTGGGCATTGAAACGGTCTGTTTGCATTTGGATGGGTCGGAGAAGAAAATTGTGAACTATTACTATACGTTAATGCACCAGATAAACCTTGCTGCGCAGCGTTCATACGATGAGCAGATGCATCTTATCATGTCGTTTCTCTATTTCATTCATCAGATGAATGAAACCCGTGAAAAGCGCAATACTTGGGAGAAGGTATCACGTGCCAAGCAGATAAAGTCGGAGTTTGTGAATATGGTTGTGACTCAAGATGTTCCCCAACTCTCAATTGCTGAATATGCGAAGGCTTTGAATGTGTCTGAAAATTATCTCAGTATCATAATAAAGAATGAAACACATCAGACTGTTAAGAAGTGGATTGAACAGAAAACAGAAACGATGATAAAATTGCTGCTCACTGAGCCGAAAAACCATACTCTTGGCGAGATAGCTGAAATTGTGGGCTATAGTTCGCCTCCACAGGTGGTAAGATTTTTCAAAAGAAGAACGGGTATGACTCCATATGAGTATCGCAAGTTGAAAATGGCCGAGAAATCCCGTATTGGGAAATAGACATATGAGGGGAATATCCTCCTGTTATGAATGACGGAAACGTCACTGAACACCAAAGGGGTGACAGAATATATCCAACCGATAGTCTGTCACCTCTTTGTTATTTTTGGGGAACTAATTTTGTATGTATTGTTTCTTTTTGGCAGAAGGTTTTTCATCTTGAGGGTGGATAGTGCCGTTTACTCCTTCTCTTTTTGCCATGACTATTGGGCAGGAGAGGTGTCGGGGTGTGGCAATGTTGCTATTCGGTCACAATTTGCACCCTGCTGCGCCCCTCGCCATGGCGTGTGATGCGTATTTGAGTGCGGATGCGTTCGTACAGTTCCTCACGGTGGGAGATTATGCCAACGCGGCGGTTGGATTGCCCGGCTATGTCCTGCAGTTTTTCCAGAGTGGACATTACGCAGTCTAAGCTTTTTTCGTCGAGGGTGCCGAACCCTTCGTCGATGAAGAGGATGTTCACGTTGAGGTCGGGTCGGTTGAGCGATGAGAGAGCCAGAGAGAGAGCCAGAGATATCATGAATCGCTCGCCACCGGAGAGCACTGTGGCACTCCGCACGGCATCTTTGTTGTAGCGGTCGTGTACCAGTATTGTCAGTTTTTCGTTTTCTTCGCTGCACGTCAGGCGGTAGCGGTCGGTGATTTGTTCCAAGTAGATGTTGGCATTGTGTAAGAGGGGACGCAGTATGTGCGTTTGAACAAGGGTGCGGAATCGGTTGCCGCCAAACCGTTGGTTGATGGCGTACCATTTGTTGTAGGTTCGTACAGATTCTTCGAATCTTTTAAGAGCTTGTTCGGTTTGTCGACGGTTCTCCGCATCGGTGTTGAGTGTGTTGGTGGCCAGTGCCATGCGTGAGGTGGCAGTGTTGAGTTGCTCGGTCAGTTTGGCTCGTTCGGTGTCCAGGTGGGTTTTATCCGGGTCTGGGTCGTTGTCTTGTAGATTCAGTGCTTGACGGTTTTCATTGATGGTGCGGATTGATTCGTTGAGGGCGTCGGTGGCAGACTTGAGCAGGGTTTCGGTGTCGGCGATGCGTTGTCTTGCCGATTCCAGTTGGCTCCGTTGGGCGATGAGTTGTAGCAGAAATTCTTCCGTTAGGTGGGTTCGGGTGTACCAGGCTTCGAGTTGGGTGTTGCAATGGTTTACTTCTTCTTCGGATTCTTTTATTCTGTTTGACAACTGAGCCGTGAAGGAGAGCAGTTCGCTCCAGTCCTTTAGGGTGGAGGGTAGGGGGGTGGGCTGGGGTGAAGAGTCTTGTTGCCAAACGGGATGGTAGGCTATCGTTTGTTGTTTCAGGTCGTCCATCTGTTGGCAGAGTTCGGTGCTTTTGTCCAAGAGGCTTTTGGCAGTTTGGTAGTTGGTGTTCCGTTGCGAATATTCGTTTGCTTTTTGACGAAGGGTGGTCTTGGTGTTTTGTATTTGTTCTTTCCAAAGGGGGTAGGATCGGCCTATGAGTTGGTCGATTTTGTATGCAGTGGTTTCGGTGGCTTGTTTGTTGTCGTGGATGTTGGAATTGATTTGGCTGATAAATTGTTTGTTTCGGTCCAGATTGTTCTGGATGGAATGTTTGAGGTTGACGGTTTCGGAAAGTTTTTTGTTTAGTTCTTCCTTCTCTTTGAGGAGAGTCTGGATTTGTTTTTGAAGTGATTCGGCTTCTTGTTGTTGTTTAAGGAGCGACTCTTTCTGACGGGACAAGCGGGTCAGCTCTTCTTGGAGATGGCCAGACAGGTCGTGGCTATATGTCCAACCGTGTTGAGATAGTTCCTGGAGCAGTTTTTCCTCGGCTTGGAGGGTGTTTTGCTGTTGGAGGGTGAGTTCATTCCGGAGGGCCTCGTATTGGCCTTTGAGGTGGTCGAAATGCGATTGGGTTCTGTCGCGTTCTTCAGCAGCTTTGTCCATGGTGTTTTTTGCCTCTTGCAGGGATTGTTCGATAGGGGAGAGCAGATGGACAAAATCTTCGTCGAGGTGGATGTGTTCAATGTGCTGACCGCAAAGCGGGCAGGTTTCGGCATGTTCTTTCAAAAGTCGGTGCCGCAGTTCTTTCAAGTCTTGGTCCAAGCCGAACTTCAGGGTGTTGTATTGTGTCGACAGTTTTTCGTGGTTGTCGTGAGCCAGCGTGTATTGTGTCTTTTTGGCATTGGTTTCGGTCTCGGCAAGGGAGAGTTGTTTTTTTTGTTGTTCCAGAAGTTGGAGGGAATTGGCAATGGCTGTTTGTTGTTGGTTCAGTGAGGAAAGGCGTTCAAGCCATCTGTTGTAGAGTGAAAGTTGGTTGTTCAGGTTGTCGAGGATGCGGTTGGTGGCTTCAGGGTTGAGATTGTTGCGCTGTAGGTTTATGCGGTCGATGTCTTGCTGTTTTGCCTCCATTGCTTTTTCTGTTTCCTGGCAGGCATTTTGGGTCTGAGAAAGGGCGTTTTCCAGTTGCGGGGTCTTGGATAGTTCGTCCTGTTTGGCTTTTTGAAGTTTGGATGTCTCGGCCAATTGGGAAGTGTAGTTGTCGAGCAGAAGTTCTATTTCGGTGATGCGGGAGTAGACGGGTTCTAAATGGGATTGTTGGTCGAGCCATGTTTTTTCGTTTTCGAGCTGTTGGGATTTAATTTGGTGTTGTTGGGTTTGCCATAGGAGGTCGGATGAGAGGGTGAGGAACCGCTGGCGGCACCGCTCCTCTTTTTGTTTGTTGTTGACGATGGATTCCAAAGCTTTTTGTTTGGCGTTGAGGAGGTCTCGTTCGGTCTCGGTTTTGTCCCAGTTTTCAACCAGTTGTTTCAAAGCTTTGAAGTCGGGACTTTCCATGAGATTGCGGGTGGTCACGATTTTGTTTTGTGCAAAGGCTTCATTGATGCGGCAATCGGCAATGCGTGAGGCTCGGAGGATTTGGCTTTCGAGTAGTTGGAGTTGTTCAGTGAGTTCGGATTTGCGGTTGGCCTCGGTGGTGTATTGCTCCTGTAGTTGGGCTATCTGTTCGGGAAGGAGCAGGTGGGCCTGCTCTGTTTTATGGGCTATTTCTGCCAGTTCTTTGTTCTTCTTGGCACGGTCGAAGAGGTTTTTGATGGCCATGCCATAGGATGAGAAGATGGCGGTGTTGGTGAGTTGTTCGAGTATTTCTTCGCGTTCTTTTTTCTCGCCACAGAGAAAGGCTGCAAACTGGCCTTGTGCCAGCATGGCCATTCGGTTGAATTGAGTGAAGCTAAGCCCAATGGCTTTTTCTATTTGGCTGTCGTGATGGTTTACACGTTCCCAGTCGCTGTTGCCTATTTTCACGTTCCATTGGGGTGTGCTGTAGGCTCCTTTTTTGTTGACCCCGAGTGTAAGCCGAACACGGTATTCGAGATTGTCGTTGCCTTCGAAAAGCACCTCGCTGTAGCATTCGTCCCTGTATGAGATTCCCAACCTTGAATATTGGCTGATGTTTTTGATTCCCACGGTCTTTTCGGAATCTTTAAACATTCTGTATTCATTGTTCATGGGGTCGGCAACGCTTTCGATGCGGGGTGTTGTTTTGTATAGTGCCAGCGAGATGCTATCCAGCAGGGCGGTTTTGCCTACACCGGTGTCGCCTGAGATGAGAAAGATAGGGGCCAGATGCCCAGTGGCGCCATCTACCAAATCGGTTTCGAAGTTGATGTCGGCTTGCTCAATGGAGGCAATGTTTCGAAGGTGGAGTTCTTTAATTTTCATGGGTAAGGGCATTGGTTTCATCGGACATGCGTCGAAGTTCTTCCTCGACTTCTTTGAAGGCTTGGGAGAGTTCGTCTATGTCGAGTTCGGGATAGTGGCTTTTTGTTTGGCGAATAAAGTCCATGGGATCGGTCATCTGCTGTAGCTCTGCCACTTGGAAAATGGCTTTGTTTTCTGTTTCGGCAAGGTCGGGCAGATTGGTCCAGATGGACTTGGGGTTGAAACGGATTTCACCGTTGTAAGGCTCAATAAGTTGATAGATTTGCTGGTTGAAGTCGGGTGGGAATGGTTTTCTGCCATCGAGGGTCAGACGGAAATAGCCAGATTGTTGTTCCTCGGCAAACTGTTTGACGGCAGCCAAGGATTCTTCGGCATCGGCTGCATGGCCTGAAAGAGGGAGTTCGAAGAAATGTCGCTTTTCGTCGATTCGGAGTCGCGTCACTGTGACGTCGCCACCGTGGCGGTCTATTTCCACGAGACTTACGCTGTGGGGGTATTTCTCGTCGCAGCTTACGTGCAGGGGGCTGCCTGAGTAGCGGAGTATGCCAGCGGGATAGGTGGACACGGGTTGATGTTCATCGTTGTATCCGATGGTTTGCGGACGGTGAATATGACCGAGAGCCATGTAGTCGTATCCTTGGCCTGTTTGGTTGGGATCAATGGTCTGCACATGGCCTATTTCAAAAGCATGCCCGGTGCAGTCCATTCCTGTCACGGCCATATGTCCCATCAGTATCACAGGTTTCTGCTCATTGTTGTGTTGTGCAACATGGTCTAACAGGGCTTGTACAATGTCTTGCCGTGCGCCAGTCATGAAAGGGAGTGCCACGATGAATCCTTGAGGAAGGTTCACTATGTAGTCCTTTTCCCATCCTTCAGGCTTCGAGAGGCTGTCGGAGGCGGGAGGCAGGCCTATCAGAGTGATGTTCCCGAGGCTCCACACGGAGTAGTCTGCATGGATGCGCGAGGCTGAGTCGTGGTTGCCGGCAGTAATGATGATGGCCATCTGTGGGAAGGCGTTGTGGAGGTGGACAAAGTACTCGTTGAAACGTTTTTTGACAGAAGCCCCGGGTTGTTGAATGTCGAAGATATCGCCACTCACTACCAAGGCATCGGGAAGGTAGGTTTGGCACCAACCGTTCAGTTGTTGAAAGAAATGGTCGTGTTCGTCCTCGCGAGTGTAGTCTTGGTACATCACCTGACCTAAGTGCAGGTCGGCTGTGTGGATAATTCTCATGGTGTGGGTGCTGCAGGGTTTGACAGAAGAATCCCCGAACTGCTCTGAGAGGAGAACGGGGATTCTGTGATTTGACTGTAAAGAGACTATTTCAGATTGGCTAAAGCCTCTTTGATGCGGCGAAGGGCTTCGCGAAGAAGATCTTCACTGGTGGCATAGCTGAGGCGGATGCAGTCGTCGTCGCCAAAGGCGGAGCCCATCACTGTGGCTACGTTGGCTTCGTTGAGCAGATAGAAAGCCATGTCGGTGGAGTTTTCAATCTTTTTGCCGTTGAAGCTTTTGCCATAGTAGGAGCTGACATCGGGGAAGAAGTAGAAAGCACCCTGAGGCATGCGAACTTTCAGCCCGGGGATTTCGCATAATAGTTTATACACCATGTCGCGACGTTGGAGGAAGATGTTGCGCATGTTGATGATGTCCTCGCTGGTGGCGGGATCCATCTGCATGGCACGCACCGTAGCCTTTTGGGCGATGGAGCAGGTGGCACTGGTGACTTGGCCTTGCAGCTTGTTGCAAGCTTTGGCGATAGTCAGGGGAGCACCGATGAAACCGATACGCCAGCCGGTCATGGCAAACCCCTTGGCAACACCGTTGACAGTGATGACGCGGTCGTAGATTTCGGGGAACTGTGCGATGCTTTCATGTTTACCCACGAAGTTGATGTGTTCGTAAATTTCATCGGACATGACGAAGACATTCTCATGTCTGGCCACCACTTCGGCGATACCTCTCAGTTCTTCCTTGCTGTAAAGCATTCCGGTAGGATTGCTGGGGCTTGAGAACATGATGAGTTTGGTCTTTGGGGTGATGGCGGCTTCGAGTTGTTCGGGTGTCACCTTGAAGTCGTTCTCGATGTTGGTCTTTACATAAACACATTTGCCTTCGGCCACGCGGACAATCTCTTTATACGACACCCAGAAAGGAGTGGGGATGATGACTTCGTCGCCGGGGTTGACAAGGCATTGCACAACTTGGTAGATACACTGCTTGCCACCCGTGGAGACCACAATCTGCTCGGGTTTGTAGTCAAGGTTGTTGTCGCGTTTGAATTTCTTACTCACAGCCTCGCGCAAATCGGCATAGCCGGGAACGGGAGGATAATGGGTGAAATTGTCGTCAATGGCCTGTTTGGCGGCATCTTTGATGGTTTCGGGGGTGTTGAAATCGGGTTCTCCGATAGAGAGGCTGATTACGTCTTTACCTTGAGCTTTTAGCTCTCGTGCTTTGGCTGTCATGGCGAGGGTTTCGCTCTCGGCCATGTTCAAGATTCTATTACTAAGGATTTCCATGATGTTAAAATGTTTGGTTTGCAAAGATACGCATTTTTTTTTTATTCGTGAAATTTCAAAAAAAAATTGTATATTTGTATCTTGGTAATCATATTGTAACCCTATATGTAGTAATATTGTAAATAATTGTAAATTATGGCAAAAGATTTGACTGACAGCGAGGCTCAGAGACTCGAAAAATTAAAGATTCTACAAAGTACACTCGACAAGATTGAAAAAAACTATGGCAAAGGCTCAGTGATGAAATTGGGCGACCAGGCTTCGGTGAAGGTTGATGTAATCTCAACAGGAAGTATCAATCTCGATGCAGCTCTTGGTGTGGGAGGTTTCCCAAAAGGCCGTATTATTGAGATATTCGGACCGGAATCATCAGGTAAAACCACCTTGGCCATCCATGCCATTGCTGAATGTCAGAAAGAGGGAGGAATTGCTGCCTTTATTGATGCAGAACATGCATTTGATAGTTTCTATGCAAAAAAGCTGGGCGTTGATATCGACAACCTGCTGGTTTCCCAGCCCGACAATGGCGAACAGGCATTGGAAATTGCCGACAACCTTATCCGTTCCGGTGCAATTGATATCATTGTCGTCGACTCGGTCGCAGCACTGACACCCAAGGCTGAAATTGATGGCGAGATGGGTGATTCGAAAGTGGGTCTTCAAGCCAGACTGATGAGTCAGGCGATGCGCAAACTTACCTCCACAATCAGTAAGACCAATTGCTGCTGTATCTTTATTAACCAGTTGCGTGAGAAAATCGGAGTTCTCTTTGGCAACCCCGAAACCACAACTGGCGGTAATGCACTTAAATTCTATGCTTCTGTGCGTGTCGATATCCGGCGTATCCAAGCCATCAAGGACGGTGACCAAAATGTCGGCAACCGTGTCAAGGTGAAGATTGTCAAGAACAAAGTCGCTCCTCCATTCCGTACGTGCGAGTTTGACCTTATGTTTGGCGAAGGTATTTCCAAGCTGGGTGAAATCATTGACCTTGGTGTCGAGCATGAAATCATCAAGAAGAGCGGTTCTTGGTTCAGCTATGGCGATACCAAGCTTGCCCAAGGGCGCGAGGCTCTCAAGCAAGTGCTGCGTGACAATCCCGAACTCTGCGATGAGCTTGAAGCCAAAATCCGTGCCAAACTTAAGGAGAAATCCAATCTGGAGTGATGAAGAGAGCGTTGGTATTTATTACTTTCCTTGTCTTAGGGGTTTGTGTCATGGCTCAGCGTCGCAATGTGGTTGACACTTCGGCTGCCACATACGACACGGTTCAGTACTCGGCTCCCAAGATTAATCCTATTCGCTATTTCGGCAGTCCCTTTTGCAGCCATTTTGCCGACATCAAACTGCTGGTGGGGGTGGAGGACTTTGGCGTAGGATTGGACTATGCTTATCTTCCCGAACTATGGGGCTTCGGTTTGTCGGGCTATCTCGGCTATGCCAACCTGTGGCTCTCTGGTGGAGTGCAATACCGTCTGTCCAAGCCGTGGAGTCGATATGACTGGCATTTCTATGGCCATGCCGGTGTTAGTTGCATTGACGGCAGTTTCCGTCATGTGCGTCCTGCCCTCGAAGCCGGGGTGCGTATGGCTGCACCTACGGGCATGGGGCAGTTCTGCTATTCCAGTGGTTCGCTGGGTGTCCTAACCGACTTTTCTGGCATTTATCTTACAGTCGGACTTAGTGTCACACTCAGCACCTTTTTCTCCTTTCTGTTGTTATTTCCATAAACACTTTAAACAGTTCCGAATGCTATGTATGTGATTGACGAGGCCCGTGAGGAGAAAGAAATCCAGGCCAAATACGAAGAATTATTAGCGGCATGCCGCAAAAACTCCCCGCTCACCCAGAAACAGGAAGATGAAATCTTCCGGGCTTTCTCTTTGGCCAAAAGAGCCCATTCGGGCACCCGCCGCAAATCAGGTGAACCCTATATCTTCCATCCTCTTGCTGTGGCTCTTATTGCCGTTCAGGAAGTGGGTCTCGGCCCTATAGCCGTCGTCTGTGCGTTGCTCCACGATGTGGTGGAGGATACCGAAATCACCCTCGACCAAATCCGCACCATTTTCGGCGACCGCGTTGCTGTTATTATCGACGGGGTCACCAAAATCGAAGACGTTCTCTTCATGCCCACCACCGAGTCTAAACAGGCCGAGAACTACCGTAAGATACTGCTTTCCATGTGTAACGATGCATACGTAATCTTCCTCAAACTATGCGATCGCCTGCACAATATGCGTACCCTTGGCTCAATGAAGGACACCAAGAAGCTGGCTATCTCGTCCGAAACTCAATATCTCTATATCCCGTTGGCTCATCGTTTGGGTCTCTACTCCATTAAAACCGAGCTCGAAGAGCTTGTGATGAAATATACCAACCCCGACAAATACAACGAGATTGCCGCCCTTATCAACAAAACTGCCGGTACAGAAGACCGACTAAAAGCATGCTTCACTCAGCCGGTAACCCGCATGCTTGACGCCAACGGATACAAATACACTATCAAGACCCGTATCAAGTCAGTCTATAGCTGCTGGAAAAAGATGGAGCGCAAAGGTGTCAAATTCGATGAAATCTACGACCTCTATGCCATGCGCATCATCCTCGATGTGCCCCTTGATGCCGAGAAATCCGAATGCTTCAAGGTCTATTCACTCATCTCATCTGCTTTCCCGCCCGACCCCACTCGTTTCCGCGATTGGATTACCACGCCCAAGACCAATGGCTATGAGTCGCTTCAAACCACTGTCATGACCCCCATCGGCCAGTGGGTCGAGGTTCAAATCCGTACACAGCGCATGGATGTCATAGCCGAAAAGGGTATGGCTGCCCATTTCCTCTACAAAGAAGCGCATCCCGAGGAGAACATTGAACTCAGTCCCGTCGAAGTGTGGCTGCAGCAGATACGCAGCACCCTCGAAAATACCGAAAAGAGTGCTCTTGATCTTGTTGAGGAATTCAAAGAAACCCTCTACATTAAGGAAATCTATCTCTTCACTCCCAAGGGAGACATGATAAAGTTGCCTGCCCACTCCACCGTGCTTGATTTCGCCTTCTACATCCACACCAAACTCGGCCTACAATGCATGGGTGCCAAAGTCAACGGCAAAGTCGAACCCATAGGTCACGTACTCCGCGCCGGCGAGCAGGTGCAAGTGCTTACCAGCCGCAAAACCCATCCCACCGAAGAGTGGCTCGGCATGGTCAAAACCTCCCGTGCGCGCGAAGCCATCAAAGACTATCTCCGCAACCAGCGTAAAGGATATCGCGAAGAAGGCAAAATCCGCCTACAGGAAATCCTCGCCAAACTCAACTTGCCATACTCTTCCGCCACCATCGGCCAAATCAAACGTTTCCTTGGACTGAAAAGCGACATTGACCTTTTCTTCCAACTTGCCATGGGCATCACCTCCCATAACGACATCGCCCAGTGCTTCGGCAAAGGCTTCAACCCCAACCACAACACCTACTTCATGGGCGAATACACCTCACTTTTCGACAAAGACAGCACTGCCATCAACCTCAACACATCCTCTGGTGGAAGCAACCAACGCTCGTTCCTCCTTGACGAAGAATATGAACGCTACGCCACTGAACCAGCTCCATGCTGCAAACCTGTCCAAGGTGATAATGTCGTGGGCATCGTCACCGACGGTAAAATCATGGTGCACCGCACCAATTGCAAAGTAGCCATGGACGAGATGGCCAACCACGAAAACCGCATTGTCCGCGCCCGCTGGCGTCCCGGCGAACACGTTGCCCTCCTTTCGGGCATTGCTTTCACCGCCATCGACCGTAAAGGTCTTCTACAGGAAATCACCGGCATCGTCACCGGCGAGATGGATCTCAACATGCGTGCCATCACCCTTGAGGCTGTCGAAGGCATTGTCCGTGGCATCATCATGCTCTACGTCCTCAACCTCGACAACCTCAATCATCTGCTTGAGAATCTTGAAAAAATTGAAGGCATTGAGGAGGTGCGCCGCATATGAAGCCAGTTGACATCAAAGCACTGCAACGTCTAAGCGACATTCTTGACATCCTGCGCCAACAGTGCCCCTGGGATCGTGTCCAGACCATGGAGAGCCTCCGTTACCTCACCATCGAGGAGACCTATGAACTCAGCGAAGCCATTCTGGAAATCGGGAATTCAAAATTGAAAATTGGAAATGAGTCAGAAACGGCAAAAAGTTCTCAATCCTCAATCCTCAATTCTCAATTAATGAAAGAACTCGGCGACCTCTTTATGCACCTGCTCTTCTATGCCAAGATAGCAGATGAAGAAGGACGTTTCTCCCCTGCCGACATCTTCAATGCCATCAGTGACAAACTCATCGACCGTCATCCCTTTATCTTCCAGCCCGACAGCTACGATGGCGAAAGCTGGGAACAAATCAAGATGCACGAAGGCCGTAAGTCCGTCCTTGACGGAGTCCCTGCCAGTCTGCCGCCGTTAGTCAAATCCGTCCGCCTGCAGGAGAAGGCCGCAGGCATTGGGGTCAACCCTACGCTGCCAACCCCCAAAGGTACCGAATCAGAGCAAGAATTGCTGCCGCTTCACACCTTGGAGACCGAACCCACAGAAGAATCCTTTGGCACACTCCTCTTCAACCTCGTCCACTGGGCTCACGACCATGGCATCAATGCCGACACTGCCCTTTCCCGCGCCAATCAGCGCTTCTGCGATAAAGTCAAAGCCTTCGAGCAGCAATAGTCTCATCGGATTTGATATTCTCTTCAATATCCCACGTTCCCGCCCACCAGGGTGAGTGTGACATCTCTTCATAGAAGTTCCCTCGTCTTTTTTTCGTCTGTTCTTCGGTTGTTCAATGGTCAAATACCGAAGAGCAACTGTTTCAGAAACGGCTTACAATCGTCGGTGCATGGGACGTAGTATATGGTTCTTGGTAGGTAAATATGTTTTGAAATGTGTTGGGAGGCAAAGCTATTAATTTGTCATCTCGTTACTAATCCGATTTCAGGAAAACGCAAGTGGTATAAATAAGGTTCAATATTTTGTGAATATTGATATAAAAAAGAGTCAATTTTGTGATGAAACAGTATGTTATTTCATACAATTTCGAATCTTTTGTAGTATGGCTGACATGTAATCCACCCCATATCAACAGCAAGTTGGATTGGCCTCAAAAGGATTGATTCTCCATCAGGTATGTGAGGCACCTACAAGGTTCATTACTGTTACGGAGGGGTGGCAGAATAATCAATATGTCAATGGGATTAGGAGTTCAATAAGCCCGTTCCATTTTGGTATATGTGCCTTTGCCGTGGCATGATGGACAGCGTTTGTGTACATGATTCATAGGAACGTATTGGCCACATGCGTTACAATACTTCTTATTGCCAGTATAGTCCACAATGCTATTGTCGCAGTCAACCACAGTACCTTTGCCATGACAATAAGTGCAGATGTATGTCTTTTCCACATATCGTGGTTGGGTTTCGCTTTGTCCTGTTGGCTGGCTTGGCTGTGTTTGGATTGATGGCTGCAGCATAAATGGAGTTTGTGCGGGGGGATATTCATTGGATATATTCCCGCTGCCACTTCTATTTTTACGTATCAATGAGCTTGTGGTCACTCCTGTTGGCGGAGAGGTTCGATTGTAGACATAAATGTCGCCATTATTTAGTACCACATTCAGTACACTCTTGTCTGCATTGAATTTGAATGTCGTGGAATTACCCCAATAACTAGAACCTTGGTAGATGGTATACTGGGCGTTGCTATAACTATTGTTTTTCTTCAATGTGCCATTCCCAATGCTAAGACCTTTATTGTTGGATTCAAAGCACAGGTTTCCACTGAAAGTAATGAATTGCCCACCAGATACATTTCTGTTTGCAGAGCCATTTTGTTGGATACGTGTTAGTTTATAGTATCGCACATCTTGGGCATAGCAGACATGGATGCTCAATAGTAAGAAGAGAAAGAAAAACCTTTTAGTCATTAAGGAAATCATATTTATTTGACTGTGGTTCAGGTTTAAATATTTCAGGGTCAACTCTCACACAGGTACTTGTATGGTTTGCTTGTCCACCACCCCAACCATCGACTAATCTGCCATAGTCGTCTTCTGCCCATATAATCATGGTACTTAAATCCTTACTAACGGCCAAAAATTTGTCCCAGTTACCACTCCCTGTGCGATTTTGTTTGTAGACCCATCTTGATGATGTGGATTTCTCTTCGTCTAAATAGAATGTTCCACGATTTTTTGGTGCATCGTCAGCCCAAGTAGGAGACTCCCGAAATCCCGCCTTAACTTTTGAAGTACTGTAGCCTTCTCCAACGCCACCAGTTCCAACTGATGTCGTTTTACCATTAAATTCTACCAGAATATACCATCGACTTTTATATTGATAAATAATTGTTCCAGCACTATACGCCTGAGCGTTGGCTGAATAACATTGACTTAGTGCCAAATAACAGATAATGATTGATAATAGTTTCTTCATGAGTTCTATATGTATTATTGTTAATAAATGTCTTTTCTAATAGTATAGACAAGGTGAGCAACTTCTTTCTTGTCTTTGCTTATAATGTTTTCATAATATGGACGCTCGTTACATAACCATTCGCCAAGATACCAGTCTTCGTCCTGTTTTCCCTGTTTGTCAAGATAAGGCATCAATAGCATGATGTCAGCATATGCATCTTTCACAGCTTCTTCAAATTCCGATTCGGAAATGTTACTGTCTTTAAAGTGTTTCTTGTAGATGAGTTCCTTCTTTGCTCGTTCCATACTAATTCCAATATTGTTCCTTATTTTTTGGACAGTGGGCTTGAGGTCGTTTTTCGTTATCAACATAGTGATTACTGTTGCAACCATGGATATAGTTGCAACCAATAAGCCTAACACATTGACCACGGTGTCGATAATTGCACTTGAACTTAGTATAGTCATAAATCTTTTTTTTGCAAAGTTACCACCATTTTGTCAATCTTGCCACGACAAATGTTGTCATGTGACAATATCTGTCGTGGCGTTGAGCCTTGTTATGTAGGGTCGGAAGAGATCGGTGTGGAGGGCCTTGCTGATGTTGAAGAGCAACTGGCTGTCGAGGGAGGGCTTGTTGAAGATGCGTTGCACCGTGCGTGGTGTGACGTTAATTTGCCTGGCAAGCCACTCGTTGGTGTGGCCTTGGTGGCGCAGTTCGTCGCGGATTAGGTGGCCTATGTGTATCTGCATAGTGGTTGCTGTTTGGGCGATGTGCTACCGATTCCTTGAATACATTCCGACGACTACAGACAAAAAAGAAGGCGAGCAATCTCGTCTCCTAACTGCGGTCGTGGAATTACCTCTACAAGGAAAGACTAAAATACTCGCCTGTTGGCAAGCATTTCTATCTGTCACCCTTGTAGCCTTGTATGAAATTTTCCACGTTTCAGTTAGGTCGGAACAAATAGCAAACGCTATGAGTTAATATGTTGTTTATTTTTGTTCTATATCATGTGTGATTTGTTTTTGACGTTGCAAAGTTACAGAAATTATTTGATACGGAAAGATTTTATTTGTGTTTCTGAGAGTAAGTCTGTCGGTGCTACTTATTTGGGACATTTGGTAATGAAAGATTAGCTTTTGGGAATGTCCATAATGGTTTGAGCAGGATTGGGAAGGATTGTGTAAGATACAAAATATTTGGATGTATTTTTGCAGCCAGAAAAGAATGGGGAATATGAGGGTATGTCGTTAGGTTGCTGTCGATAGGAGAGGTCTTTGAATTACTGTGTTTTGGTAGGCTTAGCAGGACGTTATGGCTGGTGGGCTATAGACAATCGCTATTTATTCAAATAAATCGTAGCAAAGCATTGTTAATTAAAGATGTTTTTCTTTTTGTAAACATGAATTATCGTCAATGAATTGTTACATGATAAATCATGTTTCGGCGAGCCGCTGAAGGTAGTAAATAGCATTGTGACTATCGTTTTAAGAAGTCTGCTATAGGTATTCTTTGAGGTTGACGAGGAACTGGCGGGCTTCGGTGAGGGTTTTGACGAGTTGTTTGTCGCGGTCGAGGTCGTCGGAGAGACGGAGGCGTTCGCGTGCGCCTTCGAGAGTATAGCCGGATTCGCGTGTGAGGTGGTAGATTTGGCGGAGGAGGTCGATGTCGTCGTCGGTGTAGTAGCGGNNGCCTTTCTTGTTTTTGTGGGGTTTGATGGCAGGGAATTCTGTCTCCCAGAAGCGGAGGAGGGAGGGGTTGACGTGGAGCATTTGGGATACTTCACCGATGGAGTGGTATAGTTTTTCGGTCATTTTGTTGATGGATTTTATATATTAGATTTGATAGATGGGTTAGTATGAGTAGTAGCCTTGGTTGTCTTGGTAGGACTGTTGTTTTTGGTATTTGACGTCTTTGAGGCTGTTGGCTTTGATGTTGATGACGAAGTTCCAGCTTTTGTAGTAACCGAAGGGTACCCAGTTGAAGCGCATTTCCCAGCAGTGGAGGTCGCGGTAGAGGTCAATGGAGGTGTAGGAGAGACCTTTGTTGACGAAGTCGTAGCCAGTGGAGACGGCGACACGCCAGTTTGGGGTGATTTCGGCGTTGGCGGAGACGCTGAGGGTCTGGATGACGTCGTTTTTGAAGTTGTATTGTGCAGCGACATAGGTGCTGACGTAGCTGAGGGTGTAGTTGAACGATACGTTCCAGGGCATGGAGAAGTCGGCATAGGTGCCCATGAGGAGGGAGGGATTGTAGTTGTAGGGCGATTGCATGATGGGTGCCACTATCTGTTCGCCTTTTGGTTTAGTGGATTTGTTTTCTTTGTCGGGGTTGAATGTGTTGTTGTTGATGCTGTATGATATTTGGGTGCTCCAGGTGGAGTTGTTTTTTTGGAGGAGTTTCTTCTGTCCGGTTTTCCAGATGAATTGGTCATGTTTGCGGCCTTGGTTGTCGATATAGTAGGGGCTGAAGGAGCTGGAGTAGTTGATGACAAGGTTTTTGAAAAGGGTGGTGCGGCCGGAGAGGGTCAGATCGGACCAACGAAGGGAGTCGCGGGCCATGTCGTAGCTCATGCCGATGTTGAAGCTTTCGAGAAGGGTGATTTTGCGGACGCCAGTGACAGTGTCTTTGGGGTTGGCAATTTTCATTTCGAGGTTGTTTCCGATGTTGAAGGAGATGCGTCCGGATTGGCCGTCGGGGGGGCCACCATAGAGGCTTTGCTCAAAGATGGAGTAGCGATGGGTGTAGCCGGTGTTGTCGGTATATGACTGCCACCAGCCGAGGGAGGAATGGCCAAAGTCGGGGTGGTAGTTGAAGGAGACGGAGGGGTTGATGACGTGGCGGATGGCTTTGATGGGGCCGAACTTAAAGTTGAACATGCCGTAGATGCGGGTGGAGAGAGTGGAGTTGAAACTGACTTCGCGGTTGCCGCGGAACCCCCGCACGGTGTCGATGGTCAGGGTGTTGGTCTCAGTGTCGTAGTGTTTGCGGATGGTGGACCAGTGCCAGCGTTCGCTGTAATTGGCGGAGTTGGTCCAGTTGAAGTATTTGAGTACTTTGAGGGTAAGTGTGAGGGGTATCGTGTGCTGTACGCCGTATTGCATGCGTTGCAGGGTTTGGAGTTTGAGGAGGTCGGAGTCCTGAGCGTTGATGTTGTTGTCGGCGGCAAAGGAGTAGGAGAGTGAGAGGTTCTCGTACCAGCGGAGGTTTCCGGAGGCTTCTTTGCGACGGAGGGGATAGAAGGTGGTGGAGCTGAGGGAGAGGGAGGGGAGTTTGAGGTTGAAGAGGCCTGTCTGGGCGTTGTAGGATTCGCGCAGGGAGGCGGCGAAGTTCAAGGAGCTGCCAAGCTGGGCGGTGTAGGAGATGCTGGAGGTGGTGGTGCTGTTGAAGTAGTCGTTGCGGTTGGTGGTATTCTTGTTGTAGTTGCGGCTCTGCAGGTTGACGTTAGCCGAGAAACGGCTGCGGGGGTTGGATTTGGCATCCTGGTCGTGTTTCCATGCAATCTTGAAGTCGCTGAATTTGCGGAAGGTGTTGCTGTCGCCAGGAATGCCTTCTTTGGTAATGCCGTAGCGAATGTCGAAGTTGCCTTTGTATTTGTAGCGGACATAGTAGTTGCTGCGAGCTTCGGCGGCCCAGCTGAGGTTGGTGTAGATTTCGCCCAGCAGGGAGAGGTCGAGATTGTCGTTGATGGCGAAGTAGTAGCCCCCGTCCTTGAGGTAGTATCCGCGGTTGTTCATCCAACCGTAGCTGGGCATGAGTATGCCCGATGTGCGGTCGCCTTTCATGGGGAAGAAGGCGAATGGGAGTATCAAGGGTGTGGGAACGTCCTCGATGGTAACATATGCGGGACCGGTGAAGATTTTGTCGCCAGTAATCAGTTTGGAGTGGGTAAAGTTGATGGCGAAATGGGGATGGGCGTAATTGCATGTGGTGTATTGTCCTCCGTTAAGATACATTACGGAGTCGCTGACACGTTTGACACGCGAGCCATGGAGGAATCCATCGCCTTGTTGTGTGATTACACCGGAGATGAGGCCTTTGTGGGTATTATAGTTGAAGACGATGGTGTCGGCCATGTATTCGGCATCGCTTTGCTTGAAGAATGGACGTCCAGACACTTTGCCGGCAGTGTCGGTGACGGGTTGTGCACGGAGTATTTGGCTATCGAAATCAACACGGATGTCATCGGCTTTGAGTTCCATGTCGTCGTATTCTATTAAGCCTTTGGAATAGATTTGCGCTTTGCGTTTATTGATGTCGATGGCAATGGAGTCGGTAGCCTTATAGTGTACGATGCTGGTGAGAGCGTTGGGTGATAGACGGAGTGGGGGAAGAGAGGATGAACGGCTTAGGGAATCGAGTGTGTCAGCAATTGAGGCAAGAGTATCGGCAATACGGGCAATAGAATCGGTTAAAGTGATGAGAGAATCGGGTGTGGTATTGAGTGAGTCGGTCAGCAGTGTGTGGGTTACGGAGGGGAGTAGGGCATGCATGGCTGTTGAATCGTGGGTGCGGAGAAGCATGCGGGCATTGTTACGCACAGAATCGTTTTGTGCGCCCGCTACCGTTGCCATTGTCAAGAAGTAGACTAACAGGCAGATGTTCAAAAGTTTCCGCATAAATCTTTTCACTTTCCGATTTTCATCGTATCTTTGCAAAAGAATTTGCAAAGATACCAACTTTTTACTGAATAATAAAAAATATAAAATATAGAATTGAAAATGAAACGCTTATTTGCCATTTTTATTGTGCTTGCCTGCGTAAACAGCCCTCTTTTTTCACAAAAAAAAGGGGTGGGACAGGTGAAAACTGTCGTTATCGATGCTGGCCATGGTGGCGACAAACCAGGTGCCGTGGGTAGAAAATCGCAAGAAAAGAATCTGACGTTGCAGATGGCATTGAAGTTGGGGAAGTTGATAGAGGATAACTATCCCGATGTGACGATTATTTATACGCGTACAACCGATGTTGATATTACGTTGGCTGAGCGTGCACGGATTGCCAACAAGGCCAAGGCTGATTTGTTTATATCGATTCATTGCAATTCGTGGAACAATAGTTCGCCCACGGGAGTTGAAACATATGTGATGGGTCTGTCGCAAAGTAAGGCTAACATGGAGGTCGCCAAGAAGGAGAATGCCGATATTCTGCTTGAGAAGGGCTATAAGGACAACAGCGATTATCAAGGGTTCGACCCGAACTCGCCTGAGAGTTATGTGATGTTTGCCATGTACCAGAATGCCTATCTGGACAAGAGCCTTGATTTTGCCGGCTATATACAGGATCAGTATAAGTCGGCCATCAAAACGATTAACCGGGGGGTGAAGCAGGCTGAGATATTTGTGTTATATAAGACGGCAATGCCTGCCGTGTTGACCGAGGTCGGTTTTATAAGCAATCCGGAGGAGGAGTTGTATATGATTTCCGATGAGGGGCAAGCTGCTATTGTATCGAGCATCTTTAAGGCGTTTGCTACATACAAAAGCAAGGTGGAGGGGGTAAAAGCTCCGAAGGAGTTGAAGATAGAACTGAAAGGATATAGAGAAAAGCCCACCAAGGAGATAAATATACCCGTAAAACCCAAGGTGGCTGAGCAAGAAGCTCCCAAGGCTGAGAAGGCTGTGGAGGAGAAGGTCCCAGAGGCTCCGACGGCTGATGAACCTACCACTTTTGTGCCGTCAACTGCACACACTAATGTCGATCCCCCGATGCCTGTTGATGAGCCAAAGGTAAAAGAGGCAGATAAACCAGTCACGACTCAGACCGAAGCAGTTGTTTCCACAAAACAGGAGGAAATGACACAAGTGGCAAAACCGTCACAAGGCAAAGTGGAATTTAAAGTGCAGTTTATGACAAGTAGCAAAGCTTTGAAGGAGAAAGCACGTGAATTTAAGGGTATTACAGATTATGAATATTATATCCAGAAGGGTACATATTGCTATACTACAGGCGTTTTCAATACTGCTAATGAGGCAGCGAGGTATCAAAAGGAGGTGCGTGAGAAAGGGTTTAAGGATGCCTTTGTGGTCGCTTTTTTAGATGGTGAACGTATTTCGCTGCAGAAAGCCAAAGAATTGCTCAGTGGAGATTGAAAATTGTTAGTATAAATTGCGACGATTGGTTCGTAATTCATAATTTATCCGATAACACAATCATTGTTTATATTTTTGTATAGATTGTCTTAAAAAGAGAAATCATGATTCAGGTAGAACATATAACTAAAGTCTATGACGGGCAGAAGGCGTTGGACGATGTCAGTTTCACTGCTCAGAAGGGCGAAGTGGTAGGATTGTTGGGTCCCAATGGTGCAGGAAAGTCCACGCTTATGAAAATACTTACCTGCTATCTTCCACCTACTGAGGGTGAAGCTATGATTTGTGGACATAGTATTTACGAAGAGCCATTGGCTGTGCGTAAGGAGATAGGTTATCTGCCTGAGCATAACCCGCTTTACACGGAAATGTATGTACGAGAATTTCTTCGTTTTGTGGCTGGTGTTTACGGTATTAAACACTGCAACGACCGTGTGGAAGAGATGATAGAGCTTGTTGGACTGACACCAGAGAGCAACAAGCGCATTGGCCAGCTTTCCAAAGGTTACCGTCAGCGTGTGGGATTGGCACAGGCATTGATACATGACCCCCAGGTGTTGATTCTTGACGAACCCACCACGGGACTTGACCCAAACCAGCTTGAGGAAATCCGCTCGGTCATCAAAAATGCAGGCAAAGATAAAGTGGTGCTCCTTTCCACCCACATTATGCAGGAAGTGGAAGCAATGTGTACCCGAGCCATCATTATCAACCATGGACGCATAGTGTCTGATGACCGTCTGGAACATATCACCTCGCAGCAGCTGACTGAAAAGTTTCATCATGTTACAGCATAAGTGGGTTGGTATAAGAGAGATATTCTCATAAATATCATTACAAGTAGAACTATTAAAATAAACTTATTATGACAAGACAAGAGTTAGTCAATCTGATACAAGAACGCCGTTCTTTTCTGTGTGTGGGACTTGATGTGGATAAAAACAAAATGCCAGAACACCTTCGTAATGAAGCCGACGGTGTGTTTCTCTTCAACAAGGCTATTATAGATGCTACTATTGACTATGCTGTGGCTTATAAACCCAATCTCGCTTTTTATGAGGCTATGGGGATTGAAGGTTTGATTCAATTGAAAAAGACAATGGACTATCTGCATGGCATGGATAAGAAGGCTTTTACCATTGCCGATGCTAAGCGTGGTGATATAGGTAACACTTCGCAGCAGTATGCCAAAGCTTTTTTAGATCCCGCAGGCGATTACAATTTTGATTCGCTTACAGTGGCACCTTATATGGGTGCTGATTCTGTGCAGCCCTTTACTGTTTATGAAGGCAAATGGGTCATACTGCTTGCATTGACTTCAAACAAGGGTGCTTTCGATTTCCAGTTCCTCCCAACGGGTGGGGACCAGAAACTGTTCGAGAAAGTGCTGGAGACCTCCAAACAGTGGGGAGGCCCGGAGAACATGATGTACGTGGTCGGAGCCACCAAGGCCGACATGTTGACGCAGGTGCGTGCTATTGTCCCCGACAGTTTCCTTTTGGTACCTGGTGTAGGAGCTCAAGGTGGCAGCTTGGAAGAGGTCTGCAAGTATGGCCTGACGAAGGACTGCGGACTTCTGGTGAACTCTTCCCGTGGCATCATTTACGCCTCCAAGGGGCTTGATTTTGCCGAGCGTGCTGCCGAGGAGGCACGCAAGCTTCAGCAGCAGATGGCCGCTGTGCTCTAACTTGTAGAATGTACCAACGCATAAGAGGAATAACTAATGGACGAACAAAAATATAGTGTCAACCTGAAATCATTGCGGACGCTCCTTGTGCTTAGTTTTGTGGTCTCAGGTATGTATCTTCTTTCCGAATTGGTGAGTGGGTTGACCCTCCCAATGGTGACGGCATATTACAATGCCCATACGGATGCGTTTCCCGACCAGTGGGGGATACTGCTTGAGCGCTCCCTCAGTGTGCCACAGTGGTACTACCTGCTCTCCGCCTTGCTTGACGCCACCTCCATTGCGGGTCTTTGGATGATGTGGAAGATGCGGAAGAATGGTTTCCATTACTATACCCTCTCCAAGCTCCTGCTCATGTTGATGCCAGTTCTCTTTCTGGACCGTTCCTTTGTTGGGATTGGAAACATCATGATTGGAATCCTCTTTATTGCGCTGTACTTCTATCTTCTGCGTTCTCTCGGCGTTTTTAGTTCTGGGAGCGACAATAATCATGTCGATGACGACGCTGATTTGCAAGAATAACTCTACTCTCTTAACATGAAAGCCTTCTCCCAAACTGCGATACATTGCACAACGGTAATCCTTCTTTTACTGTTGTTGTGCCCTGCCCATGCTGCGGCCCAGGGGAAACGTTACAGCGACTTTTGTTCTCAGCAGGGTATCGTGTGCGAGAGTGGCCATGAGACCCCTCAGTGGAAGAATATAGGCTTGGAAGACCTGCTGGTTGTAAACAACCAGCCCACTGTCCCCACCTGTCGCGTGGTGCGGCCGGTGCACAGTGTAAATCTCATTGGGTGCCATGCGGTCCTCACCAACAGCCCCACGCCCCCGGTAAATGACGCAAATGAGCAGGAAACACGTCTCACACCGGGCAGTTATATCTATTTCCTGCTCAGGCTCCGGCTTTGATTTTTGTTTTGTGATGTTTTTTGATACGTGTGGAATCGGGTCCATCCCCCAAGGGATGGACCTACGGTTCCGCATAAATAGTTGAGTAAGAATATTATTAAAACAGAAAGACAATGCAAAACATAAAACAAGCAATCTATGCCCGGCCAGAAATACGCCACTGCATCAAACCCCTCTGGTCGGCGTGGATAATCGTTCTGATTGGTGCCCTCTGCGGTGCAATCTACTTGATTGGTGGCGGCATGTCGCCCTCCCTGTTGAGCCTGTTTCTCTACATGGCGGCCTTAGGAGTGCTGACCCTACTCTTCATCATCTGTTTCTATCTGTTTGGCGACAGCTGCTTCCCTTACAGCAAGCCGCTACACCGCCGCCTGGAGCCCACCCTCACTTACTACGCCGAGTCGTCGTTGCCACAACTCACCGAGGCCTTGGAAAAAGGCGACGAAGCTGCTTTGGCTACGGTGAAACGGGTGGCTTCGCCCCAGCTGGTTCTGGTGCGCTACAGTGATGAACCCGAAACAGTCTATTATTCTCAAATCCTCCGTTACGAGGGGAAGAACCTGATTCCCCTCACGGACATTTTTATCAACAATATCAATAAATAGAGTAATCATGGAAACGATACAATCAATCGATGAATATATTGCTACTCAGATGGATGGGAAATTAGTGCGGAAGGGCAAGAACCCTCTGCTTTGGATAGTCTTAGCCCTTGTCGGCATAGCCCTCATAGTGGTTTGTTTCTCGGTTAGGCTTGACGACAGTCTGCAAACACTGCTGCTGACCCTCGGCGCAATCTCAACACTTGTGGGCATAGTGCTTTCGGCCTTGTGCCTTTCCAAAACGCTGTGGACCTACTGTTATCTTCCAACACACAGCCGGGTCAAAAACAGGACGGTGTACCTCTCGTCTGCCGACTACGGCGTCTGCCGCGAGGCACTCGCTAACCATCATTTTGACGCAATAGGAAAGCTTCAGCCGCAGGTCAGCACCAACTTGGGCATAAAACTGCTGTGGAGCACCGACGGAGCTATAGCCCTGATGCAGGCGGGACGTTTCGACATCGATCCTTTCGAACCCGAAACCGAGGTTGTTCGGATTGAGGGTGCGGACACCGGCAAGTTGCAACCCCTGCTTAAATAGTCAATCACCGAGTGGTGCAAGGCCGCTGGCCCTGCACCACTCCTTCAATACCTTGTAGCCAATGCAGTTAGAATTGTTGCTTTTGATTTTCTCATCTCTCTTCTTCGCCAGCATTCTGGCGGGCAAGGCGGGGAGTCGCTTTGGTGTGCCGGCACTGCTGCTCTTTCTCGGAGTGGGTATGCTGTTCGGCAGCGACGGATTGGGTATCCGTTTCGACAATATCAAAACTGCCCAAATGGTGGGCACTGTGGCGCTGAGTGCCATCCTTTTTTCTGGCGGTCTCGATACCAAAATAAGCGACATCAAGCCCGTCCTTAAACCCGGAGTCACATTGGCTACCTTTGGTGTGCTTGTCACCGCGCTGGCTACTGGCGTTGTACTTTATCTGCTTATGGGCCGCTCCTTCGGCATGGACCTTATGTTGTGTCTGCTTTTGGCTGCCACCATGAGCAGTACCGACTCGGCCTCGGTCTTCTCCATCCTCCGGGGCAAAGGGCTGAATCTAAAGCATAATCTGCGTCCTACGCTGGAGTTGGAAAGCGGTGCCAACGACCCGATGGCATACGTCCTCACCCTCACATTCATCACGCTCTGCATCCAAGGCGGTAGCCCCGACTGGGGGCAGGCCTTGCTGATGCTGGTCACGCAGTTGGTTGTGGGCTTCGTGGCTGGTTGGCTCTTTGGCAAAGGGATGGTGTGGAGTATCGACAAGATTAATCTGGACAATGCCGCCCTCTACCCCATCCTGGTGCTGGCTGGCAGTTTCTTTGTCTTTGCCGCCACCTATTACATGCAGGGCAACAGCTATCTGGCTGTCTATATTGCGGGCCTAGTGGTGGGTAACAGCAAGTTTGTCCACAAGCGTTCTACCCGCAACTTCTTTGACGGCATCACTTGGCTTGCCCAGCTCTCCATGTTCCTCACACTCGGATTGCTTGTCAACCCCTCCGAACTCAAGCACGTGCTTGTCCCAGGGTTGATAATCAGTGTGGTGATGATTCTTGTGACGCGCCCGCTTGCGGTCTTCCTTTCACTCGCCCCGTTTAGGAACTATATGCTCAAGGACAGGCTTTTCGTCTCTTGGGTAGGGTTGCGGGGTGCCGTTCCGATAATCTTTGCTATCCTCTGCCGCGCTTCCGGAGTGCCACACAGCGATGAGATGTTCAACATCGTGTTTCTCTGCACATTGGTGAGTCTTGTGGTTCAGGGCACCTCTCTGCCCCTTGTGGCTCGGTGGTTAGGCGTGTCCGAACCGCCGGCTCGCCAGCTCAACAACGCCCCACAGCATTTCGACATTGATTTCCCCGAAGAGATAAAATCCTCATCGACAGAGATTGAAATCAAGCAGCCCATGCTGGTCAAAGGGTGTCGCCTGATGGATTTAGGGTTGCCGGAAAAGACCCTGGCCATCATGGTGAAAAGGGACGACAACTTTTTTGTCCCCACAGGCAAGACGGTCCTCCACGAGGGTGACCGCCTGATGGTGCTGACCGACAACCAGGAGGAGCTGGAAGCCAAGCTCCACATCATCGGTGCCATAGAGCCTCCTGCGGAGCCTCCCAAGCGTAGGTGGACAAGCATCTTTTTCGAGGATGAATGACGGCCCACACTCCCATAGCCCTTCCTTGTCCTGTTTTAGGTCACTTGTACAAGAGTTACCCATTGTTTTGCCTACCTCACTTGGATAGACCCTCCCCGAAACGAACGCATCGGAACCCCCAAGGAGCGATGCAACTTTCACCTCACTACGCATAAGTGGATGTATTTTGTAAAAAAAAGCCGTAGATGGCGGATGCCATCTACGGTGGGGGTTATTTAGAACGATGAAAGATGCTTAGAGCTTGATTTCGATGGGCTGGAGCATGTTTTCGGGCTTGAGGATTTCGTCAAGCTGTTCTTTGGTGAGGAGTTTGTGCTCAAGGACGAGTTCGTAGACGCCGCGGCCGGTCTCGCTGGCTTCTTTGGCAATTTTGGTGCTTTGTTTGTAGCCGATGATAGGGTTGAGCATGGTGACGATGCCGATGCTGTTCTGGACAAGCTGGCGGCAGCGCTCTTCGTTGGCGACGATGCCTTCGATGCAGAGGGTGCGGAGAGTGTCGAGACCATTCTCCAGCAGATGGACGCTTTCGAAAAGGGTATAGGCAATAACTGGTTCCATTACGTTCAGTTCCAATTGTCCATTGTCACTGGCGAAAGTGATGCACATGTCGTTGCCAATTACTTTGTAGCATACTTGGTTCATCACTTCGGGGATGACGGGGTTCACTTTGCCAGGCATGATAGATGAGCCGGGCTGGCGTTCGGGCAGATGGATTTCGTTAAGACCGCAACGAGGGCCGCTGGAGAGCAAACGGAGGTCGTTGCACATCTTGTTAATCTTCAATGCAAGACGTTTCATTGCTGAACTGTACTGAATCATGCAACTGGTTGCGCTGGTGGCCTCAATCAGATTATCGGCAAGTTCGATGTTCCAGCCAGTCACTTTGCGCAGGGCTTTGATGCAAGCTTCGCTGTAGCCAGGCTTGGAACAGATGCCGGTGCCGATAGCAGTGGCGCCCATGTTCACCGTGAGAAATTCGTCGGCAGCAGTGCGCAGGTTCTTATATTCGCCACGCAGGGAAGCGGCAAAACCGCTGAAGGTCTGTCCCAAAGTCATGGGGACGGCATCCTGTAGCTGGGTGCGACCCATCTTGATTACATGTGCGAACTCCTTGGTCTTTTTGTCAAGTGATTCAATCATTTTTTCCAGATGGGGCATAAAAGCGAGGTGCTCAAGACACATGGCCATGTGTATGGCACATGGATAGGCATCGTTAGTGCTCTGCGAGGCATTGACTACATCATTGGGAGAGCAGTACTGATATTCTCCGCGTTTGTAGCCCATCTTCTCTAAAGCAAGATTGGCGATTACTTCATTGGCGGCCATATTGGTGCTTGTGCCGGCACCGCCTTGAATCATATCAATAGGGAATTGATCGTGGAAACGACCAGAAAGGAGTTGATCGCATGCCCAGCAAATGGCTTCTCCTTGTTCGGCAGTAATCATGCCCACTTCTACGTTAGCCATGGCTGCAGCCTTCTTGGTGATGGCCATGCCCCGGATAAAGTTAGGGTAGTTGGAGAGAAGTTGGCCGCTTATGTGGAAATTGTCCATGGCACGGCTTGTTTGCACACCGTAGTATACCTCATTGGGTACCTCTTTGGATCCCAAAAGATCACTTTCTGTACGATAATTATTTTTGTTAGTCATTGATATTAATATTATGATAGATTATTTTGTTGTTTTTTGTTCATAATCATTCAATAAATGCGTATGGAACTATTATTACTTTTTTCTTTATTTTTCACTTTTTTATCTATTTCTGTATACTTCAAATCTGGCTTTTGTTCCTCAATGAGTGGCACTTATCAATATATACTCGTATATTTAAAAAAACAAAGATACAAAAAAACACAATAATAATAATTTTTTGATAGAAAATTATTGGTGTCCGATTAAAATCA